>CAIVJE010000201.1 GCA_903906135.1 uncultured Verrucomicrobiota bacterium | reverse complement strand
CTGGCACCAATGCTGGTCCGAGCATCACAAGTATCTTCCGCGTCTTAGGTCGGGCGCGCATTCAAAGCCGTTTAGAAAAACTAGCCGCACCGGGCGCCTAGGCTGAGGCCCCGGCGGCGCTCGATTATTTCGCCCACGTATCTTTAAGCGAAATCGTCCGATTGAAAATCAGCCGACCAGGCTCAGCGGTTTTGGTTTCGAGGGCGAAATAGCCCAGACGTTCGAATTGGTAGCGTTCACTGGCGCCGGCTTCCGCTAACGAGGCTTCAAGTTTGGCGGTGACGACGGTGAGCGAGTGTGGATTGATGACTTTCAAGAAGTCTTCCTCCGCAGCTGGTTCGGGGACGGTGAAAAGGCGATCGTAGAGCCGGACTTCCGCTTCGATACACGTGCTCGCGCTAACCCAATGCAGAGTGCCTTTTACCTTGCGCGCCACATTTGGGCCGCCTGCGCGCGTGGTCAAATCGGCGGTGCAGCGAATTTCGGTGATGCGGCCAGTGGCGTCTTTGACCAATTCGTCGCACTTGATGATGCACGCATATTTTAGACGTACCTCGCCGCCGGGCTTGAGCCGGAAGAACTTTGGCGGGGGCACCTCAGCAAAATCATCGGCTTCAATAAAAACTTCGCGGGTTAGCGTGACCCGGCGCGTGGTTGGTGTTTCACTCTGTGGATTGTTGGTGGCGTCACACTCAATCACTTCATCAGGTGCGAGATTTGTGAGAATCAATTTGATCGGCTGGAGCACCGCGAGGCGTCGTAGTGCAACTTGGTTAAGCTCATCACGAACGGCATGCTCGAATACCGCAATGTCCGTGAGACTATCAAATTTAGTTACGCCGACGCTGGTGACAAAGCGCCGCAGGGCGCTGGCCGGAATTCCTCGACGACGAAGGCCAGAGAGGGTCGGCAGGCGAGGATCATCCCAGCCGGTCACGACTTTTTCGTTCACCAAAGTGAGCAGCTTACGCTTAGAGACCAGCGTGTAGCCTGGGGTGAGTTTAGCGAATTCGTACTGATGGGGCAGGGTGCGCGGCAGGTCGAGGGAGGTTAGGACCCAGTCGTAGAGCGCACGATGGTCCACGAACTCTAAGGTGCAGACGCTGTGGGTGACGCCTTCGAGATAATCGCTCAGGCAATGCGCGTAGTCGTAGAGCGGATAGATGCACCACTTGTCGCCAGCGTGGTGATGCGTGACGTGGCGAATTCGATAGAGCAATGGATCGCGCAACCACATATTGGGCGAAGTCATATCGATCTTGCTGCGCAGCGAGCGCGCCCCGTTGGGGAATTCGCCGGCTTTCATCCGCTGGAAGAGATCAAGATTTTCCGCCACACTCCGATGGCGGAAGGGGCTTTCTTTGCCGGGTTGATCTGGCGCACCGCGATATTTTTCGGTCTCCTCCGGAGTCAAATCACAGACGTAGGCTTGGCCTTTGCGAATTAAGGTGAGGGCGTACTCATACAGCTGGTCAAAATAATCGCTGGCGAAAAAAGGCTCAGTCGTAAGGGCCGCGGGAGTCACTGGTCCAAGATAATAATCGGGCTGGCCGTTACTGGTGATGAGGGTGGGGTGGGCGCCTTTGGGCTTAAACGCGAGGCAGTGTTCGGCCCAACCCGCAATGAGCCACTGGACGTCAGCGGTAATTGATTCTACGTACTCCAGATCTTCCTTAACTGGGTTGGTATCATCAAAGCGGAGGTTGCATTGACCGTTATTTTCGCGGGCGAGACCAAAATTCAGGCAGATCGATTTAGCGTGGCCGATGTGCAGGTAGCCATTGGGCTCGGGCGGGAAACGGGTGACGATTTTTGCGTAACGTTTTTCTGCGACGTGACCCGCGACGATCTCGCGAATAAAATCACTAGGGGCGGGGACAGGCGGCAGAGGTTCAGTGGACATAAAAATATAAAAGTCAGAGATTCGGTGAGGCGCGATCTTGATTTTTTTAACGGCGGCCCGCGGCGGAATTTTTCTTCCGTAATGAGGCCGTTTCGCCATCGGCCGACATCTCTTTGAGTAAACTTGTTAAATAAGGAATGAGCTGTTTTTTCCGACTCACGACCCCAGGTAAATCAAAAATTTCGTCCTGTTCGACCTGGGCATATGAAATGCGCCGAGTGAATTCCGCCTCGCCCTGAAGAATCATGAGGGAGTTTTGCGTATTAATATCCGTCACGAGTAAGGCCGCAAATGAGAGTTTTTCATCCTGCCGGAGTTCGCGCAAGGCCTTCGTAATCGCTTTCGCGTGCAACCAAAAATTATCAAAGCCCAATTCTTCCACTTGCGATACCGCAAACGGGATGCCGTCTTCATCGTAAATCTTAAAATCGGAGCGGACGATTTTGTCCGGTGGGCTCGCAAGGATGACTGAGCCAGAGCTGAAGATCAGTTTAGCCAGCGCTTTACCTTTGATCTCTGCATGCGTCTCGAGCCATTCGAGGACGGCGGCATCTTTCGGCGTGGTGGTGGGACTTTTGAGCAAGAGCGTGTCGGCAATAAGTCCGGCCATCATAATCCCCGCCAGATCAGCGGTCGGCACCAAATTATAGCGACGATAAAGATCAGCGATGATCGTGCAGGTGGAACCAACCGGTTCGTTGATGAAGAGAATCGGCTGCGGCGTAACCATCGGACTCAAGCGATGGTGATCAATAATCTCGGTGATCGTGACCTCATCTGCGCCGGGCACGGCTTGAGTCAGTTCATTATGATCGACCAAAACCAGCCGGG
>CAIVJE010000200.1 GCA_903906135.1 uncultured Verrucomicrobiota bacterium | reverse complement strand
CCAACCACGTTGCGCCACTGCTTGGGGCAGTCACGATAATCGTCGGGGGTAGATTGGCCGCGACGGTGGTTAGCCGAACCCGCGCATTTTCCGATACCTCGAGATCATTCACCGCGAAAGAGCCAACCAACAGACTTTTGCTACCGAGTGTGAGTGTGCCCGTTGGCGCGAAGAGTATAGCGGAGAGCACCGCATTGCTTTTTAACTTAACATCGCCGTTCGCGATTCGCAGTTCCAGCCATTCAGGATGAGCCGATTGGCCAATGACTGAGTTGACTACGAAGTCACCCGCCACGGTCACGATGACCGGACCCACAATCTCAAGCATGCTCGCGCTCGAAAGTTCCAGACTTTGAAAATTGTAAATTAGCGGCTGGGTGGTGCCAACCGCGCCCAAGATAAAACCACTGCGCGTGGGGCCTACCCGCGCCTCATTATGATTTTTATCTCGCTCATCTTCGCCGTTCGTCTCGTCGCGAAACTCCCCGTAATTTCCTGACGGAACGGCGAGCAAGCCGAACGCTTGCTTGAGGGTGAGATTTCTCAGGGTCGCCCAATCTCCAATGGTGTCTCGCGCTTGATCGAGCTTTACGGTCCGAGTACCGCGCGGTTTTGGTGGGGGCGCTACTTGGTCAAGGCTGACGGCATTGGTGCGGCGAACAATATGGTTCAAGGCGACGGTGCCGTTGAGGGTGATCGTATAATTACTCGGAGTCAGCGTGCCGCTCCCCTCGAGCGTGCCGGCATACGTGGGGCGGCCATTGAGCTTGATGATGGGCGTGCCGGGCACGAGGAAATCACCGGTGATCTGGGCGTTGCCGTTTAAAGTTACATTCTGCGCCGACAACAGCTGCAGGGAACCTTCAACTATTCCCGCAATTTTTGGAGCTTGCCTCACGCGGGCGGGCGCGATGGCCGCGGGCGTCAGCGTCACCATCGGATCCACGAGCGCGCTTAGTCCGAGGGTGAGGCGCAGCAGCCAAACGCGCTGACCGCGGAAAATTCTTTTCCCCCGGCGGCGTAAGTTAGGTGCAGCGGAATGAGCGATCACCCAGGCAAATTGCGCTGGGCCCGTGTCCAAACAAAGCGCTCCTTTTACGTAAATTCAGGCAGCTCCAACCCAGAAAATGCAGTTCCTCATCTATTCACGGTTTGTTCGAATATAGGGGGCATGGGCTTTGCGTATCGCAAGGTCTAGCTCGCTCAGAGCCTATTGCCCGATTCATTCGTTACTGATTTGAGAGAACCTTAAAATGCCTGTGGTGGGTAAATTTTTTCCGTGTGTTTATCGTGAGCTCGGTTAAAGATTTTATCGCATGCGATTCTATAAATATCACGCTCTGGGCAACGACTACATTGTGCTGAACCCCGCCGATTTTCCCGGCTGGTCGGCTCCGAACCTCGAGCAGATCCGCGTGATCTGTCACCGCAATTTTGGCGCAGGCTCCGATGGGATTCTTTGGGGTCCCCTGCCCTCGACCAAAGCTCAGTTTGGTTTGCGCATCTTTAATCCTGATGGCTCGGAAGCAGAAAAATCAGGCAATGGTCTGCGGATTTTCTCCCGCTTCCTGTACGATCAAAAGCTCGTTGGTGAAGCACCGTTCACGATCGAAGTCCCCGGTGGCGTGGTCTCCTCGCACGTGGGCGCGGCCGGTCAACGCATCATGGTGGAAATGGGCCGAGTCACTTTTCAGAGCGACCAAATCCCCGTTGCCGGGGCCGTTCGGCCCGTCCTCAACGAGAAATTCACCATCCATGATCGTGAATTTATTTTCTCCGCGGCGGGGATCGGCAATCCGCACTGCGTCATGATTCTGCCGGAAATTTCCGCGAGTCTCGCGACCACCTATGGTCCCGCGATCGAGATTCATCCGAATTTCCCGAATAAGATTAATGTGCAGTTCCTCAAAGTAATCGATCGGAAGAATGTCCAAATTGAAATCTGGGAACGTGGCGCCGGTTATACGCTGGCTTCGGGCAGCAGCTCGAGCGCGTCGGCCGCCGTGGCGCATAAGTTGGGCTTGGTCGATGCCCAATTAACCGTGCACATGCCTGGCGGGCAAATTGCCATCGAGATCGCGCCTGATTTTTCGATCAAGATGAGCGGTCCCGTCACTCGGGTGGCCGAAGGCGTCATGCATGCGGAATTATTTACGACGAAGGTCTGATCCATTGTCGTAGCGTACACCGCCTCATGAATGCCCACCCCGTCCCGCTCGCGCCCGTGCTGGGTTGGCCCCGCGGAGTGATCGGGGCGCTCAGCTGCGGGCTGCTCGGGTTGGTCGCAATTATGAGCGGGCTGCTCTGGCCGCAGTGGCGCGATAATCCAGATCTAGCGCATGGGTTCGTTGCGCCGTTAATTTTTTTATTATTAATTGGCGAAAGTCGTCGCCGGGGGCCGTGGCGCTGGTTGCCCAATAGCCAAGGATTAACGGTGGGCGTAACCGCCGCCGTGGGGCTTGGGTTTGCCCTCTTCGCCCTCGCGGGCTTGGTCGCCGCTTCCCTCGCTTGGTCGCATGCACTGGTGCTTTTCCTACTGGCACTAGCGCTGAGCAGCTTCCTGCTGGCGGGTTTATTGATTTTAGCAGAGGCCAACGTTCGAGTGCTCCCCTTCAACTGGGTTAGCCTGACGGCGATTTTTCTATGGGTGTTGGTGACGCCGCTCCCGCAAGGCACTTACGTGCGCCTGACGCTTGCTTTGCAAAGCGGAGTTACGGCGAGTGTGATGGGGACACTGCATTTGCTCGGCATCGCGGCGCACCAGCATGGCAATGTGATCGAGTTAGCGCGGACGACGGTCGGGGTTGCGGAGGCCTGTAGTGGCATCCGCAGTTTGTTGTCGTGCCTCTTCGTTGGTTTTTTCTTGGCCGCTTGGCTCGTGCGCGAGCCGAAACGTCGGTGGGCACTGATCGTGAGCGCTCCCCTGCTGGCCTTAGTGATGAATTTTCTGCGTTCTATTATCCTGACGTTACTCGCGAACTCCGGCGTAGCGATTAGCGGAGCGTGGCATGTTGTAACGGGCTACGCCATCCTCGGTGTGACGACCGCGGTGCTCATTGGGTTGGCGCTGCACTGGGAAACCCAAAACCCCAGCGCGCCGCCCGCACTCGACCCAAGCAGTCGGCACCGACCGCCACGTTTAGCCTTGGTTATTTTTGGAATTGGCTTCGTCGCGACCATCGCGCTCGCGGCATTTTATTTCGCGAACGCCCGACCACCCCTGAAGCGAGGACGAGCGGGGCCAGATTTGACCACGTTCCTGCCGAGCAAATTTGCCGGCTGGGATGTCGCTCCCGCCAACGATCTTTATCAATTCGCAGATATACTCGGAACCAAAAACATTCTTGAACGTACGTACGTGCGCTCAGCTGGGAATAATCGTTTTCATGAATTCAGCGTGTACATCGCCTACTGGGAGCCCGGTCAAGCCTCCGTCAGTGGGGTGGCGATGCACACCCCCGATGCCTGCTGGCCGGCGGCGGGGTGGGCTGCGCAGTCAGTTCCGGCGAGTCAGCAGGATTTATTATTACCGAAGCTTAAAACGAGCGCGGCCGAGCAGCGGCTATTCAAGAATGCGGAAGGCTTAGCCCAGCACGTATGGTTTTGGCACGTGTACGATGGTCGGGTGATTGATTATCTTGAGCCGTATGCACTGTCCGCGTTGGTTAAAACAGCGCTCCAGTACGGCTTTCGCCGACAAGGGGAGCAATTTTTTGTACGTTTCTCCAGCGATCAGGCGTGGGGAGAACTGGCCCAAGAGCCGCTGGTCCGTGAAATTTTAGCGCAATTGTCCGCAAACGGACTCTGATCCATGCCCCTCGCTGTAACCAAACAAGAAAAGAGGATCCTCGTCGTAGTGGCGGCCCTCATCGTGCTTGGATTGATCGGGCAGCTGGTGTTATGAACCTGCATTGCGGTTGCTAATCACGAAGAAATCAAAAACGTGGGCATCCCTGCTGTAGGCGGGGGCGTATATAGTATGAAATGTTTCAGGCCATTTTACCTCGATTTGCGCTGCTCGCGTCACTTACCCCGCAGAGCACGGCGAAGCTATGGAGCCCTATGACGGAGCCAGCGCCCAGTCCAATTGGCGATGAGGCTCAAGCTCGTGAGCAAGCACAACTGCTGGCCGCAATGGCGATCGGCGAACAAGCCGCGTTAGCCCAACTCTATGATTCACTCGCCAAGCCGTTGTACTCGCTCGCATTTCGGGTGCTGAATGACGCCAGCGAAGCCCAAGATGTGGTGCAGGATGTTTTTGTGCAGCTGTGGAAAAAAGCATCCATCTATGATCAGACTCGCGGATCAGTTTTTAGCTGGGCAGTAACCTTGACCCGCAATCGTGCCATCGATCGCGTACGCATGCGCAAGCGGCGAGCTGAATTGCTGACGCAATCAGCGCCCGATATCCAGCCAATGACTCTGAATGGCGGTCACGACTCAGCCCACTCGCTTTGGCTGCAGGAAAAAGCCGAAGCCGTTCGCGGCGCCTTGGCCCAACTGGGACCTGACCAGCAGAAGGCCATCGAACTCGCCTACTTCAGTGGTCTTACGCAGCAGCAAATCGCGGTCACTCTCAACGCACCGCTCGGAACGATCAAAGCCCGCATCCGGCGCGGCCTGCGGCAACTTCGGGAAATCATTCCATTTCATCTATGATTACCGAGCGCCAAGAAGAATTAGCGGCCCTGCACGCCTTCGATCTTCTCGAAGCGGCGGAGAGGTTGAATTTTGTGACGGAGCTCGCCGCCAACCCCGAGCTCCAGGTGCTCTTTGCGCAACTCGCCGCCACCGCTGCGAACCTCGCGCTCAGCGGGGCTCAGCTCAATCCTCCCGCGGAGC
The DNA here is from genome assembly GCA_903906135.1 of uncultured Verrucomicrobiota bacterium. Classification (GTDB taxonomy): domain Bacteria; phylum Verrucomicrobiota; class Verrucomicrobiia; order Opitutales; family Opitutaceae; genus Lacunisphaera. The sequence continues at coordinate 11,702 of CAIVJE010000200.1, read as the reverse complement.
TCAAGCAAGCGGTTCTCGCCGCGTGTTCGGCCCCCCCCTTAGTTCAACCTGATAAGCCCATGGATTCTAAAATAGTCTCATTTTCATTTTTCAAATTAATCCCTTGGGCGGCCGCGGCTACGCTCGCGCTCGCTACCGCTTGGTTTGCTCGTGAAAGCATAATGCTTCGCGATGAGAATAGCTCGCTCCGGAGCGAACGCCAACTAGCGGAAGTCGCTTATAAAATGGCGCAAAATCAACTCAGCTCCCGCTCCCTACTCGCGGAAAAAATGATCGCGAGCCTCGGTGATAAATTGCACCGGGCCGAAGATCTCGCCCGACTCAAAGTCACGGCGCTAGCTTCACTCGCGGGTAACACTAAGGAAGCTCAAGTGATCGCGGTCTGGGATCCGGAACAGCAAATGGGGTTACTGACCATGGAAAAACTCCCCGCCATCGCTGATACGCAGGATTATCAGATCTGGATCGTGGACCCCGCCTATCCCAATCCCGTCGACGGCGGCATCTTTCATGTCAGCCAAGATGGCCGCGTGATCTTGCCCTTTAAGCCCGCGCAACCCGTCGCCCAAGCCGCGGCGTTTGCGATCAGTTTAGAGAAGAAAGGCGGCGTACCTAAGGCCGTGGGCCCAATCGTATTGCTGGGCAAATAAGCCCCCCGCCCCATCGGCAACCGCGGCTGCCGCAGTTAAAGCCCCGCGCCGGCTGTTACTTGACACCCGTCGGCACTCCGCAAGGATTTGCGGACATGATTATCAAACCGAAGGTCCGGGGTTTTGTCTGCGTAACCGCCCATCCCACTGGCTGTGCGGCGCATATCCAACAGCAAATCGACCACGTCAAAGCGAAGGGCCCCATCAAGCAGGGACCGAAAAATGTTTTAGTGATCGGTGCCTCCACCGGTTATGGTTTAGCCTCACGCATCACCGCTTCCTTCGGCTCGGGCGCGGCGACCTTAGGGGTTTTCTATGAGCGCCCTTCCGAAGAAGGGCGTCCGGCGACCCCAGGTTGGTACAACTCAATCGCTTTTACCCGCGCCGCGCGCGCCGCTGGCTATTATGCGGAGAACATCAACGGCGATGCTTTCTCTGAAGCCATCAAGCAACAGACCCTCGCCATGATCGCGCGCGACATGGGACCGATCGATCTCGTGGTCTACTCCCTCGCCTCCCCGCGCCGCACGCATCCCAAAACTGGCGCGGTCCATAAATCTGTTCTCAAACCACTCGGCGCACCTTACACCAACAAGACCGTTGATACCGATAAGGGCATCGTCAGCGAAGTGACGATCGAGTCCGCCACTGAAATGGAGGCTACTGATACCGTCGCCGTCATGGGTGGCGAAGATTGGGAGATGTGGATTCAAGCCCTCGCTGACGCCAAGCTCCTTGCTCCTGGGGCTACCGCCGTCGCCTATTCCTACATCGGGCCGGTGCACACGTGGCCGGTCTACAAGGACGGCACGATTGGCGCCGCGAAGGTTGACCTCGAGCGCGCCGCCATTGCCATCAACGCCAAACTCGCGGCGCACGGCAATGGGCGGGCCTTCATCTCCGTGAACAAAGCGCTGGTCACACAGGCCAGCTCAGCGATCCCCGTGGTACCGCTGTATATCGCGATTCTCTATAAGGTAATGAAAGCAAAAGGCACCCATGAGGGTTGCATCGAGCAGATGCAGCGGCTTTTTTCCACCCAGCTTTATAATGGCAGCAAACTCCAATTTGACAGCGCAGGTCGCGTACGTGTCGATGACTGGGAAATGCGCCCAGAAATCCAAGATGCCATTTCAGCGATTTGGCCTCAGGTCACGACCGAGAATCTCGCCACGTTGACTGACATTGCCGGCTATCAAACAGAATTCCTCAAACTCTTTGGTTTCGGCCTGCCCGGCGTAAATTACGACGCTGAGGTGGAGCCGCATATCGCCTTCTGAGCCTTCACCTGGCGGTAAGCGGCCATTAGATAGCGGTCCCGGCAATCAATTTGCACTACGAGTAAAATCGACTACTTCTGATTCATGAAATCTCCCGCCTATCTCCTCCTCGCTGTGGTGCTAGCAACCAGCAGCTGTCAATTGCCCGCTCCTGTCACCAATGCGCCGGTCATCGATAACGTCGCGGTTAATTTTCAAGATCCTGACAAATTTACCGACGTCAGCGATTCCTTTGGTGGCGGCTATAGCCAATCTTACCTTGATCTGATCAGTGAGCATCTCAAAAAAACCGCCTCAAGTCGCTTGGCGGTTGGGCAAAAGCTGAGCGTTACATTTACCGATATTGATCTGGCTGGTGACATCCCCCCAGGGCGCGTGGACAGCGTGCGTTTCATCCAATCAATTTATATCCCACGCATGCAGCTGAGCTTTGAGCTGAAAGATGCCAATGGGGCGATAGTGCGGCAAGGCGAGCGGCGCCTGATCGATTTAGATTTTCAGTCGAAAATGACTTCCTTCATGGATCGGAATCAGCCGCTCAACTACGACAAGGAAATGCTCGCAGAATGGGTGAAGCGCGAGTTCCCGCTGAAAGGTTAAGGCGCGCTATCCGGCACGCTGAGCGACTGCCCGTTGTCGCCGGCCGTTAAGTTCAAAATAAATGGGGCGGCGATCTTAGCCCAAGCCTCGGCCTTTTGATGCCGCCCCGCCCCCTCGCCAAATGCGAGCCGGAGCATAGCGGTGTCGATGACGCCCGGATTGAGTGCGACGGCGGCAAGGCCGGCCGGCAGTTCTTGCGCGAGAGCTTGGGTCAGGCCTTCGATGGCATATTTACTCGCGCAATAAGGGGCCACGCCGGGTGAAGTGCTACGACCCCAGCCTGAGCTTAAATTAACGATTACGCCAGTTTGGCGGGCGACCATGGCGGGGACAAAATGACGGAGTACGTTGGCAACTCCCTTGATATTTACATCAATCACCCGATTAAACTCCGCCGCGGGCACCGTCCACAAGGGCGCCGGGGTATTCATCAAGCCAGCATTGTTGATCAAAATATCCGAAGCGCCGTAACGCGCGCTGATCTTCTCCGCCCACAGCGCGACGCGATTTTCCTCGGTGACATCGAGAGCGGTAAAATCGTGCGGCGCCGGGTACGTAAAACGAAGATTAAGAATTTCCGCACTCCGACCACAACCGATGACCGTATGTCCCTGCGCGATATAAAATTCAGCGAGAGCCCGACCGAGCCCATGCGTGACACCGGTAATCAGGATGTTCATAGGGAAATCAGGCAGAGTAAGCGGGGTGCGCGCAAACACTTACGACCACCGCAAAACCTCAACGCGACTGCAGGCGGATTTTATTCAAACCCTGCTTGCGGCAGGTATCCATCGCCTGGGTGACGAAGCGCAGTGGGGTGTTTTCGTCTGAACGAATCACCACCGTGACATCTTTGCTGATGCGGCCGATTTCCCGAACAATGGCGTCCAAAGTATCCATGCTCGCGGCTTTACCATTAACATCCACGGTGCCCTCTTTGGATAAACTGATAGTCAGCGAATCTTTCAGTTCACTTTTACCCGCGGTTTCTACTTTGGGCAGGGTCAGATTCATCGTCGTAGCCTGCTTAAACTGCATGGTCACGAACGCAAAAAAGATGAGCATGACCAGCACGTCAATCAACGGCACGAGGTTTAACTCCGGCCGCTTGCGGCCCTTAACGTAAAGACCACTGCTCATAATTTTTTTGCAGCGCGGGCCAAGATGCGTTCAAGCAACAAATCAATCTTGACCGCATAATTTTCGATTTTGCGGAAAAGATAGCCCGCGGGCACCAAGGCAAACATCGCTACCACCAGGCCGATCACGGTCGCGGATAAAGCCAAGGCCACGCCTTGCGTAAAAGCCACGGGATCCGGCAAGCCCGTCTCGGGTGAGATTTGCGAAAACACTTTCAAAAGTCCGGTAACGGTGCCGGTCAAACCGATCAGCGGGGCCAAGGTATAAATAACATCAAGGTAAGGTACGCCGCGCTCCATGCGATTAATCTGCAAGCGAGCGAAGGCCTTGACGGCCTCGGGATCATCTTGGTGGATTTGCGCAAAATCGATAATCCGCGCGAGCACGGAGTGACGCCCACCCGTCCCTGGGCGACCCTCGACGATGGCGTCAACGAGATCATCCGGGAGGATGGCGGCGTTGCGCAGCGCGTAGAGCCGTTCGCAGACGATGTAGACCGCAACAAATGAACAGAGGGCCAGGGGCCAAATGAGGATGCCAGCGCCTTTAAGGATATCGATCATGGGTAGTGAGAGTCTGAACTCGGGACTTAGACGCTCACAAGCTGTAAAAGTTCACCCTAATAGCGATTTAGGCAGAAATAACCTGAGTCCGACGACCCAGCGAGACTGGTCAGGGTCATGACTCCGGGCAAGGGTTGAACCCACCACTAGCTCACCCGCCCCCGCTAGATTATAACTCAAGGCGTTACACCGCTTTCAGCGGCGGGAGACTTAACCTGAAATTCGAGCTTATCCCCGTTACGGATCACCAGAATCGGTTCGCCTTCCTTAACTTCCCCGCGGAGCAAGGCTTCGGCGAGAGGATCCTCGAGGTAATGCTCGACGGCGCGTCGCAATGGTCGCGCCCCGTATTTTTCGTCGTAGCCCTTCTCGATGAGCAATGCTTTCGACTCTGGGGAGAATTCCAGATGGATTTTCCGGGCGGCAAGGCGTTTGATCACTTTGCTGGCTTCAATTTCAACGATCTTCAGAAGATCGTCTTTATTTAACGGCCGGAACACCACGAGATCGTTAATGCGATTAAGGAACTCCGGTTTGAAGATGCGCTTGGCTTCCTCCAACACCTTCTCCTTGAGTTTGTCCAGATCATGGAAATCAGAGCCGGTGGCGGCCGCAAACCCCATCGTCGTCTGACGTTGGATCAGCTGTGCGCCCACGTTGGTGGTCATGATAATGATGGTATTACGAAAATCAACGGTCCGACCTAATGAATCCGTGAGGCGACCATCTTCCATGATTTGGAGTAATAGCTGCAGCGCATCAGGGTGGGCTTTTTCAATTTCATCAAAGAGGATCACGGAGTAAGGCCGGCGTCGGACTGCCTCGGTGAGTTGACCGCCTTCTTCGTAGCCAACATAGCCCGGAGGAGAACCCACCAGACGGGAGACGGCGAATTTCTCCATGTATTCGCTCATGTCGATTTGGATTAAGGCGTCCTGATTGCCGAACATCTGAGCGGCTAATTGCTTAGCGAGTTCGGTTTTACCCACCCCGGTGGGTCCCATAAACATGAAGGAACCGATAGGGCGGCGCGGATCTTTTAAATCGGCGCGGGAACGCCGCAGGGCGCGGGCAATCGCGATGGTGGCCGGATCTTGGCCGACAATATTTTTCTGTAATTCAATCTCCAGAGCGAGGAGGCGCTCGCTTTCTTTCTTCTCGAGCCGGCTGAGCGGGATGCCGGTCCATTCCGCGACGACGTAAGTCATTTGCTCTTCGTCGACGACAATCCGATGTTCATCCCGCGTCTTCTTCCAATGGGTAATTTGCTCCTCTTGTTGCGTGCGGAGTTGTTTCTCTTGGTCGCGATATTTAGCCGCTTCCTCAAAATGCTGGGCCCCGATGGCTTGTTCTTTTAGCACGCAGATTTCTTCGATTTGCTTGCCGAGCCCTTCGATTTCCGGCGGACGATTAAGCGTTTTGATGCGGGCGCGAGAGCCCGCTTCGTCCATCACATCAATAGCCTTATCCGGCAGGAAACGGCCGGTAATGTAGCGATCAGAAAGTTTGGCGGCGGCCTCAATCGCCTGATCCGTAAAAGTGGCTTTATGATGTTCTTCGTATTTACCGCGAATGCCTTTGAGGATAAGGATCGTATCTTCGACCGACGGCGCCTCGACCTTGACCATTTGAAAGCGACGATCCAGCGCACTATCTTTTTCGATATACTTACGGTATTCGTTCAGGGTGGTGGCGCCGAGACACTGCAACTCACCGCGCGAGAGCGCCGGTTTAAAAATGTTCGAAGCATCCATCGCTCCTTCCGCGGCCCCGGCGCCGACGATGGTGTGCATTTCGTCGATAAAAATCATGACGTTCTTCGTGCGCTTGATTTCATCCATCACCGCTTTAATGCGCTCCTCGAATTGTCCGCGGTACTTGGTGCCCGCCACCATGAGTGCGAGATCGAGGGTAATCACTTTTTTATCCGCTAAAATCTCCGGGACATTGCCCTTCGCAATTTCTTGCGCCAGACCCTCAATAATGGCGGTCTTCCCGACGCCAGCCTCACCCACGAGCACCGGATTGTTTTTGGTGCGACGGCAGAGAATTTGAATGACGCGGCTAATTTCTTTTTGCCGACCGATCACCGGATCCAGTTCGCCTTTACGGGCCAGTTCCGTCAGGTCACGGCCAAAGGCTTTTAAGGCCGGAGTTTTGGCTTCTTTTTTATCATCAGGATTGGCCCCGCGCGGAGCGGCTTCTTCTGGATTACCCCCAGCGGCGGCTCCCGCTAGGCCACCTTCTTCCCCTGCTCCCGCCGTAAATTGAGGATCAAGCTCCCGTAAAATCTCGTTCCGAGTGCGCTCAATATCGATCTCGAGCGTCTTTAATACCCGCGCCGCGACCCCTTCGCCCTCGCGCAAAAGACCGAGCAAGATGTGTTCCGTGCCGACATAGGAATGATTGAGCGCTTTGGCTTCCTTGCCGGCTAGGGCCAAGACTTTCTTCACGCGAGGCGTATAGGGAATACTGCCGACTGGCGTTTTCGATTCCTGACCGATCCCGACTTGTTTCTCCACTTCGCCCCGAACGGTCTCAAGATCGAGCCCCATTTTTTGCAAAACACTTACCGCCACGCCCTGGCCTAATTTAATTAGCCCCAGCAAAAGATGCTCGGTGCCGACATAATTGTGATGAAAGCGATCAGCTTCTTTCCGCGCCAAGGCGAGGACTTGCTGCGCGCGCGGGGTGAAATTATTCATAGGTTCCATCGTGAAAAAAAGTCTAATCGGTTAATTAGTCGTGTTACTAAAGTCTGGTGGGGGCATTTTAGCAAATTCTGTCCGCAACCGCTCGGCGCGCAACACATCCCGTTGCCCAGGCTCGAATGCCCCTTTGGCCGCGTGTTGCACATGACCTGGTTGGCACTCAATGAAGAGCCGATCAATCAGCCCACGTTGGGTGTCGGCATAAACCCCCAGATCGATGCCCAAGCGGATCAAGGAAAGCAGATTCATGGCCTCGCCGGAGTTCAGTAAATAGCCATTTTGCAAAATACCGTACGCGCGACCGATCTTATCGTAAATTTTCTTCGGATCGGTCTCGAGCAACTTCGCCCGCGCATTCAGCTCTTGATCGACAATCGTCGTTAAGACGCCGTGCAGGTGCTTGATGATTTGCTCCTCGCTTTCGCCGAGCGTCGTCTGATTCGAAATCTGAAAAATACTGCCACTCGCATCTGAGCCCTCCCCGAAGAGGCCCCGCACCACCATGCCCAGTTGACCAACCGCGCGCACCACTTTTTCCATTTGGGCAGAAATGACGAGCGCGGGGAGATGCATCATGGCGGAAGCGCGCATCCCTGTACCCAAGTTGGTAGGACACGCCGACAAATACCCGAGCTTCGGCGAAAAGGCGTAGTCGAGATGTTCCTCCAAATTCGAGTCGAGTGTGTTGATGGTCGCCCACACTTTCTTAAACTGAAACCCGACGCGCAGGACCTGGATTCGCAGGTGATCTTCTTCATTCACCATCACGACACAGGATTGATCTTTGTTAATGATAATCCCCGAACCCGCTTTTGAGTGGCACAGTTCGCGGCTGATCAAGTGGCGTTCGACCAAAATCTGTTTCTGCAATTCATCGAGGGATTCGACGGGAATGGCCAAGCCGCGTTTCATTTGCGGCAGCGCGGCAACCGCCTGCATACATTGATCGCGAATTTCGCGTTTCTGCGCGTCCTTGGCCCAACCCGGAAAAGGATGTTTTCGTAAATTCCGGGCGAGCCGAATGCGAGTCATGAGCACGACTGCGCTGCGGTTACTCGAGGTATCCGTCAGTTCAGATTGAGAATCAATGAGCTCGTTAATTTTCATTTAACGAGGGGCTTGGAACCCGCGGTTTGACGCGCTTGGCTGAGCTCATCACGAAAGCGTGCCGCGTCTTCATAACGCTCCGCTTTGATGGCTAAATTGAGATCAGTCTCCAACTGATTGAGACGCTCATCGATGGTTTTGCGTTCCTGCGCTCGCTGCGGAATCTTGCCGGTATGCGCGATGCCATTGTGCATGGTGTCGAGCATCGGTTCGAGGAAGCTGCCAAAAAAATCATAGCACGAAGGGCACCCAAAGCGGCCAGTTTTCTTAAAATCTTGCTGGGTAAAGCCACAGGATTCGCAGCGAATATTCCCCGTGGGCTCGGGGTTAAGCGAAGACTGAAGCAACAGATCAGCCAACGAGAACCCACTGGGATCGGTCACGCCCTTGGCTTGGGCGCAGGCCTCACACAGATCAACCTTATGGATCTTATTATTAACGATCTGCGTCAGATGAACCGTCGCCGGTTTAACGCAGAGATCGCACTTGAGAGAATTAGCCATGGCGGTGAAATTAAGATCAAAGCTAGTCGGCCGCCCGAGAAATGCAAATGGAGCCCGCGTCCAGCTTAACCCCGTGCGGACCAAGCGGCCGTGGGCGTGCGGATGCGGTGAGCGCAGCGGCTAAAAGAGATGAGTTAAATGCGGGTACCATCGGTCAGTACACGTTTACGGAAACTGACCAGAACGCGTCCGGTAATGGGGCCGGGTTTCCCCGTGCCAATCACGCGACCATCGAGCTTTACCACGGGAATGACTTCCGCTCCGGTGCCCGTTAAAAAGCACTCGTCAGCGCACCAAATATCATAGCGGGTTAGGTCGGCTTCGCGGATGGGGATTTTTAATTCCTGGGCGATATCAAAAACCGTGGCCCGGGTGATGCCTTTGAGAGCGCCCGCGGAAGCGGCCGGGGTCAAAATTTCACCTTTGTGGACCGTGAATATGTTATCCGCGGTACATTCGGCGACGAGCCCTTGAGCATTGAGCATGATCGCCTCAAGGGCGCCCGCCTGCCGCGCTTCGATTTTGGCAAAAATGTTATTTAGATAATTCAACGACTTCACCGTCGGCGGAAGCATATCCGGCGAGATCCGGCGGGTCGGCACGGTCACAATACTCAAACCATTGTCGTAGTGTTCCTGCGGATAGAGTGAAATTTTGCTGGCGATGATGAAAACAGTGGGCGTGGGACAGAGCCAAGGCGCCAGACCGAGATCGCCGATGCCCCGGGTAATCACCAAACGAATGTAGCCGTCCATGAGTTCATTTTGACGGCAAGTTTCACAGACCGCGGCGGATAATTCAGCTCGGGACAGCGGCACGGTCAACATCAGGGCCTTGGCCGAATATTCCAGCCGCTCCAAATGCTCATCGAGCCGATAGATATTGCCGCCATAAATGCGAATACCTTCGAAGATGCCATCGCCGTAAAGCAGGCCATGGTCGAAGACCGAAACCTTCGCGTTCGTGGAATCAACATACTGACCGTCGAGATAAACAATCATGGGGAAAGTTTTCCACAAAACGGCGGCCTTTGTCCAGTCCGGTAATCAGAGAATGCGCTTGTATTTATTGGCGACGGTTCGAATGGTTTTAGCCGACGGGCCGCAGTTTCTATTTTTATGATAACACGCCCCGTCAGTGCTGGTTTTACCCTCATCGAGTTGCTCACTGTGATTGCCATTATCGGCATTCTGGCCGCTCTGATTTTTCCCACTATCAGTAAAGTGCGCGAAACCGCTCAGCGCACCGTTGATGCCAATAACCTGCGGGAAATCGTTAAGGCCGCGATGATCTATGCGGCGGATAATAACGACCGCCTACCCGATCCCGCCGCGCTCCTCGCCCAAAGCACGCCTCCCTTGTCAGGTGGGACCGGCCCTTTCCTCTGGGCCGGCATTCTGGCGCAACGCGGCATTCTCACTGATTCATCGTTTTATTTTTCTAAAAATGATCCGCAGTTTAATGGCCTCTACCCGACGGCCATTGTTAGTCCCAGTGATCATGCCGTTTTGGACGCAAATTTCGTCACCAACCGTTCCCTCAGCTATGAGTTCATCGGGGGTCTACGTTTGAGTGATGCCCCCAGCACCCCCCTCGCCTTCACCCGCGGCTTGCTCGCTTCGGGTCGGTGGAGCGCCGAGGCCGGCACTTACCGCGACGCGGGCGGTCACATCGCTTTTCTCGGTGGCAATGTTCAGTTTTATCCCAATCTGACGGAATCAGCGTCCCAATTGACCCTAAATAATGGCCGCAAAGGGTCATCACTCCTCCAGGCGCTGCCCTACAACGCCAATCCAGCGAGCAATCCCCGCGTTTATGCCACTTCACCGGCAGGTCTGGGAACTTTAGCCGGAACGCCCGCGGAAAGTTCGCCGTAGGAGCGGCTCCCAACGGCCTCGTCCTCCGTCTCATCTCGGGGTGGGCTTTTTAATTCTTCACCTTCAGGCCTCACGCCTCGTAGTCTCGCCGACCTCCTTATGGTCAACGCTACGCCCACTTTCGTCATTGGTCACAAAAACCCTGACACCGATTCGATTTGCTCCGCAATCGCCTACGCCGCTTTCAAACAAATGCGGGGCGAAATTGGCTATACCGCCGCGCGGTGTGGCAATTCCAACGCGCGAATTGATGCGGTGCTCGCCCGCTTCAACCACCCGTTGCCAACTTATCTCAGCGATGTGTCGCCGCGCGTGCACGATCTGATGGTGCCAAATCCCATCGCGGTAACCAATGACGCCACCTGCGCCGAAGCCCTGCACTTGCTGGACGAGCATCAGATCACGGTCCTCCCGGTCATTTCTGCCCGGAAACGCGTACTAGGTTCCGTGACGCTCGCCCAGTTGGGTCATTTTTTCATCCCGCGGCTTGATGAGCCCCGTGCCATGCGGCAAGTCCGCACCAGCCTAGCTCGTATTGTGCGAACCCTCCAGGCGTCCGTTTTGCAAATCGTCGAGGAAGATCGTCTCGAGGAACTTTACGTCCGAATCGGCGCCATGGATCTCAGCACTTTCTGGAAAATCTCCGAAAAAGAAAGCATCCCCGCTGAACAGTCCCTGATTATCGTCGGCGATCGCCGCGATATTCAACAACGAGCCATCGAGCTAGGAATTCGCGCGCTGATCATCAGCGGAAATCTACCGGTTGAGCCCGCCATCCTGGCCCTCGCGAAAAAACAAGGGGTCAGTATTATTGTAAGCCCGCACGATACCGCGACAACCGCTTGGTTCGTACGCACCGCTGCCACCATCGAAGGCTTGGTTGACCGAAAATTTACGCCGCTCAACGTGGACACGCGCATTGTTGATTTGCGCAAAAAATTCATTCAAGGCGCACCTCACGCCATGATGGTGACGCACGAAGATGGCACCCTCTTAGGTATTATCACCAAAACTGACCTGCTCAAACCGGTCCCCACCCGGCTGGTTTTGGTCGATCATAATGAACTGACTCAAGCCGTGCCCGGCGCAGGTGAGGTCACGATCACCGAGATTATTGATCACCATCGCTTGAGTCCGATGGCTACACCGCAGCCGATTCTCTTCATAAACGAACCGGTGGGCTCCACCTGCACGATCATCGCCGATCTTTATCGTCGATATAATTTGGTGCCGACCGCTGATCTGGCGGGGATTATGATGGCCGGACTTAT
>CAIVJE010000199.1 GCA_903906135.1 uncultured Verrucomicrobiota bacterium | reverse complement strand
CCACCGCCGCCCGCAATCGCATCAACCGTACCTGCGACTAAGCCGGTGACGAAGAGTGCGGGATAAGCCCACCAGGGAATTTCAGGGACGAAGAGCACAGCGGAAACAGCAGCCTACATAGCGCGGTTAATTTTGACAGCGCGGAGTGCAGACCACCATGATGCGTTATGGCTTTGGTTGCGTTGATAAATTTATTTTCATTCGCGCGGTTGGCAGACAAAGCCCGCCTGATCGGGGTGAAGTGGTTGGTCTTGGGGGCGGCGGCCTAACCAGCGGCTTAATTATGCTACGCGTAGTTCCACCACCACCAGAGCCACCAGCGGATGATTATGCTGCCGCGAACGCGTGGGAGGTAGTTAACTTCAATTCCCTATTACGATCCATCGCCCCGATTCTTCGTCAGGTAGCGGGCAACAAAGTAACCCTAGAGCTGCGGCTGGCCTCTGATTTAGGGCAGACGCGAATCACCCCGACGCAATTTCAACAGGTTTTATTAAAGCTTTGTGCGCATGCCAAAAAAACCCTGCCGGACGGCGGGAAAATTATTATCCGGACGGCCAATCATATCGTGGTGAACCCCGTTGAGCACAGCACTGCGGCCATGAAAGCGGGGCGCTACATTGCGCTCACCATCAGCGATCCCGAACAAGGGTTGACCCCCAGGGTGGTCGAAAATCTTTTAGAACTTATCCAGACTGGGAGTGATCAAGGCGCTGCGCCGGCCCACCGTTACGGACATGTCCAGCGCACGACGGAAGAGTTGGGGTTTGTTCTTTATTTGCCTGAGACGATGGAGGGAGAGGTGACGGTACGAAGCCGGCCAGGGGCCTCACCTCTTTCCCGCGGGCCGGAATCATTGCTTATTATCGAGGCGAATGTGGTTTTGCGAAAAATGATCACCGGCTTGCTGACCTTTGATGGCTATCAGGTGAGCGCGGTGGCAACCGCCGCCCAAGCGCGGGGACAACTCGCCGGTAAGCTTGCCCTCCCGCAACTGGTGTTCATGTCGCGCGGGGGCAAGGTTGAGCTGCAGTTTGTCCGGCAACTGTTGGCGGCGAATAAACAGCTGCGCTTAATTAATGCAGCCGCCGACCATCCGTGGCGTAGGTTTGCCGATTTTCCTGCGCAGCACTTGATTCATTTGCCCAAGCCTTTTGCGTTGAACGTTCTTTTTGAGCAAATCCGGATTTTATTAGATGCGGCGCGCTGAGGCCCGCCGACCCGAAAAAATTCATTTGGCCTCAGAGGAATAGCGGTAAATCTAAGCGGCGTGCATTTACTTCCTGTTCGGACCGCTGGGGCTGCGGAAAACATGGCCATCGATTTTCTGTTATTACAGCGCTATCCCTCTGTCAGCGTGCCGCGTTTTCGGCATTATGAGTGGCGGGGGCCCGCTTGTACTTTTGGTTATAGCCAAAAAATAGATTTTGTGCGCGCTCATTTGCCCGCCCTTGAAGCTTTCGATCTTTGCCGCCGGCCGACCGGCGGCGGCATTGTTGATCATCGTACAGATTGGACTTACGCGTTGGTGATCCCGCGTGGCCATGAACTTTACGACGCTCGGGCCGCGCTATCGTACCGCATCGTGCATGAATGTTTAGCGGCTGCCTTAGTTGCTTTAGGCCAGCCAGCGGAGGTGAAGAGTCAAAGCGCCAGCTTGCCTGATGAAGCGGGCGCGCTCGCTAGCTCGGGCCAGCCGCTTAGCGACATAGCGCAGCCCGGGGTATGCTTTCAGCGCGCAGAACTTTACGATGTCGTCCAGGCGAGCGGTGGAGTTAAAATTGCCGGCGCAGCGCAGAAACGTAATAAGCACGGCT
>CAIVJE010000198.1 GCA_903906135.1 uncultured Verrucomicrobiota bacterium | reverse complement strand
TGCCAACTTTAACGGTGGCCACGGTTTGCAATGATCATTTTTTTTCCAGCCTCCAAACGATGCGTGAGTGTTGGCAATTAGGCTATCGGCGACCAGGCTTGGTGATGCTTGATACGCATGCCGTTCGTTTTCAAGGGCGCTGGAATGGCGGCGTGCTCGCGGCCAGTAGCTTGCTTGATGGGCTCTCCTCGGTTCCGCCGCTATTACTTAAAGCTTGGAACGATCTATCCCCGCTAGCTGCTTGGTTGCGTCGGGAAAAACCCGATGTTTTGATTTCTCCGGCGATTCAAGAAATTCAACCCTACCTGCGGGCTCAGGGCTGGAAAATACCCAAAAATCTGGGGCTCGCTTCATTGGCCTGCTCACAGCTGGGTGATCCCGTGAGTGGGATTTTTCAAAATGGCGCGCTGATCGGCGCAACCGGCATCGACGTGGTGATCAGTATGCTTGAGCGCAATGAACGCGGTTTGCCCGCGCAAGCCCAGACCGTGATGATCGAGGGAATCTGGAATGCCGGTAAGACGCTGAGATCAGCCGCGGCGAAGTGAGCGGGAGGGTATCACCGGCTTGTGCGTTTAATAAAGCGGCGCGTAACTCGGCGGGACCGGGCACAAAAATATCCCGCGCCCATCCTGAGGTCGGACTAATAATCAGCAGGCCAATACTGCTGAAAGACAGCACCGCGTTAACGCTCAACGAACCGACGCGGCGGCTCTGGCGGAACGCAGGGGCAACCGCGGTTGATCGGCGGAGGACTCTGGGCCACGGGAATTTTCCAAGCAAGCAACACGGCTTAAAGGAGGATCGACTAGGAACCTCGTACCGCGTGGCTTCGCTGCTAGGGGTTTTTCTTTTTTGCTTTCGCTGCCTTGTTGGCGTGGCGACCGCTGCCATCACCCTTGTCCACAAAGCCAGCCGCCGGATTCAATTGGTTGAGTCCCGCCTGCAGGCTTTGCCGCGCAGCCAGCGCGGCGGTATCTGTCGTGGTGGTGGGTACTAATTTTTCCGCGAAGGGCGCATCGCTCATATCGTAAAGTTCACCTGCTTGCGTAAGTTTCCAGCCGTGGTTGCGCGTATACCAACGATTGGCGAGTTGCAGGAAAACCCAGTCGCGCGGCGAGCCTTTTTCGCCGCGTATTTGCGGCAGAAAATTGTGACCGTCTAGCACCGTCTTGGCCGGCAGTTGAGCGGCGGCCACGGCGGCAAAAGTGGGGAGGAAATCGGTAGAATCGATGAGATCGTCGCAGACTCGGCCCGCGGGACTGACGCCGGGCCAATTGACGATAAGTGGCTCGAGGCTGCCACCCTCCAGCATCGAGCCTTTGGCGCCATCCAGTCGCCGTCCGCCGATCGTTGCGCGCTTCGACCGATGTTCGGCTGTGCCGTTGTCACCGAAAAATACGATGAGGGTTTTTTCCCGCAAATGCTGACGCTCGAGTTCCGCTACCAGCTTGCCAATGAGCTTGTCCATGTAAGTGACGTTATCCCCATAGAGATCCTGGCTGCCGGGGGCACTGTCGGGGGTGGGCAGGATTTCGGTATGCACATGCGACAGCGAGTAGTAGGCGTAAAACGCCCGGTCGTGATTTTTAGTAATGAATTCCACCAGATGAGCGTGCATCACATCGGGGAGGTACTCGTGATCCCGCAGCGGGATGGTCTGACCATTTAACTTATAGTTTTTTCCTTTAACCTGAGTGTTCCAGTAGACGCCGCTGCCTTGATACTGCAGGTAATCATCGAAGCCGAAATCGCTCGGCCCCAGTGGAAGTTGACCCCACTTGCCGATCATGGTGGTGACATAGCCCGCCGCTTTAAGCACCTTGGGTATCATGATTTCGGCGGAGCTCATCTGCCCGGTCGCATCTTGATTGGTGGCGCCGGTCCGAAAAAGGTAACGCCCCGTCAGGATGGTGGCCCGTGATGGGCCGCACAGCGACGGCGTGTAGGCATGGGTAAAACGAACGCCGCCCCGAGCGAGCTGATCGATGTGGGGCGTTTTATAATGATCCGCACCGTAAGCGCTGACTTCACCCACGCCGTAATCATCCGCGAGAATGAAGATGATATTGGGTTGATCGGCTGCCGCCGCGAAGAGAGTCGGACCAAATTTCAGGCCGGCAAGAAAAGTACAGATCAGAATATTTCTTAAAATTTTATTCATAAGCAATGGGGCCGAAGACAATCAATCAACTGAGGCGCGAAATAATATCGGTGTATGTCACCAAGACGCTGCCCGCCGCTAGCCGCTACCCTGAATTTAGTTATTACGTTAAACGCTGCGCTGCGCTGATGAATTCGATCGTGCAGGCTAGGCATGGCACGAGTTGTCTGCTGAGCTTGGGCCTTTCAGTTAACGGTGGCAACAAAGCGTAGTTGGGCGGCGGGTTTCAGCCATTCGATCGTTTCGCCATCGGGCAAAATGCACGCCTTAGGATCGTTAACCATCGTTACTTTTTTGCCCGCCGGCAGCCGAATGTGCACCTGAAGTTTAGCGGGCTCGCGACCCGAGATCAGGTTGATTTCGCCGGTAACATGCTGGGCATCGACGAGGGTAAGCGTGTAGGTGATGGGACCGAAATGACTGGCAAAACCCGCACCGCCGAGCGGGCCGCGGGCGAGCCAAGAGCGATCAGCCCCTCGTGCGAGGTGGAGGGTATCACCATTTTCGAATACCAGCATATCGCGCAGCAGTCGGATAACGGCGATCGGCGTCCACAGGTGCTGACGATCGCCAATGATCTTGGTGGCGCCGCGTTCTGGGCCGCGTTCTTCGCACCATGAATAAAGCGGGGTAGCGTGGTTCAGCGTGGCGTAAAAATAACGTGCGACCGCATCGGATTCACCGCGGAGCAGCAACGTCTCAGCAAGATTATCGAGTGTGATCGCCACCCACATTCCTTCCTCCATCCAGCCGGTGTGCATAGGAATACCGCCTGGGCTGATCTTGGATTCTATTTTGCGAATCGTGCCTGTGATGAGTTCATCATCAGGCGCGAGCAGGCGGAATGGATAAGTGGCGTTGAGGGCGCCCCAGCGGCTGCCGGTCGTCTTGCCCGCCACACCAGGAATCCATTTAAAATCTTTTTCTGCAATGGCCCCACGACGTAAGGTAGCGAGCAGATCAGCGCGGCCCGCCTCGTAAATGGCGCGCAGCTCGACCACCTCAGCCTTCCGGTCGAGGATTTGCGCGGCCTCCAGCGTGAGTTCATCTGCATAGACCGCCCAAATATTATGTGGAATAAAAATGCCGTAGAGACTCGCGTCATTTTTTAGACCACCATCGCCCATCCCAGGAGGCAGTAATCCGTAGTTCAGTGGTTTTACTCCCTCGATCAATTGGCGACTGCGCTGCCGTGCGCGTTCCTGCCAGCGGGAGCTAGCCAGCATCCGCGGAAAAATATTGGCCAGAAAGTCGCGGTCGCGCGTGAGACGATAGTGCTCCATAATAAACCAGCTTTTGAAACCGGCCGCCAACCAACCCGTGCGGGCCCAGCCTTGGGGCTCAGCCCAGCAGCCATCAAAATTTTGCAAATCAAGCGCCAGACGATAACCGTCGATCGCTTCAACCGCGAGTCCGGCCTGACTCAATGCCACGCTGGCAATGGCCGCCTCTGTCGGATTGGCCGATCGATAAAGTTCTGTTCCGGGTAAAGTGCCGAGGTAGTCGCCGGGCACGGGCTCACGCATGATAAAGATATCGGCGAGACCCGCATAGTAGCTATGACGAACTGCTGGGTCCGCGAGTTGGAGCCGCGGGGTCCGGGCGAGGAGTTTTTCCCACGTCGCTTTAGCCTCAGCAAATTCACCGGCCCAATCACGCCGGCGCAATTCGGGGAGCATGGATTCGTAAACTCGATAGGGTCGTATGAACCAAATGATTTTAGTCTGACCAGGTGCGAGTTGCACGGTCGGGGCGAGCGTGTTGGCGGCGAGCGGGTAATCTTCGCCGCCGAGGCCGGCGATGATCACGCGGTCGGCGCGAGCCATCCAGCCAGCGATGAGCGCATCCTGGGCATTGGTGGCGAGACTGGGATCCACGAAAGCGGGGAGTACGCCGCGCCACGTGCCCGGCACGCCGCACTCAACGGCAGCACGATGCGTGGCTTGCGCATCGAGATTAGTAAACGTCACGCGCATCATGGCAGCGCGCTGGCCGCCGATCACTTCGATCGTTGTGTGCACCGCGGGGTGGACGAACTCAGCGGACAAGCCGGGGAGCCAGTCATCGAGGCGGCGCCACGTGGATTTCTCTACTTTCTGTCCGTCGATCGTCGGTTGAAAAACTAACTTCCACTGCGTCAGAGGACCAAAAAAATTAGCGACCGGAAAACTGAGTAAATTATCGTAACTCCAAGAAAGAATAACTTTGCCCGGTTCGCAGTCGACGAGGGTTTTATCACCGCTATCAGGTGGCGCTACCGTGACGCGGTGCGGCGGAGCAAAGGCGTAGCTAAAATCAACCACCGGGGTGGACGGGTAGTCAGTCGCCGCGTTACTGAGGCCGAGCAGGGTGATGAGCAGGGCGAGATGGAGGGCCGTCGAGTTCATAGATAAGTGGGGGCAGAGCAGGGCGCCGGGCGTATCCAGAAGAATTGGCCGCCCCGTTGCTAATGTTCCTGGCGACGGAACGTTTGCTGCGGTCAGCGCTTTTTCTTACCGGGCTGCTGCTCGATATTGAGGTAGGTCTTGGCGAGCATTTGTGATTCGTAAAATTCAACCAACCGCACGCCTTCGCGGGGTTTGATGAAATCCTTCTTGGTGGCGTGGTCGATCTGCTGCTTGATCCGTCGGCAAAGCTCTTCCCATTGATATTGGACGCCCTCGATCACATCCGCGATCCGTGAGCCAGCGAGCGCTTCTTCGATATAATAACCGTTGGGCTCATCATCTTCGAGAAATACATGCACCTCATTCACGCGGCCAAAGAGATTGTGTAAATCCCCCATGATATCCTGATAGGCGCCCGTGAGGTAGATGCCCAGATAGTAAGGCTCATTACGTTTGAGTGGGTGGAGCGTGATGTAGTCCTTCACATCCTGGAGGTCGATGAAGTTAGCGATCTTGCCATCGGAGTCGCACGTGATGTCGACGAGGGTCGCATTCACCGTGGGTTTTTCCCGCAGTCGATGCAGCGGCGTAATCGGGAACAGTTGCTTCAACGCCCAGCTATCGAGCAGCGATTGGAAGACCGAGAAATTGCAAACGTACTGATCGGCGAGAAGTTTTTTCAGATCGTGCAGCTCTTCGGGCTGATACCCAGATTTCATGCCTTCTTTGTCGATTTGTTCGCAAATCTGCCAGAAAATCTGCTCAGCGGCCGCCCGGTTCTCGAGATCAAGGTAGCCGAGATTGAAAAGGGAAAAGGCTTCCTCTTTTTTCTGGAGCGCATCATGGAAACGCTCGAGGCGTCCCAGCTTAGCTTTGTTTTTTAAGAGCACCGCCATGGCATCGACAATCTTATGCCGAGTTTTGGGTTGATGCTGTTTCCCCAGAGATTCGTGCTTGTTGATTCGCTCGAAGACTTCGACGACCAACATGGAGTGGGGAGCCGCGACGGCGCGACCGGACTCCGTGACAATGTCAGGCACTTTCACGCCCGAGGCGGCGCAGATTTCACGAATATTAAAAACCACATCGCGCGCATACTCGCCCAACGTGTAGTTCATGGACGATTCAAAGTTAGTGCGCGAGCCATCGTAGTCGATGTCGAGGCCGCCCCCGACGTCCAGATATCCCATCGGAAAACCCATCTTCGCCAGTTGGCAATAAAAGCGGGCCGCTTCGGTCACCGCCGCTTTCACGATGATAATATTGGGCACCTGTGAACCGATGTGGAAATGCACCAATTTAAGGCACGCCTGCATTTTAGCGGCCCGCAGTTTTTCCACGGCGAAAAGAATTTCCGCTGTGTTTAAACCGAACTTGGCGTTGTCGCCGGTCGACATCGCCCATTTGCCTTCGCCTCGCGTCTGCAGTTTAACGCGAAACCCGATCATCGGTTTGACGCCCGTTTCTTGGGCCATCGCGATGAGGCTATCGATCTCGGAGAGTTGCTCGATCACGATGATGATCTTTTTGCCTAATTTGCGTCCCAGCAAAGCCAGGCGCATGTAATCATTATCTTTATACCCGTTGCAGATAATGAGTCGCTGGGCGCCCTCATGCATGGCCAAGGCGATCATTAACTCTGGCTTGGAACCGGCCTCGAGTCCGTAGTTAAAATCTTTACCCGCGGAGACGATCTCATCCACCACCTCGCGCAATTGATTCACTTTGATCGGGAAGACGCCGCGGTATTCGCCTTTATAATTCTCCTCTTTAATCGCCTTATGAAAGGCTTGATTGAGTAAGGTTACCCGATGCCGGAGGGTGTCTTGTAAGCGAATGACGATGGGCGCCTTCAGGCCCATGCTGGTGGCCTCTTCCACCACATCCATGAGGCGAATGGTGCGTCCGTCGGACAGGGGGGCGACTTGCACAAATCCCTCGGAATCGACGGAAAAGTGGTTCGCGCCCCAGCGCTTAAACCCATAATGTTCTTCGGACTGTGCAGCCGACCAGTGGGATGCGGATTTCGTCTTCAATTGGCGATAGGAGAAGGGGCGGGGTTTGGCTTGCTTTTATGAATATGGCGGGGCTTATTCGCACTTTTCAAATTTTTCAAAACACCCGCATACGCAATGACTAACTTACCTCTATTCCTCGCCCAAGCTCAATCTGCCCCGACCGGCACCGCTGCCCTGATGCAACTCGCGCCACTCGCTTTGCTGATGGCTGCCATGTATTTCCTGGTTTTTGCCCCTCAGCGTAAGAAACAGAAAGCTCATGATAAGATGCTGACCGAGCTCAAATCGGGCGACGAAGTGATCACTTCTGGTGGCATTTACGGCACTATCACCAGCGTGAAGGATGACCGCTTTGTTATTCGCATAGGCGAAAACAATAAAATCGAAGTAGGCAAAGGCTTTATCAGCACGGTCGTCACTAAAGCAGACGCTGCTTAAGTGTTCCTTCGTACCGCTCAGCGCCTTTCGTGCTGAGCGCTTTCACCCCTTTAACAACTAATAACCATGCTCCGTCGTAATCTCTGGAAAATCATCCTGTCCGTAGCTATTGTGCTTTGGGCGATCGCTACCACTCTGCCACTCACTGATCGTGACTTCTCGCAGTATGTACGCAGCCAGGCCGCGGGCAAACCGGCTGAGTTTACCAAACTTATGGCCCGCGTGGACGAGACCATTAAATTTGCGAAGGCTCAAGGGCGTGACCTGAGCTTCTATGTCGTCCTGAAGCAAATTGGGCGCGACGAGCGAATCGATTTATCGCAATACTTTCCTGACATTAAACTCGAGAGTTCCTTGAAGAACATCGAGAAGCGCAACGACATCCTGCTGACCTATCTGCTCAAGCAGTCGAAGAGCCCGCTGCAACTCGGCCTCGACCTAAAAGGCGGCGTTGCTTTCACCCTCGAGGCACCGCCGGCAAAAGCCGATGCGCAGAATGGCAATTACGAGCGTCGCCAGCAGCTCAGCAAGGCGATCGAGATTATTGGTAACCGTATTAACGGCATGGGCGTGGCCGAGCCGGTGATCCGTCCGGTGGGCGATTCCCGCATCGAGGTCCAACTCGCTGGCCTCAATACTCGCGATAATCCCGACATCATCGCTAACGTCCAGAAGCCAGCCATGCTCAGCTTCCGTCTCGTGATGGAAAACACGGGCCCCATGAGCGAGCCGCCGGCCAATGTGCCCGCGGGCTATGAGCTCATGAGCCAAGATGAGGACAACAAGACGAACGGCCAAGCGTACACCGTTTACTATTTGGTAAAGCGCATTCCTGAAATGACGGGCAATACCGTTAAAAATGCCCAAGCTACGACCGATCAATTCGGCGGCTATCAAGTGCATCTGAATTTTAATGCCGAGGGTTCCAAGAAATTTGGTGATGTCACCACCGCTAGCACTGGCCGCCTCATGGGCATCGTGCTCGACGGAAAACTTTACTCGGCGCCGCGGATTAATGAGCCCATCACCGGTGGCTCGGCCCAGATTAGCGGCCACTTTTCCGCTCGCGAAGCCGAGCAATTGGCCAATGTGCTCAACAACCCACTGGATTTGCCGCTCGAAGTTAAGGAGCAGTACATTGTTGGACCTTTGCTCGCAGAAGACGCCATTAGCAGCGGCGTGAAAGCATCGGTCATCGGCACCGCCGCTGTGGCCGCGTTCATGATTACTTTCTATGCTACGGGCGGCTTGGTGGCCGTATTTTCTTTAATTGTTAATATCTGCATCATCATCGGCGTCATGGCTAGCATCGGTGCCACGATGACCTTGCCGGGCCTCGCCGGTATTGTGCTCACCATTGGTATGGCGGTTGATGCCAACATTCTAATCTTCGAGCGGATGCGCGAAGAATTGGCGCTCGGAAAATCGCTCGCCAGTGCCAATCAGAGCGGCTTTGAGAAAGCGCTCACGACGATTCTTGATGCTCACTTTGTGCAGCTGATTATTTGCGGTATCATGATCTGGCTCGGGACCGGCCCCATCAAGGGTTTCGGTTTCACCCTGTTGATCGGGGTACTGTCGACGCTCTTCTCCGTACTGATCACCGCCCATTTGATCATGGAGTTGTTGATCGACTCGAATTTCCTGAAGAAAATCACCATGCGCCGCATGTTGGGTGACTTGAATGTCGATTTCGTGAAATATGGTAAGCCGGCCGCCATTGGCTCTGTCGCGTTAGTGGTTATCAGCATCGGGTACGTATTCTATCAAGGTGATCGCATCTACGGTATCGACTTTGCCGGTGGTGATCAAATTACGGCTAAGTTTTCTCAAAAAATTGACACCGGTAAAATCCGGGAAGTCGCCGCTGCTAATCGCATTGGCGAAATTAGCCCGAGCTACGTGAGTGATCTCGGTAGCGGTAAAGAACAGCTCAAGCTAGAGACTGCCTACGGCAAATCGGGTGCGCTCTTCGCGGCCCTCCAGAAAGCCTATCCTAATGCCCAGCTGGAGAAAGTTGGCGAAAGTCAGATCGGCGCCACGATCGGCAAAGAGATTCGCTGGAATGCCGTGCTGGCAGTCGGCGTGTCCATGCTCGTCATCTTAGTCTACATTGCCTTTCGCTTTGAGTTCGGCTTCGGCATCGGGGCCATGGCGTCGACCTTGCACGATATTTTGATGAACATCGGTATCTTCGTGCTTTTCGGTCACCAATTCTCGGCGCCGATGGTCGCAGCTATTCTTTGCGTCGCCGGTTACTCAATCAATGAGACGGTTGTCGTCTTCGATCGTATCCGTGAGGAGCTTAAACTTAATCCCACCGGGGCGTTGCGTGACGTTATCAATAGTGCGATCCGGAAAGTATTTGCCCGCACCATCATGACGGCGACGACGACATTCTTGGCCGCCCTCGCGCTCTTTCTGTTCGGCGGAGGTCAACTCCACGACATCGCCTTCACTTTCCTCGTGGGTATCGTTACCTCGACCTTCTCCGCTATCTTTATCGCCGCCCAAGTGTTCTATTGGTGGCACAAGGGTGATCGGAAGCATGTTGAGGCCCACAAGGATATCGCGCCCAAGTACGAGTGGGCCGGTTCCTCCCGCGCTTCGGAATAAGCTGATGCGACGCGTTGCCGCCAACGCGTCACGCTGGTTGTTCGCAACCAGCTAACGTCATGTCTCCGCCCATGCGCTGGAATTATACGCCAGTTGATGCTGAGCAGACCGCCGCGCTGGCGCGCAGTCTCGACACCGCTCCCATTGTCGCGGAATTGTTACTGCGCAATGCCCTCAGCTCGCCGGACGACGCCGCTCGTTTTCTGGCGCCTGCTCTCGCCAGTTTGGGTGATCCATTTTTACTGGGTAATTTAACGGAAGCGGTCGAGCGCCTGTTGCTCGCGCGACGTTTGCAGCAGAGTATCGTCGTGTTGGGTGACTACGATGTCGATGGCGTGTGTAGTACCGCTATTCTGGTGAGTCTTTTACGTCGGCTGGGATTAAACCCGCGCTATATCGTGCCACGTAGAGCCGCCGAAGGCTATGGCCTTTCTCGCACCTCGATTGATCGAGCGTTGGAAGTAGGTCTGCCTGATTTATTTATCGCGCTCGATTGCGGTACGAATTCGGGAGAAGAGGTGGCGTATCTGAAGTCGCGCGGCATTGATGTCCTGATTGTCGATCATCATCGTTCCACCGAGGCAGCGGCGGTCGGTGCGGTGTTGATTAACCCGCACGTTTATCCGCAAGCAGGGGATGAAGCGTGGCGTTATCTTTGCACCGTAGGACTCGTTTTTAAACTAGCGCACGGGCTGCTGAAGCGTCTGCGATTGGAAAATGATCCGGTCGCCCTTTCAATTGTGCTGAAGGATTATCTCGATCTGGTGGCCATGGGGACAATTGCCGATTTAGTGCCCCTGACAGGAGAGAATCGCATTTTTGCGCGCCATGGTCTACGGGTTCTGGCCGAGACGCAGCGCCCTGGTCTATTGGCATTAATGCAAGTGGCTGGGCTGAAAACTGAGCAAGGACTCGTGCCTACCGATATTTCTTTCCGGCTAGGACCGCGGATTAACGCCAGTGGTCGATTGGCTGATGCCGCTCTCTCCGTTGATTTATTGCTCACGGCTGACCGTGAGTTTGCTGACACCACCGCGCGTCAGCTCGATGATCTCAATCGCGAACGACAAGAAATCGAGCGGCAGATTACCGATCGGGCCGAGCGCTATGCGGAGGAAGATTATAAAACGGCGAGCGGACTCGTCCTCTTTGATGAAGCTTGGCATCCCGGGGTGGTGGGGATTGTGGCCGGTCGGGTTTCGCGAAAATATAATCGTCCAGCGATCGTACTCGGTAATGAAGGTGAATTTGCCAAAGGGTCCGGTCGCGGTATCACCGGGTTTAATTTAGTGGAGATTTTGGCAGCCTGTTCTGGCTGTCTCGAGAGTTGGGGGGGGCACCCCATGGCTGTCGGCATTTCACTTAAAAAAAGCCGGCTAGCAGAATTTAGAGCGCAATTCGATGAGGTCATTCAGCGCACGCGCAACGGTGCGGCAACTGATCTTGCCGTGGAGTTATCCGGTTGGCTGCAAGGGACTGATTTGACGGAGCAGTTGATGGGGCAACTAGCCCAGTTGCATCCATTCGGGATGGGCAATCCTGAGCCAATCTTCGGCGTGCGCGGAGTTCGGCTACGCACTAAGCCCAGCGTATTTAAAGAGCAGCATTTCCGCTTCACCGCTGAGGATGATCTTGGGCGCCGCGTGAGTGGGGTGGCCTGGAAGCTGGCTGATCGTTTACCCCCAGTTGGACCAGCCTTGGAATTGGCGATTCAGCTCAATTGGAATTATTATAACGGCCGGCAAACTTTGCAGTTAGAGCTGCATGATTGGCGGACGATCTGAAGAGTGCTGGCAGGTGAAAATTCTGCTTGAAGTCGCCGCCGGATATTAGCTTATTCGCCCTTCGCCTGTGCGGGCATAGCTCAACTGGATAGAGCGCCAGACTACGAATCTGGAGGTTTGGGGTTCGACTCCCTATGCCCGCACCATTTTTTAAGAATAGATGGCTCGGGCTGTTCGTTAGTTGGGCAGCCGTTTGACCCGAATATTCCGATAGCGAACGACGCTTTTGGGATCGTGCGCCTGCAGAGCAAAAGTGCCTTGGCCAAGTTTGCGTTCGTAGGGGACTCCCGCCTGCGTTCCCGCTGGTTCAATATACTGCATCACGCGCTGGCCGTCGATTTCGACCGTGATTGTGTTGCCGTTAACGATGATGTGCTGCGTCCACCATTTGCCATCGACGACATTAACTAGGCCAGTGTTCGCGATCGCGTAGAGGCTGCCGGTTTTGATCCAGTCGCGTTGCGTGACATTGACCTGACATTCAAATCCCGCGCGCGGCCAGTCGGTTGCTTGATAATGGGTATGAAAATAAATGCCGCCGTTGGAGCTGGGCTCGGTCATCACGTCGACCTTTAGTTCAAAATTCTTAAAAGAAATCTCATCACCAACATAATAAAGATGCGCGCGTTCACCGCGGGTAACGAAAGCCCCATCTTCAATTTTCCAAGTCGTGGCGTGTTCGACTGTTGGCCGCCAACCAGCGAAAGATTTTCCGTCCATGAGCGAGACGAACCCGGGTTCGAGCTCAGCTGCGACCAGGCGAGGTACGAGTAACAGGAGGGAGCAAAACGCAGTCAAAAATAAATTACGCATACGTCAGATCTAGGCATTGAGGCATCGCCCGCAATGCCATTTTGATTCTAGGCGTCGGCTGACGTAGCCTGACCGACTATTTTTCCACCGCTCATGACGCAAGCCACCGGATTGCCACCCAGTTCATAGGCCAGTTGGCGTTCATCTTTATGGCAGAGTAATATGAGATCAGCCCGTTGACCGACTGCGATAGTCCCGCGATCGGTTAGGCCGAGTACCGCGGCCGCATTCACCGTCGCGGCGGCGATGGCTTCCGCTGGCGAGAGACCGCAGAACCGAACAGCCAAGGCGATGACGAAGGGGAGTGAGTGCGTCGGCGCCGTGCCGGGATTGCAATTGCTGGCCAGGGCTACGGCGCCGCCAGCATCGACTAAGAAACCTGCTTTGGTATAGCGTCCATCCGTCTGAAAACCGGTCGCTGGCATGATGACTCCGATGCTGCGCGATTTGGCGAGTAAGAGGAGATCGTTTTTCGTTGAGGCCTCGAGGTGATCAACACTGCGCGCGTTGAGCCTTATGGCCTCCGGGGTCATGCCGAGAGAAGTAAACTGGTCGGCGTGGACGCGCACGGCGTGATGCTTGGAGGCTTTTTCGAACAAGCGCACGCAGGCTTCGACAGACCAAGCGCCGGTTTCGCAGAAAGCATCAATCGTAATAGCAGGAAATTCCTTAGCCACGGCCGGCAGCATTTCTTTGACCACCATGCGGGCATATTCATCTAGGTCGCCTTCAAAAGCGTGACCGAGGAGAGCGGTGGGGACAATGGTGCCAGCCCATTCATTTCCCGCGCGGACGATCGCGCGCAGCATCTTGAGCTCCTCTTCAGTTTGGAGGCCATAACCGCTTTTAATTTCTACCGTCGTTGTGCCGTCGCGCAGCATAGCGTCGAGCCGAGTTTTAAGGTGTGCGGCTAATTGTTTTTTGGTCGCGGCCCGGACGGCTTGCACGGTCGCGTGAATGCCGCCGCCCGTTTTGAGAATTTCGGCGTAGGGCACGCCGCGCAATTTTTGCTCCCACTCGTTTAAGCGGTCGCCCGCCCAGCAAGCGTGCGTATGGCAGTCGATAAAACCTGGCATGAGCACGCGCCCCTGCGCTTCGATGACTTCCGCCCCAATCGGGGTTTCTATTTTGGGGCCTACGGCCGTGATTTTATCAGCGGTGATCAAAACATCACCCTGGGGTATAAGACCAAGTTCGCCTAATTCTTTGCCGTGGCGAGTGCGAGCACCGGTGGCGAGAGTGAGGATGCGCGCATTGCGGATAAGAAGAGCCACGAGATTTTTAAGGATTAATCAGCGCTCGAATCCAATCTTATAATCAGCCGGCGCCGATTGTGGCTCCCCTGATTATGGGGTGCGGCATAAAAAAACCCGCCCGAAGGCGGGTTGCCGCAATCAATCAAGAGGTTCTTAAACCGCTTTCGGCAGTTCTACGTCAGTAAACTCAATCGCGTGCGGATGATTACGCTTATCTTTAGCCACCCCATGCCGTTTCCGCAGGCTTTGATCGAGTTTATCCACGAGCAAATCGATCGCTTTATAGCATTCATCCTCGGTCACCGTCGCATTGATATCGGGTCCATGAATGATGATATGCCCTTTAGCGATGAATTGATGGGCGTAATCATGTTTCCGATCGAATTCGAGCTCCACTTTGATCCGGACAATGCGTTCCTCGTGGCGAAATAATCGCTCCATTTTCTCACGAACATGGTTTTGGAGTGCGGCGGTGAGTTCGAGATGAATACCAGATACGATAATATCGTGCGGACGATTGGGATGGTTCATGTTTTTATTTAACGGTTAACGACGCAAAGAAATGGTCTCATCAATTTACGGCTGTCAGTGAGCGCTGATCTTACGGACGTCTTAAGGACCGACCTCGTGATCTTTAATGAAAGCTGCTTCATTTGACTAAGGGAAATTTAGTCACCAGCCATCGATTTGCAAATCTTCTTGGCTGGTAAAGGTGACTATAAGTTTGAACGCTCTGGGCTATGTTAGATCCTAGCGAAATCCTGCCGCCGGCCATCCCGCCTTTGGTCGACCCAGTGGAACTGCGTACGTGGGTGATGCTCAATGATGAGCGTTTATTGGTCATCAACAAACCGGGTTGGCTGGTTTGCCATCCATCAAAGAATGGCCCTTGGTCAAGCTTGGCGGGAGCGGTACGGGAGGAGTTTAAGCCAGATGCCATTCGCCTTATCTATCGACTCGATCGGGAGACCAGCGGGGTAATAATTTTGGCTAAAACAGAGGCCATGGGCACTCGGTTGGGCAAAGCCGTGCTTCAGCACCGAATTCGCAAGCTTTACGTGACGCTGCTGCAGGGGACAATGCCTGAGAGGGTGACGGTCAATCAGCCGCTCGGACCCGATCTGTCGGCTAATGTGAGCGTCAAATCCTGCGTGATCGCCGGCGAAGGTTCTCAGGAAGCGGTTACCATATTTCATCCCCTGGCGGTGCGCAACGGTTACACCTTAGCCGGCGTTGAGCTGGTCACTGGGCGCAAACATCAGATTCGGGCGCATGCGGAGTGGCTCGGGCAGCGGGTGGTTGGCGATAAACTTTATGGTCCTGATGCTGGGCTCTACCTCGAGTTTGCCCAACAGGGTTGGACGACTCGTCACTCGACGCTCCTTGGTATGACCCGACAAGCCCTGCATTGTGCGGCGATTGATTTGCGCGCAACGGGTCTGGATTACCTGCTGCAGGCTCCTTGGCCCTTGGACATGGCTCGATTCGCCGAGCGTCAGATGCAGTTATCGGCCACGGAAGCACAGCAGTTAATTGATGGCTTTGTAACCGCTCGGCTAACGCCGCCGACTGTGATTTAGGGGCGGTGCGCGCCGGCTAAAAGGGCTGCATCAAAAGCCTTGGCTCGGAGGGCGGGATAATCCTGTCTTAGTTCATGGCTCAAGTTCGCGTTCGTTTTGCTCCTAGCCCGACGGGGTTTTTCCATATCGGCAGCGCCCGCACGGCGTTGTTCAACTGGCTCTATGCTCGGCATACGGGCGGGAAATTTATTCTCCGCGTCGAGGACACAGACCAAGCCCGTAACAGCGAAGAGTTTCTTCAGCTGATTTATAATAGCCTAACTTGGCTGGGTATGGATTGGGATGAGGGCCCCAACCCGAATGGCGTTGGGGAACGCGGCGATTTCGGACCCTATCGCCAGAGTCAGCGTGCGGATATATATCAGCACTATCTGCAAAAGCTCTTAGCCTCGGGGCGGGCTTATGAAAAAGATGGAGCGGTCTGGTTTAAGCTGCTCGGTGAGCGCTATCAAACTTTCGACGAGCATCGGAAAAAAGAAGTCGAAAAGGTGAAGAGTGCCCCTGTGGTGATTGACGATCAGATCCGCGGTCGGGTCGAGCGGATGGAGGATGAGGATTTCGTCATCTTCCGGTCGGACGGCAACCCGGTGTTCCATTTTGTCAACGTGGTGGATGACATCACCATGCAGATCACGCACATCATTCGCGGCGAAGATCACCTTTCCAACACCAGCAAGCACGTGCGTCTTTATGAAGGCTTTGGGGTCGTCCCTCCGGTCTTCGCCCATATTCCACTCATCTTAAAATCACCGGAGATGGGCCAAGGCAAAATGAGTAAGCGGGATAAGGGGGCCCTAATTGAGGAATATCAGCAGCGGCATTTTTTGCCGGAAGCTCTCGTTAATTATCTCGCGCTGCTCGGGTGGAATGCCGGCGATAACCGCGAGAAAATGTTAATTGCTGATATCATCCAGCTCTTTGACTTGCCGGGGGTGAATCAATCGAATGCTAAATTTGACGGCAAAAAACTCGCGCACATGAACATGCAGTATTTGCTCGAGCAACCAGCGGAGCATTTTCTGGCGCAGGCACGGGGCTATTTTCAGTCATTGGCGACGGGCGCTGCCGCGCTGGCGGATGAGACTTATTTCCGTGAAATCATGCTGCTAGCCCAACCCAAAATTAAGGGCTTGGAGGAACTGGCCGCTTACACTGTTTATTTTTGGAGCGATGACTTCCCCATTGATGCTAAAGTAAAAGAGAAGGTTATGGCCAAGGGCGACCCGCGGGCTCGTTTGGCGGAATTAATCGCGGCTCTACCGACGCTGGATTTCACTGCCGATGCGGCGATTGAAGCGGGGATTAAGTCACTCGCCGAAAGCAAGGGGCTGGGCTTTGGCGATTATCAAGCTGTCGCCCGGCTCGCGGTCACTGGCACCAATGCTGGTCCGAGCATCACAAGTATCTTCCGCGTCTTAGGTCGGGCGCGCATTCAAAGCCGTTTAGAAAAACTAGCCGCACCGGGCGCCTAGGCTGAGGCCCCGGCGGCG
>CAIVJE010000197.1 GCA_903906135.1 uncultured Verrucomicrobiota bacterium | reverse complement strand
CGCGGCGGTAAGCGGCGACCACCGCGAGCGGATTTTTTCTCTCTTGGTAAGAGTTGAGATCATACGCGAAGAGAAACAGGAAGCGATCCGTGGGTAATTTGAAGCGTTCGCGGCCATTGGCAGCCGGGGCCGGGAAGGAAATGGCGTGGGGCATGACATGCACAGGGCGAGAAACTTTGGCGGCAATCGCATCACGCACGAAGGCAGAAGGACACCAGATCTCGTGGAAATGAGCGGCTTGCTTTACCCAATGATCAGGAAATTCCGGTAATTCCCAGGCCCAGTAAGCAATGTTATATTTATCTTTGCGAAAGTTCGCGCCGTGGTGGTGGTCGATTTCTTCGGAGGCGGGTGGATCGACATGGAAAATATTAACAGGGTGAGGATTCGCGTTTTGCAGGCGCGCGGCAAAGGTATCAACGGATGGTGGGTTGAGGCAGTTGAGGCGAAGATCAATCAGCGCGGCGGGTAAGGCGGCGGCATCGCAGGCCCGGGCCATACAGCGAGCGGATTCCCCTACACCTAAGGTCGCCCGGAACCAACCGACGAGGTTGACGCCGGTCGGCGGAGTGCGCCAGCGGCGGGCTAGAGCGAGCGGAGTGGCGTGTTTAAAATCATAGATCGGCTCATCATCGCCAATGATCTGAGAGAGACGGAGGCGCTGATTTAAGCGCTGGAGCCGATAGGCCTCAAGGCGTTGGCGCCAACGGCGCGGCAGCGGCCACTTCGCCGTTAAACGACCGAGCCAGGCGAGGGTATTCGAGCGTTCAACGCCGAGGAGGGTGATTTCAACTTCTGTCGGTTGGTCGCTGGCGATTAATGGTTCACTGATAGTAATTCCACAATTAAAGTGGTCGATTGATAGAGGGAAAAAATCAACCTGCTCGACCCCATTAAACCTAAGGCGCAGGCCCAGTGGACCATTCGCTTCTGGGTGATCAGCAGATTCTGGCAGCAAAAAGCCATTAACAAAAAAATTGCGGATAGGTGTTCCCGCGGGGAGGCGAACGCGGGCGCGGTCGCGCAACCAGAGTGTATCCGCATTAACTTCCATGCCGCGTCGGTCGCGAAATAGACCATCGACCGAATAAGCTGCCAGTATATGCGCGGGAGTGCTCATCGTAGCCTCTCGTGGTTGTGACCAGAGTAATTCCTCATAATAAAGGGGGTATTTAATGAGGGTTGTTGCATCGAGCGCAAGTTGCCTGTGTTCGTCGGTAGTAATAGGGCTGGCATGAGTCGTCGGTTCGCGTTCAGGAAAACGCAGGCGATCCAGTCGATTATCTAAGTAGTGCGTCGCTGGCGGCACTCGGCGGCGGCGTCTGATCTCATGGGTATTGTCGTAAGCGAAATCATAGATTGGCTGCTTATCGCCGACGATTTGAGCGAGGCGTAGTCGGCGATTGAGCAGGTGCGATTGATACGCCACGGCCAAAGCCCGCCATTTTAGCGGCAGCGGCCAGTGGGTGATGCGCTGGGCTAGCCAAGCAAAAGCGTTGGCGCGTCTTACGCCCAAGAGGGTGATCTCAATTTTAGTCTCCTCATCGCGGGTGACCAGGGGGCGATCTAGACCGCAATTAAAATGGCCGGTGGGCAGCGGGAAGAAATCGCGGCTTTGGGCGCCGTTGATCGTAATGCGCAGACCCAGTTGGCCCGCCGCTGGCGGTTGATCGGACGATGGCGGGAGCAGAAATCCCTTCCTGAAAAAATTACGAGCGGGCGTGCCTGCGGGCAGAGTCAGTTGGGCTCGGTCGCGAAGCCAGACGCTGTCAGCATTACTGGCCTTGGACCAATCATGGTAGACGCCGCGTAAGGTAT
>CAIVJE010000196.1 GCA_903906135.1 uncultured Verrucomicrobiota bacterium | reverse complement strand
GCTGCACTGATATCGATCAGCGGAATGGTGTGATTATGCGAACAAGCGGCGATGACCTGAGCGGGTGATAAGCCCAGCTCTTTCGCCACCAGAGCCCGGCAGGCATTGTTCATGTTTTTTTCATTCACCCCGAACGAAGAGGTTAAAAAGCACAGGCGAGTATCCCCATATTCCAAGAGCACGAGCGTGCTTTTCAATTCTCCAATCACTTCATGGATTACTTGCGGAGTGCGACTCACGGCCGGTGAACCCACTTTGGGCGTAACCGAAAATGAGCTAGCCGCAGCAGTGAGCACGGGTTGGCTGGCGGGTTGATCGCTCTTGGGCCCAACTGCCAGCGCAAGTGACGACGCCATGAACACAAGCGCCGCAGCACCCAGACTACGGGCAGACGACTGCGAGCGTTTTAGAGATAAGGTAAATTTCATCGTATAAAATCCAAAAGGGATGGCACGGTAGCTTTCGGGGCAATGATCCGCGCCGTAACTCTCCGATCAATGGGGCTTCAAAACTTCAACTGAACTATGAATCCTAACGCCTGAACTCCCCGAACTGCGGCCCAGTTACACGGGAAGCCCAGTCAAAAAAAATGCTTCATCCTGTGCCGGGGCAAAGGATGAAGCATCGTAAAACTAGCCGAGCTGAACTTAGAACTTGTAGCTCGTGGAGAAGTTAAATGTCCGCGGCGGCTGCAAGTCCGCAAAGAGCGGGCTTTGCGCGCCGAGGGCGAGGGACTTGTCGAGGACGTTATCGATATTGAGACGGAAGGTCCATTTCTTGCCGTATTGATACGAGGCAAACATCGTCGCGTTCCAACCGGACTCGAGGACAATTGGTCCCGGAGTTACGCCCGTTGGGAAAACATAGCTCCCTGGGGTAGAGAAGTAGTTGTCGCCAGTCTTGCTCGCACCGCCACCGAGGCTAAAGCCCTTGAGGCCAGCGTCAGTAAAGTCGTAGCGAGTGAAAAAGCTATAGAGGCTGCCGTACGTATTGTTGATCTTCGCGCCGTTTTGATCAACGACAGTTCCTTTGTAGCCCGTGGCAATAATCTGCCAATTTTTCGAGACTGCATAGCTGACGCTAGCATCCCAACCACTTTGGGTCTGCAGGCCAGTCGCCTCGAAGAAAGAAATCCCGGTGATGGGACTGAGCGCGCCCTTCAAGACCGCAACGTTCGTCAGGTTCAAGTCGAAGAACGATAAAGTGGCGGAAAATTTACCGCCGCCCAAAGCCGTCTTGATGCCATATTCTTTACCAGTACCCACTTGGGCGGGAAGCAGGACGCCGTTGTAATCGCGGGTGTTGCTATTGCCCTGGGGGGAGAAGGTGCTCGAATCGAGAGCGTAGAGCGCAATTTCCTTGGTGAGATTGAGCACAATACCATAACGATGAAGATTTTCTTCAAAACTAACCACGCGCGTTCCACCGGCGGTGTTGCGAGCGATAACTGCAGGGACGTCGTTAATTTGCAGCGTGGCGTAGCTCATGCCGCCGAGGAGAATCAAACGATCTTTGATAATCTCAGCCTCATGTTGATAGTAATAGGTCGAGCGGCGATTGTTCGTCCAGCTACCTACCGCGGAGGGCGATCCGTAAGAATCATAGGTTGGGACTACGACCGAATTCATCTGGGGATTAGCAATCGCGAACGATTGGCGGCCAATGCCATTGAAGGCCGGGGTCGTGATCGCGCCGGTCGTGGCGCCGTTGGCATTAATGAAGGCAGCGCGGTTATACTCGTCGGTGAGCGTAAAACCTAAGGCGCTCTGGTGCCCGACAGAACCAGTGCTATAATTACCAAGGAAGTCCTGATTTACTACCCAGTTATCAAAGCGTTGATAATTTCTGCGAGCAAAGAGGGTGAAAGTATTGGCTTGGAGATCCAGCGAGAAGGGGAGCAGGTTAGTGCCGTGACGCAGGAAGTAGAGATGCGACAAGCTGGTCTTGGACTCCCAATTGTCGGAAATACGTTGGAGAATCGCGATGCGCTGGCGATTTTGTAAGAAATTCTCCATGATACCCTTGGGGTAGTAGCCTTCATCGCGACCAGCACCCGTATAGATTTTACCGTCTGGTAAGACGAAATTTTGGGCACCGGCGATACCGTCGACGCTGACGTAATCGAGCGCCACACGTACCGTGGTATTCTTAAAGTCGAATTGCAAAGTGGGGTGCAGGGCAATCCGATCGTCGGTGAC
This sequence comes from uncultured Verrucomicrobiota bacterium, assembly GCA_903906135.1. Taxonomy (GTDB): domain Bacteria; phylum Verrucomicrobiota; class Verrucomicrobiia; order Opitutales; family Opitutaceae; genus Lacunisphaera. The sequence goes on along the minus strand of CAIVJE010000196.1, from coordinate 7,186 downwards.
GTTCTTAAAGTAATGGTCACCGCCTTGAAAGGCCGCGGCGAAACGATAACCAACTTTGACATCACCGAGAGCACCGATCGGACCGGTCAGATCGAGCTCAGTGCGGTATGCCCCATAATCCTTAAAGGAAAAATTTACTTTCTGCATGCTGTAAGGCAGCGGTTTTTTCGTCGTCTTCAGGACGATGCCAGCGAGACCGGCATTGGCGTAGAGCACGCCCGCAGGTCCGCGCATGACTTCGTAGGAGTCGATATTAACGTTGTCGCTATAGGGAACGTTCTCAATCGCGTCATCCATGTAGGCATTCAGCGTGCGGGCACCGCGCAAACGAATCGACTCACCGCGGTAGAACTGCGACGCGCCGGCATACTGCAGCACATCGGAAGTCATGGTCGCGCCGATATCGTCAATCAAGTCGCGCGTTACCACGGTAACCGATTGAGGAATCTTAATCAGCTCGCGGTGGGTCTTGAAACCCGAGGCGGTATTATTAGCGACGTAGCCCTTATCTTGGGTCGTCGTTACTTCAAATTTAGAGAGTTCTAAAACAGGCTGCTTCGCCGGAGTCGCATCAGCCGCGACTTGTGCTGAACCTGGAACCGAAGCGGCAACGAAAGCTGCCGCGATCACTAACGATTGCCGTAAGGAGGCAAATTTGAATGTAGTCATAGGTAGGGTTACGTGAGGTGTATATGCCTGTGCGCGTTTATAACAAACTTAGCAAATAACCGTGTCAATCGCTTTCAATTTCCAACGAAAGCGATAATTTCCAATGCTAAGCCCCAGTTTAATTGGGCGAGCCACCCGACGATCACGTCGCAAAATGCTTCAACTGATCCTCATCCACCTCAACGCCAAGACCTGGCGTGGTCGGCACGGTCACGTAGCCGTCTTTTATTTCTACCGATTGCTTAAATAATTTATCGCGAAAAGGATTTTCCACGCGATCGAGTTCGAGCATCGGAACCTCCGTCCCCCGCGACCAAGAGGCATCAGGCAGGAGCGAGAGAAAATGAGTAGAGGCGGCAATCACCAGCCCGCCAGCCCAACAATGCGGCATGCATTGGATACCCCAAAGTCGGGCAAGCTCGGCTACAAAAAGGCACTCGCCGATCCCGCCCGCCAACGCCACATCTGGTTGTACAATCGCCATGGCTCGCCGCGAAATCGCTTCCTTGAACTGACCGCGAGAAGTAAGCCCCTCGCAAGCAGCGATCGGAATATCGAGCTTAGCGGTCAGCACCTCATAACCGGCATAGTCAGGGGTGCTTTGTGGCAGCGGCTCCTCAAACCAATAAAATCCCTGCTGTTCCAACTCACGACCCATGCGCATGGCGGTGCCGAGGGAATAAGCGCCGTTGCCATCGGCCATCAGCTTGATGTCGGGACCCACTGCTTTGCGCACCGCCACAATCGCCGCTAAATCTTGGGCGATGGTCTGTCCACCAATGCGCATCTTCAAAGCACGAAAGCCCTGTTCCACTAATTTAACGGCCTCGCGAGGATAGTAGTCAGCAGGATTTTCCCCTTCAATATAGTTCATCGCCGAAGCATAGGCCATGACCCGTGGTCGCAAACTACCGCCGTAAAGATGAGCGACCGGCACGTTCAAGGCTTTGCCGCGCAAATCATCGAGGGCAATATCCACCCCACCGAGTGCCATCCCATTGCCGAAATTCTGTCCCCACAACTCGCGCCAAAGCGAACGATGAGCCAAAGGGTCGCGGCCAATGAGAATCGCGCCATATTGTTGCTCAATCAGATCCCTAATCCCAGAAAAAGCGACCGTCTCACCCCAGCCTGCCAGCCCAGCGTCTGTTTCAATTTTGATGATCAACGTGGTTCTTGTCCGATAATAGAAATTTGATGGTCCCGTTGGGCGGGTCATCGGATGCTGCAAAAGAAAGGTCTTAATGGCGGTTATTTTCATGGGAGTACTAAGGAGACAATGAGCAGAGCAGAGATCGACTGGGCAAAATTTGAGCAGACCTCGTCAGAGGATCGCTCAGGTTATTAAGGTTAAATTTAAGGTAAGGTGGCGGCCAGCGTTTCAGGAAAACGCATTTTAACGCCGTTCTCCCCGGTCACTCCGATAACTTCAGCGCCTACTTGAAAGAAGCGCGTGTCCGCCAAGCCGAGCGGAAGAATTCCCGCCGTAGCAGCGAGACCAGTCAGAGGATCAATGCTGAGGATTTGCGTGATGAATTGATCGGTGTAACCGCCGACCACCAGCAGGCGATTCTGCACCACGAGTCCACAGGCTCCACGCAGGGCGCCGGGCAAATGCCCGATTACCGACCAGCGATCAGTCCGGGGATTATAGGATAAAATTTCATCTAAATTCCTCACCTTGCCCTCATCGGGTGTGCAACCGCCCGCCACGATGAGTAGTCCGGCTACCGCCCCAACGGCCGCACTGAAGCGAACCGGACCGGGCATCGGCGCCCGCGCTTGCCAGGCGCCTCCGGGTTGGGCGGCCCAGACCGTGGAGGTGGCTGCCGCGAAATCACTGCCCGTACCAGCAAGACCACCGAGCAAATAAATTGTCCCATCCAGCATCGCCACCGCTGATGAACGCCTTGGCGCCAGCAATTTCATGGCGAGCGATTCGCGCCACGCACCTGACTGATAGCACATCACCGAAGATTCAGCGCCACCCTCAGCTCCGCCGCCAAAAACATAAAAGCTATCGCCCACGGCCAAAGCGGCTGCATCGCCGCGCGGCTGCGGGAGCGGCGCTAACGAAATCCAGTGATTCGCGCGCGCATCAAAAGCGTCCACCCGGACATCCCAAAATTTCTTGCCGTCCAACCAATAGGTGCCACCGGCAACGATGAGTTTATCCGCCAACACGCCCGCGGCACAGCCAGCTCGGGGGAGAGCGAGCGGCGCTCGTTGAGACCAGCTTTGCAGATTTAATTGTGTCATGATAATAAGATTTTTTGAGATTTAACTGAGAAATTCAACTGAGAGATTTAACCGAGAGATTTTGCACGGGCGGATTTTGTCAGAGCCACATTGACCAACCAAAGAAAAACTCCGCAGAGAAAAACCCCGAAGCCGGCAAAGGTAAGGATGGGACCGATCCCAATTTTGGCATCCCGCAATGCCCCTACGCCGTAAACGGACAATCCGCCAGAAATTGCGGTGAAACAATTAAGCACCCCCAAAGCGGTAGCGCGATAGCGAGCATCAACAATCAAGCAGATGATCGGCATCATATTGGCCCCTAAAAAGCCCGCCGCGAGGCCCCACATGATGAGGCTCAAAACAGTAAAGGCCATCTGATGCGACCAGCCCATTAACCAAAAGGCTGGCGCCGCCAACATGAGGGCGATTGTCGGCAAAATGAGCCGAGCGCGCGGCTGGGTCAGACTCCAGCGGTCAGACCATATACCGCCCACAATTAAACCAATCATTTGCGCGCCGAAAACATAACCCAAGGCAGAGAATCCCGCGGAGCCTTGGCCAAGGCCAAATTGCTCCCGCATGTGGGTCGGCATCCACCCGATAATAATCCAGCTGATCGCACCCTGCAGGCACCAGGAGCAGATCAGGAGATAAAAAGCCCCCGTCTTGCTTAAACTCCGCAAAGCCTCGCTAAAGCTAATTTTCTCCGGCTTAGGAACCCCAGCCGAGGCATCGAGATGTTCACGGGGCGATTCTCTCAATAGAAAACAAAGCAGGACCCCGAGCGCGAGATTCGGCAAACCAATGATGGTGTAGGCGTAGCTCCAACTGTGAGTTTCGGCCAACCACCCTGCGAGACCGCCAATGGTCGACCCCAAAATCATCCCAGTTGAGTGGATCCCCGTTGCCAGCGCCCGCGTTGGTCCACGGTGATAATCAATGATCAGCGCGACGGACGCCGGAATATAGAAAGCCTGGCTCAGCCCCAGCAAAGTGCGGAGCACGACAAACTGCTCGAACGATTTCACGTAAGCCGTAATCCACGTAATCAGTGACCACGCAAAAATGCTGCCAATGATTACCAGATGGCGACTAAAACGATCCGCTAAATAACCGCCCAACGGACTGGCGAGAGCGTAAATCCACAGGAAGCCAGAGGTCAGCAGCCCAAATTGAGCTTCGGTCATGGGAATTTCTTCCATAATGGATCCCCGCATCGTGGTCAGCATGGTGCGGGTGAGGTAATTCGAACCTCCCGCTAACCAGAGCAAGCCAACCACCAACCAAGCGCCGGTGGGCAGAGATAAACGCGAAGCGATGGGCTTTCCCGCAGAAGTGGACATAGTAAGGGAGTAAGTAGCGGGATGAAACTATCCGGAAAATTGACCGATCCTGCTCAGCGGCGAGAGGATCGGTGAAGGGATGGTTAGGTGAGTGGTACGAGACGATTTTCGCGCGTCGAGGTGAGCATCGCCAAACAAGCGGCGAGACCCGCGCGGCCATCCTCCCCCGTCGCTACTTCTGAGGGTTTTCCATTAATACGATCGATGAACGCCTGCATCTGGTCATAAAATGCCTGCATCCGACCCACTTTATAAGCTGATTCGGGATCATCCGCCATGACCGGAGGCTGATTGGAAATAAGCCGCCAGCCTTTCTCTCGATCGGTGAAATGCATATCACCAAAGCCATCCATATCGAGACTGCCCTTGCTGCCGCAAATAATCAGCCGCGCCATTTCCCCGGCAAAAAAGCCGTGTGAGGCAATCGTCGTGTGCACCGAGCAGACCGCCCCATTCGAAAATTCCATAATGCCGACCGTCGTATCCTCAATAGGTCGGTCAGGCGTGTAGGTACGACTGAAGCCGGCGACCCGCGTCACTTCAGCTCCGGTAGCCCAACGCATGGCATCGACGCCGTGCGGGAGACCATCAATCACAAAACCCACGGTCTCAGGTTGATTAACCCAACCCGTCTTGTTGCCGCCAAAATTACCGGCATTGGCCAACTGCCGGATCATCGAAAAATGCATGCTCTGAATATCGCCGAGGGCATTCGACTTAATTAATTCGCGCATCTTTGGCAGATTAATTCGGAAACGAAGATTGTGCGCTACCGCCGTCACCAACCCGCGCTTTTTCGCCGCGGCCAGCATCTGGTCACAATCTTCTAATTTTGTGGCCATAGGCTTTTCAATCAGCACGTGCTTACCATTTTCCAAAGCGAGCATGACCTCCTTAAAATGACACTGGTGAGGGGTCGTGATAATCACGGCATCAATATCCTTACGCTGCATCAGGGCTTCGAGGGTTGGTTCGCAAGCTGCGCCACAGCGTGCCGCCAGCGCCGCCGCACGCGTGCCGCCCCAGATGGCGACTAATTCGCCGGAGGCACTGAGATGTTTAATAGCTTCCGCATGGGTGCGACCCATGTAGCCGGAACCGGTGAGACCAAAGCGAATTTTTTTCATAACGAGGGATTTTATTTAGGTTGGGGTTAACAGTAAAAATTTGGAAAATAAGTAAGCGTGAGGGCGTGAAACTAAGTCCGTTAATCCCACAGCACGGTGCGATCGAGCGCGGCAATGTTGCGCCGGCCCAGCAGCGCCATCGCTAACAACAGTTCCTGGCGCAAAATCTTGACGACATGGGCCACACCTTCCGCGCCGCCGACCGCTAAACCATAAACATAAGGCCGACCGATTTGTACGGCGGTGGCCCCGAGCGCGAGCGCCTTAACGATATCGGTACCGCGGCGAATACCGCCATCAACGATCACGGGCACGCGACCGTTCACCTGTTGCGCCACTCGTGGCAGCGCCTCGATGGTCGCTGGCTGCGTATCCAAACAACGGCCGCCATGATTAGACACAATTAAACCATCAGCCCCGGCCTTAATCCCCGTTTCGGCATCGGCTGGACTCATGATGCCCTTCAGCAACATCGGCATTTTCGTGATCGAGCGAATCCAATCAATGTCCCGCCAGTCTAATAATTGCGCCTGCACCGTATCCAGCGTGACCACGGTCGGCGGTGCGGTGATGCCCAGATAATGAGGATAACCTACCCCCGGCGGGATAACCAACTTAGCTCGATTTTGGCGATTCCGCGGGCCATCTAAAGGACTGTCGACCGTCACGCACAAGGCAGCGGCACCGGCGGCTTCAACCCTTTGAATAAGCGCGCGGGCCAGCCCACGATCCTTGGATACGTAGAGTTGAAACCAAACCGGTTCAGTCGCGACCTGTTTCACCGCTTCAATACTCGTGTTGGATCCACTGCTCAGCACCATCGTAACTCCGGCCAAGCCAGCCCCACGCGCCGTTGCCAGCTCGCCGTCGGGGTGCACCAAACGATGATTGGCGGTCGGAGCCAAAAGAATCGGCATCGCGAGTCGCTTGCCCAACAAGGTGGTGGTGCAGTCGAGGTCGGACACATCAGCCAATACGCGCTGCTGTAAACGAATATCCCGATACTTTTCGCGATTCCAGCGGATGGTTAATTCATCCGCCGCCCCACCCGCCACGAAATCATAAACTGATGACAGCATCTGCCGCTGCGCGAGCGCTTCAACATCGTCGAGACAAAGCAATTCAGCCAGCTGAGCTCCGCCCGTCGACCGCGAGTACGGATGGTTCCACTCTGTGCCGCACAAGGACGTGGGCACAACCACCGCCGCCTTCAGGGCTTGGGAACCGAGAGCGCCTGCCCCCAGTGCCGTCAGAAATGTTTTACGGTTCATATAAAAATTTCCTCATTTAACAGTTTTTAAATAAGCGATCAGGTCTTGTCGCTCCGTCGCTTCCGGCAAACCGGGAAAAGGCATCGTGTTCCCAGGAACAGCCACTTGGGGCTCAGCTAAATAAGCATCGAGCCGGACCTCATCCCAAATAAATTTGGTATTCTTGAGCGCGCGACTGTAGCGAAACCCTGGGACCGATCCGCTTTTGCGCCCGACAACTCCACTAAGATCAGGACCAGTGCTGGTTACTTGGTTGGGCGCATGACAAGCCGCACAAGTCGCGAAAAGCCTGCGGCCATTTTCTAGATTCGGCGTAACCGCTACCGCTTGAAGCGCGGCCCAATGAATGACGCCAACCAACACGCATCCGCGTCGCTTAAATTTGCCACTAAGAATCATGATAAGTAACCCGGAGTTTTTACGTAACGGACAATATCATCCCCCAAGCGCAAGGCCAGGGCGGCTAACGGCCCAGTCGGATTGTGTCCCGCGTTGTGCGCAAAGACCGAGGCTCCAGCCACAAAAAGGTTCTCGG
>CAIVJE010000195.1 GCA_903906135.1 uncultured Verrucomicrobiota bacterium | reverse complement strand
TCTTTCTGCTTATCGAGCAATTTGCGTTTACGACTGATATCACCGCCGTAGCACTTGGCCGTAACATCTTTGCGCATTTCGCGCACATTATCCCGGGCGATAATCTTGCCCCCAATCGCGGCTTGGACGGCTATTTTAAACATTTGAGCGGGGATGATGTCCGCTAGCTTTTCGCAGAGGCTACGCCCCTGCCCTTCCGCCTTACTGCGATGCACGATCGAGGCAAAGGCATCTACCGGGTCGTTATTCACCATGATATCCATCTTCACGAGATCCGATATCCGATACTCGCCAAATTCATAATCCATCGATCCGTAGCCACGCGTAATACTTTTTAGCCGATCATTGAAATCGACCAATATTTCATTGAGCGGGAGCGTGCAGGTCAACATGACGCGCGCGCCATCAAGCGTATCCGTTTGATCGCAACTACCACGCTTTTCCATGACCAAACTTAAGATATCTCCGAGGAATTCGTTCGGGGTGTGAATAGCCGCCTTAATCGTCGGCTCACTGATCTCGAGAATCGTACCCGGGTCCGGTAAGTTAATGGGGTTATCTACATCGATCACCTCGCCGCCATGCTTCTTTACCTTATAGACCACACTCGGATAGGTGGAAATGATCTCTACATCGTATTCACGCCGAATGCGTTCTTGCACGACCTCCATATGCAGTAAGCCCAAAAAGCCGCAGCGGAAACCAAAGCCTAAGGCGACGGAGCTTTCATTAGAATAAAGCAGTGATGAATCGTTAAGGCGCAATTTACTAAGCGCGACCTTCAGCTTTTCGTAATCATTCGATTCCAGTGGATAGAGACCGCAATAAACCATCGGACGAACTTCTTTGTAGCCGGGTAACATCTCGGATGCTGGTTTATTAGCGTGCGTAACGGTATCCCCAACTTTGATTTCATCGACGCTCTTGATATTGCTAACAATGTAGCCGACGTCGCCGGGGCCCAATTCCTGACACTTGATCATGCCAGGGTGAAACATGCCGACTTCCTTAATTTCAGATTTTTGACCTGAACTCATCAGCATCATGATTTCCCCGGCCTTGAAGGTACCCGAGAAAACGCGAACATGTGAAATAACCCCACGATACGAGTCATACTTGGAGTCAAATACGAGCATGCGGGTCGTTGGATAGTCGGTCCAACGTGGGGCCGGCACCCGCTGCACAATCGCTTCCAGGATATCTTGAATGCCAATCCCCGATTTACCGCTCGCGAGAATTGCCTCTTCTGCCGGGATGGTTAAAATATCCTCTAACTGACGAATGCAAAGCTCGAGATTTGCACTGGGCAGATCGATTTTATTAATGACCGGGATAACCTTGAGTCCCTGAGAAAAGGCGAGATGTGCATTCGCCACGGTTTGTGCCTCTACCCCCTGGGCGGCGTCGATCAATAATAGGGCCCCTTCACAGGCGGCGAGCGAACGGGAAACTTCGTACGCAAAATCAACATGCCCCGGCGTGTCCATCAGGTTGAGTTTGTAAATCTGACCATCTTTCGCCGGATAATTCATGGTCACGGGATGCATCTTAATCGTGATGCCCCGTTCCCTTTCGAGGTCCATCGAGTCCAAATGCTGATCCGTCATCACGCGTTTCGTGATGGTACTCGTGAATTCTAGCAGCCGATCAGACAGCGTTGTCTTCCCATGATCAACATGGGCAATAATGCAAAAATTACGAGTGAGTGGTGCGTCTTTCACTTAAGCAGGGAGGTCAGTTAATTCAGCAAAGCTTTTCACCAGCCAGGTTTTCTCAGTGCGGCGGGCGAGTCCCGCGAGCACTGCGCCCGGTCCGCATTCAATAAATTCAGTCGCGCCCAATGTGACGCAATTGCGCATGCAGTCCTCCCAGAGCACCGAAGAAACAATTTGTTTTACCAAGGCAGCCCGAATCGCCTCGGGCTCAGCAACAATCTGGCCGGTGGTATTAGTCAGCACGGCACAAGTAGGACGCTGAAAAGTCACGCCGGCGAGATAAGTCTGAAATTCCGCGCGAGCTGGTTCCATTAAGCGGCTGTGATAAGCCCCCGCCACGTTAAGGGGCATCACCCGTTTTACCCCGCGTTCTTTCGCGGCCGCGACGAGTGCATCCACTTTGGCTTTTTCGCCGGAAACAATAATTTGTCCAGGGGCATTAAAATTCGCCGCCTCGAGGTCAAATTCTTGGCAAAGTTCACTCACTTTGGCCCGTTCTTCGCCGATGATGGCCGCCATGCCACCCACGGATTTCTCGCAAGCTTGCTGCATAAGGCGTCCTCGTTCGGCGACTATTTTTAGCCCAGTTGAAAAATCGAACACGCCGGCTGCGGTCAAGGCAGTGACTTCGCCGAGGCTCAGACCCATCGCAAATTTAACCTCAGGCAATAACCCTCTTTCGCGCAAGACTGCGTGAACAGCGAGGCCATGCACGAAAAGTGCGGGCTGGCAGATTTTAGTTTGGGTCAATTCTGCTTCGGGCCCATTAAAACTGATCTGGGCCAAATTCCACCCCAAGATCTGGTTAGCTTCATCGTAAATCGCCCGTGCCGCAGCTGAGCCGTCGTAAAGTGACTGGCCCATTCCTACTTTTTGGGCGCCTTGCCCAGCAAAAATAAGCGCGTGTGACATAGATGAAAGGTCGGTTAAACCGGTCCATTGCCTAAAAACCAAGCCCTAAAATCTCCTCCATGGCGGGAAGTATTTCTGAGAGTCGGAAGGTGCGAGTCGCCTGGAGGCTTTTCCGCTCAGTTACTACCTTCCGATCGCTTCTGCCGAGGGTCCGGTAGCGAGCGCCCGGCTGAAGGAATTGCCCGCCGGCGGTTGGTCATTGGGCGAAGCCTTGCGTCAGCGCAGAATTGGCGGGTATGCGGGGCTTCGTTTTAACCTCAGCCTGAACCTCCTTAAGTTCGCGTCGGGAGTTGGGCCCAGTCGTCGCTGCGATTCTAACGAGTACGATTTCGAGCGCGAACACAACTGCCCCGGCGCGAAATTTTATCAGCTCTGAAAGAAGATTCCTTTAAGGTTCATTTCGAGAGCCTGGGGATTCGGGGAGAAGCGCAAGCCTTCGGCCTTGCTGATTTTCCCCTCTTTGATCAGGCGATAAATGTCTTTATTGAATGCTTTTGAGCCAGAGTCGCTGTTGGTTTCGAGCATTTGTTGGATTTTTTCATTTTGTCCATCAAGGATCAGGTTGCTGACCATGAGGTCAGCAATTAGAATTTCATGGGCGGCGAAGCGCCCGCCTCCCTCGATCGCGGGAATTAATTTCTGGCACACGACACCGCGCAAGGAGCCGGCTATTTGGCGCCGGGCCTGCTCAATTTGATCCGGTGGGAAAAATTCAAACAAACGGGTGAGTGATTGCTTTACCGTCGAGGCATGCATCGTCGAGATTACTAAATGGCCCGTTTCAGCTGCGGAAATTGCCGTTTCAAAGGTTTCTTTATCGCGCATTTCCCCGATTAATATTATGTCAGGATTTTGGCGGAGAACTGATTTGATCGCTAAATCAAAACTGGGCACATCGAGGCCAATTTCCCGCTGCTGGAAAAGTGATCTTTCATCTTTAAAGGTGTATTCAATCGGATCTTCGATGGTGATGATATGCTTGTCCGAGTTTTGATTTATCCAGTTGAGCATCGCCGCCATGGTGGAACTTTTACCCGAGTCGGTCGCCCCGCAAATCAGCAAGATCCCGTCCTTTACGGAGACCATTTTAGTCAAAGTATCCGACTCGATATTTAATTCCGAAAAAGTGGGTGGCCGATCTTTTATGTGGCGAAAGACCATACTCACGAGTCCGCGTTGATGGAAGGCATTGACGCGAAAACGACCAATGCCGTCAGCTGCATAGGCAAAGTCCACCTGCCCTTCTTGCGCCCAGCGTGCCTTGAAAACCGGCGGCACTTTTTCCTCGACGAAGGCTTGCGCGTGATCCGCTGAAATGGGTTCCATCTCGACAGGCCGCAACCGCCCACCGATGCGCAGATAACCAGACTTGCCCGCTTTGATAATGATGTCACTGGCGCCACTCTCGACCGCTAGTTTGAGCAGATCATTAACAATTTCAGTGTGAATCGTCATACTCATGGAATTTTTTGCGTGAACCGAGATTTAAGCTGTGCTTTTACTACAGCTTAACTTTGCATCGTTCAAGGTAACTTTCCCATGAAACGTCCACGCCAGTTCACCGGTTCCTACACTGCCCTCGTTACACCCTTCCAGCGCGGCGGCGTCGCTTTTGGCGAATTGAAGAAACTCGTCGAATTTCAAATTAAGGCCGGGATCGATGGCCTCATTCCGGTTGGCACCACGGGCGAGTCCCCGACGGTCAGCCATGAAGAGCATCTGGCCATCATTGCCTGCACCATTGAGGCGGCCCGAGGGCGAGTCCCCGTTATTGCGGGAACGGGCTCCAATTCCACGCAAGAAGCCATTGATCTTAGTCAGGCGGCGGTGGCAGCAGGGGCCGATGCCTTGCTGCTGGTTGCACCGTATTATAATCGCCCGACCCAAGAGGGGCTTTTCCAGCACTTCGCGCGAATCGCTGACGTCACAGATAAGCCCATCATATTGTATTCGATTCCCGGTCGCTGTGGCGTTGAAATTAGCGTAGATGTGATCGCTCGGCTTCGAGCAAAATATCCCCACGTAGCCCACATCAAAGAAGCGGGCGGGAGCGTGGATCGTGTTGATCAAATCATTCAGACTTTGGGCGATGCCGTGACTGTGCTGAGTGGTGATGACAGCCTCACCCTGCCCTTCATGGCAGTGGGGGCGAAAGGAGTGATCAGTGTGGCCTCTAATTATTTCCCGCGTGAAGTCACCAAACTGACCGCGCTGGCTCTAGCCGGTGATTACCGTCGTGCGCGTATTCTGCACCGAAAACTTTACCCGCTCTTCAAGACATTCTTCATTGAATCAAACCCGGTGCCGATGAAAGTAGCCCTCGCCCGCTTGGGGATGATTAGCTCTGAGGAAGTTCGCTTACCACTCTGCGCCTTAAGTGCGGCCAATCGCAAAACGCTTCTGGCCGCGTTGGACGCTTACCGGGCCTAACGCACATGCCACTGCAAATTCTCTTAAACGGGGCCAAGGGCCGAATGGGCCAAGTCATCACCAGTGTTGCTGGTGAAATGAATGCGACAATTTATGCCGGTCTCGACGCTGGGGATGATCTCAGTGCATCGATCTCCCGCTGTGAGGTAATTATTGATTTCAGCTCACCGGGGGCCACGGCTAAGGTGCTCGAGCTCGCACAGCTTCATCGCAAACCTGTCGTGCTGGGCACCACGGGACATACTCCAGCTGAAAAGGAGCATTTGCGCAGCATGGCAGCGAAAATACCCTGTGTCTGGGCGGGAAATTTCTCTGTCGGCGTTAATCTCCTTTTTGCTCTGACGCAGCGCGCAGCTGGAATTCTCGGTGCTGATTACGATGCCGAGGTTGTCGAAATGCATCATCGCTTTAAAAAAGATGCCCCTAGCGGTACAGCCGCTCGTTTACTGGATATTATTTTGGAAGAGCGCCAGTTGTCTGCGACTGCCCTGCGTCACGGCCGTGCGGGCCTCACTGGGGAGCGATCGCCGAATGAAGTGGGCGTACATGCTTTACGCGGCGGTGATGTCGTCGGGGATCATACCGTGATTTTTGCTGCACTCGGAGAACGAGTGGAGCTCACCCACAAGGCAAGTGATCGCGCTATTTTTGCTCGCGGCGCCCTCCGCGCTGCCCACTGGATCATTGGGCAAGCTCCCGGATTATACGATATGCAGGACGTGCTCGGATTGAAATGATTACCAGCATCACTGGTCAGTTGGTCGCCGCCACTCCCCTCACCGCCACTGTTGAAGTGGGGGGCTTTGGCTACGAAGTGCATATTCCTGTAACGACAGCCGAGCGCCTGCCCTCACTCGGGCAGCAGGCAAAATTGCACACGGTCGCGGTTTATCGCGAAGATTCGCAAACGCTCTATGGCTTTAGCACAGAGGAAGAGCGCAATTTTTTTCGACTCTTGGTCGAAAAAGTAACTGGGGTTGGGCCCAAAATGGCGCTGAGCGTGCTCAGCAAGCTATCACTCGCTACTTTAAAAGGAGCGATCGCCGCCGGTGATATCGGCTTACTCTCAAAGTGCCCCGGGATTGGCCGAAAAACGGCTGAGCGCCTCGTCATTGAATTACGCGATTATTTAAATCCGGCTGAGCTCGCTGGTGCCGCTGCGACCCAAGCGGGCGCAGGGGCGGCTCCTGTGGCTACAATTGAAAATAAAATTCGCGATGCCGTCTTGGCCTTAGTCGCCCTGGGCTATCGCGCAGCGGATGCGGATAAAGCTGTCCGACAAGCGTGGGTCACCCTCGGACCTGCAACCTCGACTGAGTCCTTGATCAAGAAAGCTCTGGGCTAAGCCTAGCGTTGAAACTGAAAAGCCGTAAACTCGAGCTGCTGGGTGGGTGTCGGCAGTCCGCGGAAAGTCCGTGAGTTGGTCAACGGTCCGCTTTGCTTTGGGTTGAAAACTTCATCCGCAAACAGCGATGGGTACTGGATTGATTCACTTTGACGGCTAAGCAGTGAACGCTGCATCGGTCGCGCGGGCGCTTCGTTCGCGACATAAATAGACTTAGGGTTAGTTGAGATCACGGGCAACACCACCGACTCGTCGGCTCGTGGGCTGATCGCGGGTTGTGCCATCGGAGCCGACCCAGATGCCAGCCGCTCGATCACACCGGCTGGCTTTGGATTTAAGCGGATGAAAATTAAGCCGAAACACGCGGCGGCAGCTAGACCGCTGGCATAATAGCCCCAGCGAACGCGCCGTTGACGTTGTGCGCTAGCGCGTTGGACGGACTGGCTATTGGTTAAGCTTGCTTGCGTGGGTTGGCCGGCAGCTTGCGGGCGAAAACCTTCCCCAATCACCATCGTGGCACGGTGAATCTGGCAATATTGCTGATAGATTGCGCGGCGCCGGGGGTGAGCTTGAATTTCAGCTTCCAGTTCAGCGGTTTCGGTCGCGGTGATCTGCCGGTCGATATATAAATTAACGAGTTCAATAAAACGATGGTCTTTCATTGGGTGAATTCCTCTCCTAATTGTTCGCGCAAACTTTCTCGGGCTCGCGCAATTCGGCTTTTAACGGTGCCGACGCTAATGCCGAGAATTTCGGCGATTTCCTCGTAGGCGAGGTTGCGAACATTGCGCAGGACGAGAATCTCGCGATGCTTTTCGTTGAGTTTGTCCATGCACTCGGCGATCCGATTAACAAATTCTTGAGTAACCGTAGCATCTTCCGGGGTTTCCTGTTCCGCGGGGATAAGTTCGGCTAGCGTGGTGTCATTGTCCCCGCTCATCGGCGCATCGAAGGAAATTGATTTATCGCGTTTCCGCCGCCACCAGTACCAATAGCGGTTGCGCGCTAAATTTGTTGCGATCTGGTACAGCCAAGTTGAAAACGCAGAGTCTCCGCGGAAATTAACTAATCCGCGGTGGGCGCGAATAAAAGCGTCCTGGGTGACCTCCTCGGCATCTTGTTGATTGCGGAGCAGTTGATGAACCATTCCATAGATACGATCCCAATAGCGAGTTACTAACTGTTCAAATGCCACGCCATCGCCGCCTCTAAAGCGGTCGACCAACAGCCGATCCAAAGCTATTTCTTGGGCTTTATCTGTCATAGGTGCAGGATCTTTTTGATCCGGAGTTTGGAGAATTGTTCCCATGATAAACGTCGTGGAAGCCTATTTTGGACGAAAATGAGTCAGGGGGTCAATATCAGCTAAACGTAAATAATTCTTGCGTTGCCAGCTGACTGAAAAAATATCTCAACCCTGCAAGCTGGCGACGGGGCGATAGCTCAATGGTAGAGCAGAAGCCTTTTAAGCTTTTGGTTCCGGGTTCGAATCCCGGTCGCCCCACCAGCCGCAAACAGACGCTTATCCTGCAATTAGCCTTAGGCTATTCCTGCATGGACAAATTTGGTTCCTGAGTTAGCTATCAGGTTATTACCCCATTACTGCGACCGCTTGTGACTACTCCCGCCCAACCGAAACGAATAGTGATCGTTGAAGATCAAACCGCTATTCGCGAAATGTTAGCTGAAATATTGCGAAGCGACCAAAATTACCGGATCGTGGGTGAATGTGGCGATGGCCAGCAGGCCTGTAAATTATGTTTGGAGCTTAAGCCTGATCTCATCGTGCTCGATGCCCGTCTGCCAGGTCTGAGTGGGGTCGATATCCTCCGGCGCATTAGCAAACCGCTCAAACAGACCCGCGTATTGATTTTTTCCGCCTATGAAAGCCCGATTTTGGTGCGAGAAATGCTTGAAGCGGGAGCTCACGGCTTTGTTGAGAAAACGGCGGGACTTAGTGAGTTTAAAAAAGGCTTAGAAACCATTGCTCGCGGCGGCACATACTTCGGTCCTGGCGTGGCTGCCCTGCTGCGAAATGTGGTCGCGCATCCTGGACCTACGAGTGGAATTGATGCTCTGACTCGCCGCGAACGGGAAATCCTTAAGCTCGTGGCAGAAAGTAATAGCACTCGGGGTATAGCCGAGAAACTGGCAATCAGCGCCAAGACGGTTGATAATCACCGTACTAATTTAATGCGGAAGTTAGATATGCATGATGTCGCAAGCCTGACTCGTTACTCGCTGGAAATTGGCCTGATCAACCATTGATGATCGCTGCTGGTGCTGAATGCGCCTCCGTGAGTTTCTTTCTTGCGCGTAACTACCGATTATCCATTAGTCTACAGATTCATCACATTGTAACCCATGATTAATTCCTCCAAAATCCTCGGTCTGATTCTCGCCACCACCGCATTGCTCTTTACTGCGTGCGCCAAAAAACCAGTACGGGCGATGCCAGATTCCACGCAAACTGGTTCCAATGGTATTAATCCGGAGCAAATCGCGGTCCCCGGTGATAACGCGAACCTTTCCGCCCGCGATGGTAGCTCGGTTGATGATGCGAGCAAAAGCGTCGTTGAGCCGGTGTATTTCGCTCTCGATCGATCAGCAGTCTCTTCAGCAGAACGACCCAAAATTGAGGCCGCCGTTAAATGGCTGAAGGATAATGCTGATAAAAATCTCGTGCTCATTGGCCACTGCGACTGGCGCGGGACGGCTGAATATAATCTCGGGCTCGGTGATCGCCGCGCTAATGCCGTCAAACGCTACCTCGAGTCACTCGGTGTAGACGCTCAGCGTCTGGAAACCCTCTCGAAAGGCTCCATCGATGCGAAGCAAGGCGGTTCTGAAGGCGACTGGACGAAAGACCGGCGCGTCGATTTCGTGGTCCTGAAGCGTTAATTTCTTTCAGAGCAAGAGCCAAGGCCCCGGCTTTTTTGCTGGGGCTTTTTTATGCCTCTAAAATGACGCAGAGAAGGCAAACAGGGTGAGGCGTTTTTTCGCCACGCCCCCCCCAAGGCGATTTTAGCTTTGAGCCAATTCCGCGAGGACCCGTTCTGATGCATCGATCGCTTTTTTCATTACCCCGAGATGAAAGCTTTCATTCGGTGCATGTAAATTATCCTCTGGTAGGAAAAGGCCCATCATCACCGCATCAAGCCCGAGTGTTTGTTTAAGATCAGCGATCAAGCCTACGCTCCCCCCCTCGCGAAGAAAGAGCGGTGGTTTACCCCAAACTGCCGTAACGGCATGTTCAACCGCGCGGAACCCCTTGGCTAAGACAACTGATTGATCAGCGGGGGTGTTTGATCGCCCAGGTGGAATCACCACGTAAGGAGTCGCGTGATGTTGTTCTTTGATCGTCAACGTCACCCCTTTGGGGCAACGGCGACGTAGTTCAGCAAATATAACTTCCTTGGTGTTTTCGGGAGTCTGGTTGGGCACCAAGCGACAGGTTATTTTGACGCTAGCCTTACTTGGAATGACCGTTTTGGTGCCGGCTCCTTGATAACCACCACTAAAGCCGTTAAATTCCAGTGTTGGAAGAAAACGAATGGCCTCAAAAGGATTATAGCCCGGGGGCGTATGAAATTCATTGATGCCTAGGAATTTAGCGTAAGGGCGCTGATCTAAGCCTAATTTGAGTAATTCGGCGCGCTCCCAGGCCTCCGGTTCCACCACGGCATCATAAAACCCAGGAAGATTTACGCGACCATCAGGAGTATGGAGTGATGCACAAAATTCTGCGAGTGCTTGGAGTGGATTCATGATCACGCCACCATGCAGACCAGAATGCAAATCCGACTGCGGACCGGTGAATTCAACTTCAAAAGCCAGCATACCACGTAGTCCGACAGTAATTACAATTTGGTCTGGCGAAGGAATTCCCGTGTCAGACAGGTAGACAAAATCGCCGCGCAATTTTTCTTTGTTTTCGCCGAGGAAAGTTTTGAAATTTTTACTTCCGATCTCCTCTTCCCCCTCAATCATAAACGTAATCTGGAGCGGCAGATTAGGGTTTTTCTCCAACAATCGTCCCACCGCCGCAAGATGCACCATGAGCGGACCTTTATTATCAGCGGTGCCCCGACCATAAATCCGCTCCCCTTTAATGGTTGGTTCGAATGGCGGCGTTTCCCATTTAGCTAAAGGGTCCGGGGGTTGAACATCATAGTGGCCGTAGATAATCACGTGCGGCCAGGCAGGATTATCGCCGCGTTTGCCCAGGATTACGGGGTGTAAGGCGGTGGGGACCACTTCGACGCTAAAGCCAATTTCTTTGAGCAAGTTACTCACGAATTGCTGTGCTCCCACCATCCCCTGCAGGTATTGCGGATCAGCTGAAACGCTCGCGTGACGGACGTATTCCTTTAATTTTTCTACGGGATCAAACATAGTTTAACGCTACCCGATTTTAAGCGGGGCGCTAGCAAGAAGTACCCCAGACCTATGGATCTCAGTGCTTAAAGTGGCGGATACCGGTGAAGACCATGGCCATGCCCCGCTCATCGGCGGCGCGAATCACTTCTTCATCACGAAGGGAACCGCCCGGCTGAATCGCACTAGTGGCCCCCGCTTCCGCCGCGGCAATCAAGCCATCAGCGAAGGGAAACAATGCTTCGCTCGCTACGACTGAGCCCTGCAAGTTCAGTTGCGCTTCATTTGCTTTCCAGATGGCGATCCGCGAGCTGTCAACCCGCGCCATTTGACCGGCGCCGACCCCGAGCGTTTGTTCGCCCCGGCAATAGACAATTGAGTTCGATTTCACGTGCTTGCCGACCTTCCAGCCAAAAAGCATGGCGGTCCATTCCTCTGCCGTGGGCTGGCGCTTAGTCACGACTTTGAAGTCGCTCACTTTACCCAACAAACGGTTGCGGTCCTGCACAAGGACCCCACCGACGACAGAGCGGACTTCTTGTAATGTATCGGCGCCGAGGCCTTCCTTTGCGATCATCAGACGTAAATTTTTCTTTTTTCCTAATATTTCTCGTGCTTCCTCGCTAAAATGCGGCGCGATGATCACCTCAGTGAAAATCTCCGCGATCAGCTTCGCGAGATCTCCCTGCAAGGTATTATTGACGACAATAATACCCCCAAAGGGAGCCTGCCGGTCGGTCGCGTAAGCTTTTTCCCAAGCAGCTAACAACGTGTCAGCACTCGCGACCCCGCAAGGATTGGTGTGTTTTAAAATTGCGACGGTTGGTCGTTCAAATTCACCAATTAAATAAGTCGCGGCCGTGATATCTAAAATATTATTATAGCTCAGCTCCTTGCCTTGTAATTGCTCGAAGTGTTGATGGAACGTGCCATAGAGCGCCGCTTTCTGATGAGGATTCTCACCGTAGCGCAAGTTTTGGGCCTTGGTCAGGGCCAGATTATACGTCGCCGGGAAGCCACTCAGAGTCTCGATATCGGGTTCGTCTTGCTGCGTTTCGAGATAACGCGCAATCGCGGCATCATAACGTGCGGTGCGCTGAAATACTTTAAGCGCGAGTTTACGACGCAGGGCCAATAATTCGGCAGATTTTCCCATCACAGCCAAGACGGCCGCGTAGTCAGCGGGATCACAAATTACCGTTACACTCGGGTGGTTTTTAGCGGCGCTGCGTAGCATGGAGGGCCCGCCAATATCAATATTTTCGATCGCTTCTTCGAAGGAAACTTGGGGATTGGCGACCGTCTCTTCAAACGGGTATAAATTCACTACCACCAAATCAATGAGGGTGATGTTATTTTTTATCGCCTGGGCGAGATGCTCAGGCTTGTCACGCCGGCATAATAAGCCGCCATGAATTTTAGGGTGCAAGGTCTTCACGCGCCCTTCCATAATTTCTGGAAATCCGGTATGCTGCCCTACTTCGGTCACCGGCAATCCAGCCGCCGCAAGCAGCTTCGCGGTCCCCCCAGTCGAGAGCAATCGATACCCCTGTTGGCGTACGAGGGCGGTCGCAAATTCGACGAGGCCTTGTTTGTCACTGACCGACAGCAGAGCGAGCTTTTCCATAGAGGGCTTTTCTGCGCGGGAGAGTTTTAGTGCGCAAGGCGAAAGCCTGCTCCCGGCGTGAAGTTTTTTATGTATTTTGTCGTCAGCTTCGTTTCTACTGCTGCGATCTGATGAGCGTCGCGCATGAATTACCTGGGCTCAAAGTTAACTTGGATCAGCTCATTTATCGCTACGGCGGTGATCACCTCCCCGCCGATCGCCCCCACGCGTTTATCTATTATCTGACCATTCACAATGGCTCTGAGCGCACGGTTACCCTGCTCGGCCGGAAGTGGGTGATCGAACATGCGGACGGGACCCGGGCGGTGGTCGAGGGGGACAAAATCGTCGGCGAGACCCCCACCCTCATGCCCGGCGAACATTTTTCCTACAACAGCTACCATATCGGGAACAGTAATAGCCAGGCCTTCGGCAGTTTTCATGGAGTGGATGCTCACGGTGCTCGGATTTTTGTCCGGATCCCAAAGTTTGACATGATTATTCCGGCCGACTGACTGGCGTCCATAGCATGAAGATCATTGATTTAAACAGTGCGGGGGGCATCGGGGCTAATTGCATGTACTGTCAGGTCGGGGATTTCCACTTCGTTATCGATAGCGGGCTCAACCCTAAACAAGTTGGCCGCATCGCTGCTCCCGATCTGCGATCGCTCGTGGGGGTGAAGCTCGACGTTATTTTTATCACCCATTGCCATCTGGATCATATTGGATCTTTGCCCCTACTCATGCGGCACCAACCGAACACTCCGGTGATCATGACGCTCCCGAGTCGCATGCTCATCGAGCGGATGTTACATAATTCCTCGAGTGTTATGGTCCGTGAACGTGAAGAAAAAGGCATCATGGAATACCCGCTGTTCACACATGATGAAATTGATCGCATTGCGCCGCGCTTGTTTCCCCACCAACTGAATAGTCCGAAAAAATTTGCCGGGGCCCAGGATGAGATCGAATTTACTTTTCATGCCGCTGGGCACATTGCCGGTGCCTGCGGAGTAGAAATCGTCCATAAACATCGCCGCATTTTTTTTACCGGTGATGTGCTTTTTTCTACGCAACGAATTTTGGATGGAGCGAAACTTCCGCGGGTTCATTTCGATACGCTCGTTACTGAAACCACGCATGGCGCTACCGATAAATCGCTGGGCAACCTTCGTTCGAATGAGATGATTCGCTTGATCGACACGATCAATCGCACGTTGTTGCGCGGTGGGTCGGTGTTGATTCCGGTTTTCGCCCTCGGGCGGATGCAGGAAATCCTCGCGATCCTCCACGATGCTCGAAAATTTAATCGTTTAGGGGCCGCGCCCATTTTCGCCTCGGGTCTGGGCATGGACCTTTGCGATTATCTTGATGATATTTCCAAGAAAACCGGACTCGTTCACTTTACGCGGACGATTCTGAAAGAACTGAAAATCAAAAAGTCGCCGCGTGATCTCGTCCCGGGAAAAGAGCCACCCACGCAAGGAATTTATGTCGTGAGTAGCGGTATGATGGTGGAGAAGACCGCCTCTTATACCCTCGCCTCCTGCCTGGTCGGCAACGCCAAGCATAGTATCTGTTTCGTCGGCTACTGCGATCCAGACACTCCCGGCGGGCATCTGCAGGCGGCGCAAAATGGCGAAGAATTTCTTTTTGCCGCAGTTAATGTTAAAGCGCGGATCCGCGCGCAAATTGAGCGCTTTGAGTTTAGTGGCCACGCTTCGCGTGAAGAATTGCTCGACTATGCTTTGGCGTGCAACCCCCGCTCGATTGTTTTGACTCATGGTGACCCACCCGCCCGGGCCTGGTTCGCCGAGCAACTTGCGGAAAAATTACCGCAAGCTAAGGTGTTGGATCCGGTGCCGCTGCAACCTTATCAGGTTTAGCGGCCAATTACTTCGCGCAATCGTTGGACCATCGCCGGGAGACCGGCGGCGTATTGTACGCGCGGTGCAAGGAGGGTAAATGTTCGCATGGGGAACGGTGGATTTTCTAGATAATGAATCTTGATGCCCGCCTCAGCACAGAGCGCGCAAGCCGCGGCAATATCCCATACCTTATTATTGTGGTCCACGACCCCATCGAGCAACCCGATGGCCGCGTAGGCTAAATGCAGGGTACTACTGCCGAGGCCGCGGATTTTAAAATTTTCAATAAGCTGTTTCCCCTCCATTGCATGACGCTTATCTGACGGCGAATGAAACCCAATCAAACTATGGTTATTCGGCGCCTCGCCGCGGGCCTGGGCGGGGCGGGTGCCCTCGTATAACCCGCGTCCTGGACCACCGTGAATGAGCACCCGCCGGGCCAGATCGTAAATCACGCCGTAGGCCGGCTCGCCATTTTCCAAGAGCGCAAGGGAGATGGCGCAGTGACTGATTCCATTGACGTAATTATTTGTGCCATCGATGGGATCAAGCACCCAGCAAAAGCGGGCGGTAACGGGAATGGCGGTTTCGGTTGGACTAAGCTCTTCGCTAAAAAATTGATCGACGGGAAACTGGGCGCTGATCGCCGCCTGGATATTTTGCGAGATGGCAATATCAACCGCCGTTACTTTAGTGCCGTCATATTTAAGTTCACTCCGTGCTCGGCCAAATTCGCGATGCATAAGCTCAGTTTCCGCATTCACCGCGGCTTGGGCTGCGGCAATTCGTTGATCGATTTCCTGATTAGGTAACGGCGAGCTCATTTAATTAAGGTAGCATCCACAGCGATGCCCTGATTCCAAATGGAATCGAGCCGGCCAAGAGGAATCTTTTCTTGTAACCTGAATTTAGCCCCGGCGTTTTGCTTACGTCCAGAAAGTGTAATCGTAAAACTATGAAGCTAATCATTAAGTGCGGATTCACCCTCCTTATTTTACTCGCCGGTATTAATTATTCAGCCGAGGCTAGACTTGCGGCTATACGGCGTTACCGCACCACCCCTGATCGTCGCGCTTAGGCTATGACGGCCGCGGTCCGAGCTGATGGCCGGAATGCACCGCGGGCAACGGTCCGCGCGCATTCAATTTATCCAGCACCCCAGCCAAGCGGCGCTTTTTATTGGCCACTTCGCCGAAAATTTCGAGCTGGCGGCTGGGTTGCTCGATACCAGAAAAACGCACGCCCACGAGTCGCAATGGCCGTGGCTCAGTCCACGCCGCTTTCAACAACTGCGCGACGAGGGGATAAAATGAGGTTTCCAGATCACTGCCGACCGCCAAGCTGCGGGCCGATGAACGATCCTCCATCCCAGGATAGCGAATTTTTATGGTGAGAGTTTTGGCCTGTTTTCCCTCTGCCCTGATTTTAGGCATGAGTTCATCGATCATCCGCTTCGTTACTCGTTCGATGAGAGAAAAATTGCTACTGTTATGATTAAAAGTTTCCTGCGTAGAATAGGACTGGGCCGCGGCCACAGTCGGATCGACCGAGTCGGTATCCTCACCCCGAGCCAACGCGAGCAGCGCCGGCCCGGAATCGCCCAGAAGGCGCTGCCGTTCGGCGACTGACTGCGCGATGAGGTCACTGACCAAGCGAATCCCGGCATCGGCCAAGCGCGCTTCGGTTATTTTTCCGATGCCGGGAATTACACTCACTTTTAATGGCGCTAAAAATTGAGCCTCGCTGCCAGGGGCAACCAGCGTAAATCCCCGCGGCTTGTAGGCCTTGCTCGCGACTGCCGCGACAAGCTTATTCGAGGCTAGGCCAAATGAAGCGGTCACACCCAATTGCTCTAAGATACGCTGCTGCAGTGCGCGCACCCTTTGCTCGATTTCTGCTATGGACGTGAAGCCACACGGTCCAAGATCAAGATAACCTTCATCAATCGAATTGCGCTGCACGTACGGGGTAAGCGTTTCGCAGAGGTCGAATAATTGCCGGGAGATGTCACTATATAGTCCAGCGGTTGGCGGGAGCAAAATCAAGTCGGGGCAAAGCTTGAGCGCTTGGGTCGTCGGCATGGGCGTGTAAACTCCACAAGCCCTCGCCTCGTAACTCGCGGAAGCAATGATGCCACGTTCGCGGCCACCAACGGCGCATTTTTTTCCGCGCAAGGCCGGCTGCAAAGTTAGCTCGCAGGATACAAAAAAAGCATCCGCATCGAGGTGAACGATGAGCGGCAAGTCTGACATCAGCGTAAAGTAACACTCCGCAAGCCTGCCCGATTGGAGTTGGTCCCTGTGACAGCAGCTAATCGTGACTGACTGATTTTCATGAACTAGGTCAGTAGCAAGGCTCGGCCGGTGAGTGACCCCGATGCTTTTTTCAGGCCCGCAACGTCACCCGCATAGACAACATTGCCGCCCGCGGGGCCACCGCCGGGCCCGAGATCCAGCACCCAATCCGCCATTTGGATGACATCCAAATTATGCTCGATCACTACCAAGGTATTGCCCGCGTCGCGTAGTTTAAAAAGTAAATCCATGAGTCGTTGGATATCTGTCCAATGCAGCCCCGTGGTGGGTTCATCCAGAATATAAAGAGTTAAACCCTGCTCACGCTTACTCAGTTCGAGCGACAGTTTAATGCGCTGCGCTTCACCGCCAGAGAGTGTCGTGGCGGATTGTCCGAGTTGGAGATAACCAAGACCGACAGCGTCGAGCGTCGCCAACTTTTCCATAATACGCGGCACGGGGTGAAATAACTCCAGCGCTTCTCGAACCGTGAGAGCGAGGACATCCGCAATGCTTTTTCCATGAAAACGCACTTCCAGCGTTTCGCGATTAAAACGCTGCCCATCACAACTACCGCACGGTGTGTAGGCGTCGGCCATGAATTGCATATCAAGTTTGATTTGCCCATCGCCTTGGCAACGTTCGCAACGTCCACCCCGTA
>CAIVJE010000194.1 GCA_903906135.1 uncultured Verrucomicrobiota bacterium | reverse complement strand
GCCGCAGAAAGGCAAGGTGCGCGGCAAGGGCGCGTTTCATTAACCGACCACGGGCGTCGGTTGGAATCCAAAGGGCAGCAAAAATACCATGACGAGGAGCAGCGGGGCTAGACATGAGATAAACCAATCAATAACTCGAGTGCCGATAGAGCAATAGCCGATGAGCGTCGCCGGTAAATATGGGCTTTACGCCGAGCGCCCGCGGCGCGCGGATGAGCAGCAGGCGTTTTATGATTGGGCGGCGTTGTCGGCCGGTTTTTCCTTTTCGAACCACGCGTAGAGGACAGGCAGCACGACGAGGGTGAGCAGGGTGGAACTGATGATGCCGCCGATCACGACGGTCGCGAGGGGCCGCTGCACCTCGGCGCCGGCACCGGTGGCGAGCGCCATCGGGACAAAGCCCAGACTGGCGACGGCAGCCGTCATGAGCACAGGGCGGAGACGGGTGAGCGCGCCTTCAATGACGGAGTCGTGCAGGGTGCGGCCTTCCTCGCGGAGCTGATTGAAGTAGCTGACGAGGACAACGCCGTTCAATACGGCGACGCCGGTCAGCGCGATAAAGCCAATCGCGGCGGGGATACTAAAGGGCATGGCGCGCAGCCAGAGAGCAGCCACGCCGCCGGTGACGGCGAGCGGGATGCCGGTATAAACGAGCAGCGCCTGCCGCACCGAGCTAAAGGCGAGAAAGATGAGCACGAAGATGAGCGCGAGAGCCGAAGGAACGACGACGGCGAGGCGGGCGCGGGCTTGCTGGAGATTTTGAAACTGCCCGCCGAACTCGACGATGTAGCCTTCGGGGAACTTCACCTCGGCGGCGATGGTTTTCTCGGCGGCGCGGACATAGCCCTCGATGTCGCGGACGGCGAGGTTGACCATGAGTGCGGCGCGGCGTTGACCGCCGTCGCGTTGGATGGGCTCAACGGTCTGTAGTGTGGAGAAATCGACCGCATCGCTAAAAGGGAGCAAGCCGTGCTCGCCGACGCGGAGCGGGAGTTTTTTGATCTCAGCGTCATCGGCGCGGAGTTCCTCGGGCATACGGACAACGATGTCATGGCGGCGGTTGCCCTCGACGATGCTGCCGACGATCTCGCCGGCGAGCGCGGCGCTGACGGCGTGGTTGACCTCAGCGGCCTGGAGATTGTGGCGGCGAAGCACGGCGCGCTTCACGCGCAGCTGGAGCTGCGGGGTGCGGCCGTCGGTCTCATATTCCACCTGAGCAACGCCCGGCGTCTTTTCGAGGATGCCCTTGACCTGTTGGGCGAGCGGTTCGAGGACGTCGTAGTCGGGGCCGAAGATTTTCACGGCGAGTTCGGCCTTGGTGCCTTCGAGCATTTCGTTGAAACGCATTTCGATGGGCTGGGCGAAGAGCAGATCGTAGTCGGGATTGATTTTCTTCAAGGCGGCCTCGATCTGCACCAGCAGTTCGGCCTTGGTGGTGGGGCGACCGGCGGTCTTCGGCCATTCAGCGAGCGGTTTGTAGAAGAGGTAAACGTCGCTTTCGTTAGGCGGCATGGGATCGGAGGCGATGGCGCTGGTGCCGATACGGGAAAAAATGCGGGTGAGTTCGGGAAAATCAGCGCGCAGGCGGTTCTCGACCTCGATGCCGGTGCGGAGGGATTCCTCCATGCTCATGCCGACCGGCTTGTAGAGCATCGCGGTGATGGAACCTTCGTCGAGCTTCGGCACGAATTCGGCGCCGAGGTGGGTGAAGACCCAGAGCGAGCCGGCGAAGAGTGCGATGGCGGCGGTGACGACCAACCAGCGCAGGCGAAGCGCGACGTGGAGCGTGGGGGCATAGAGACTTTTCGCGCTGCGGATGATGATGTTATCATCCTCGGAAATTTTGCCGCGGAGCAGCCACGCGCAGAGGGCGGGCATGAGTGTGAGCGAGAGGACCAGGGCACCGCCGAGGGCGAGCATCACGGTGAGCGCCATGGGGTGAAACATTTTCCCCTCGATGCCGGTAAGCGCGAGGATCGGAAGGTAAACAACGGCGATGATGAGGACGCCGAAGAACATCGGGCTGCCGACCTGTTTGCTGGCGGAGAGGACGGTCTGCGAACGCTCTTCGGCGGTGAGCGGGCGGCCGAGCTTGTGTTGGCGCTGGCCAAGCTGGCGCACGATGTTTTCGACGATGACGACGGCGCCGTCGATAATAAGACCGAAGTCGACGGCGCCGAGACTCATGAGGTTACCAGAGATGCCCCAGTACCTCATGCCGGTGAGGGCAAAGAGAAACGAAAGCGGGATCGCACAAGCAACAATGAGGGCAGCCCGCCAATTGCCGAGCAGCAGCAGGAGCACGATGACAACCAGGATGGCGCCTTCGACGAGATTCTTTTCGACGGTGCCGATGGTGCGGTCGATGAGGAAGGAGCGGTCGTATTGGGTTTGAATTTCTACGCCGGCAGGAAGTTTGGTCTGGATTTCGGCGAGGCGGGCCTTGACGCGGAGCGCGACCTCGCGGCTGTTTTCGCCGGCGAGCATCATGACGGTGCCGATGACGGTTTCGTGGCCGTCGAGCGTGGCGGCGCCGGTGCGGAATTTAGTGCCGAGCTTAACCTCGGCCACGTCCTTAAGGAGAATCGGCTGCGCGCCCGCGCCGAATTTCACGGGAAGATTCGCGATGTCCTCGACCGTCTGCACGCGACTGACGGCGCGAATCGTGAGCTGCTGGCCGCCCCGGTTGACGATGCCGCCGCCAGCGTTCTCGACGTTCTGCGTGACGAGCGCCGCGAGTTCGCTGAAGGTGAGGTTGCGTTCGACGAGCGCCGCGGGCTTCGGCTGGATGACGTATTGCTTCTGGTAGCCGCCGGTGCCGTTGATCTCAGCGATGCCGGGGACGGTACGGAGGAGCGGCTTGATGACGTATTCCTGGAGTTCGCTCAAGATGATGAGCTGTTCAAGTTCGGTCGCGGGTTTCTGCTTCGCTTCAGCACGATAGTTCACGCTGTAGTAAAAAATCTCGCCAAGGCCCGTGCTGATGGGTGCGAGTTTCGGGAGGACGCCGGGGGGCAGGAGTTCGAGCGCGCCTTGCAAGCGCTCGGTGACGAGCTGGCGCGCGCGGTAGATGTCGGCGTTGTCTTTGAATTGAAGCGTGATTTGCGAGAGACCGAACTTCGTGATCGAGCGCATCTCTTCGACCCCGGGCAGGCCGGCGAGTTCGAGTTCGAGTGGCTGGGTGACGAGCTTTTCGGATTCTTCGGCGGCGAGGGCGGCGACCTCCGTGTTGATCTGCACCTGCACGCCGGTGATGTCGGGCACGGCGTCGATCGGCAGATGCAGCGCGGACCAGAGGCCGGTGCCGAGCAGAGCGACCGCGAAGAGGGCGACGACGGCGCGCTGACGCAGGGAAAATTCGAGGATGCGGTCAATCATGGCGCGGGCGTCGCGTTGACGAGAGAGACCGCGTTGAAATCGAGGCCGGTGAGCTGGCGAAGACGCAGGCCGGCGGCGAGGGCTTCTTGCTGAGTGGCAAGGATAGCTTCGACGGCGTCGAGGTAGCTCGTCTGGAGCGCGATATAAGTGGCGATGGGCACAGCCCCGAGGCGGTAGTGGCGGTCAGCCAGCGCAGCGGCATCGCGGAATTTCCCTGTAGTGTCGGGGGCCCAGTGACGAATCTCGGCGAGTTTGGTGGCGAACACATGGGCGGAAGTGAGCACGTCGCGCTCAAGTTCCCGCTGGGCAACGAGCGCAGCGGTCTCGGCTTGGCGGCGGCGCGCTGCAGCCACATCGACTGCGGAGCGGGCGCGACCGGAGACAGCGAGCGGGATAGAGAAACCAAGGCCGATGACCGATTCGCGAGTGTCCGCTTTGTCCTGGGAGAAGAATGGACTGACGCTGATCGCCGGGCGGCGTTCATTTTGCGCGAGGCTGACGGCGAAGCCTTGTTGTTCCAACTCGGCGCGTTTCTGACGAAAATCAAAATTGTTTTCGCGGGCGGCGGTGAGGAGGGCGTCGGTGGCAGGGGCATCGCCAAACGTGAGGGCGGGCGCGGCGAGGACGAGCGGAGCATCGATGGCGGCGCCACGGAGTTGGTTGAGTTCGAGCAGCGCGGCGTGGAGGGCGAGTTCGGCCTCAGCGGCGCGGCGTTGGAGGGAAAGTTCAGCAGCTTCGATCACGCGGGTTTCAAGGAGCGGAGTGAGGCCAGCGGGTTCGCGGGCGAGGAACGTTTCCTTGAGCGCGGTGAAACGGTCGGCGACTTCACGCACGGTGGCGGCACGGGTGTGGGCGGCGTGCAGGCCGTAGGCGAGCGTGCGGGCGCGCGATTCGAGGGCGGTGCGGAAACGAGCGAGGCCCAGTTCGGCGAGGGAAATCTGGCCGTTGGCGAGCGCTTTGCGGATAGCGAGGCGACCGGGCCACTCGAAGGCCTGCGTAAGTGAGACGGACCACGCCGTACCTTCACCGGCGAGGGCGCCGGAGAAATCGCGGACACGTTTGTGACCGGCGGACAGGGAGAGTTCGGGGTCGGCCCACGTGGCGGCGCTACGGGCACCGGCCTTGGCGGCGGCAATTTCAGCCTCGTAGAAGGCGAGTTCGGGGTGACGCGACGTCACTTCGATGACGAGCGCATCGAGCTTGACCGTCGGGTCGGCGGCCCGCGCAGGAGCGGTGCAAAGGAATGCGATTGAGAGGAGTAATAGGAGTGCCGCGGCAGAAGAACGGCGGGAGGTGAGTCGTGGGTGCATGGGAAGGAGAAAATCAGTGGATGGGTACTGGCGTTTGGGACGCACTGGAAGCCGGCTAACGACGCAGGAACGCGCCGGAGACGGGGAGATAACGGCGAACCCGCGCAGGGGTTCAAGCGTTCAGACTACGAGCGAGGGCGCGCGCGGCGGAGGCGCGGCGCGGCGCAGGAAGTGCCAAGTGCGGGCCACTTCAGGCGGGGCGGCCCCCGTTTCAGCTACAAATTTTGCGGGCAGATCGATGGGCGCAAAAAGAGGGATCGTTCCGACGGGGTAGAGAAAAGCGAAGGCCGGCCGCGGCAGCTTGAGATCATGGGAATCATGACGATAGCTCACGCCGTCGGTCGAGTGCGGGACCTCGTCGTCAGCGCGGTCGTGAGCACAATCAGAGTGCTGACGCGCCAGCGAGGCGTGATCGTGCCCCCCGAAAGCATAATAGATTCCGGCGGCCTCCAAATCGCTGTGCAGCGTCGCCGGCAGCCACAGGGCAAACAGGATAAAAGCGATGATACGTTGCAGACCTTGCACGATAAGCGAAGGAGTGTGCGCGCAAGGTAAAGTCAACCCGGCATTCGGCGCCGGCCATTCGGCCCAAGGGTCTTTTTTGCCCCAATTATTTTTGACCTATCTCTGCAAAAGCTCGTTTTAAATTCCAAGTGGCTGCCCAGTCTGAGCCAAACCACGAACTTTTTAAAGCGAATCGGCCGGTTTTCGAGGGGACTCCCTCTGAGAAAGGCGAACCGGGGCAAAGTCTTGAAGCAAATCAAGGCCGGCTCACACCCGATTTCAGCCTCGGATTCGCTTCTGTTACTCTTCTTGGCTGCTTGACACACGTACGTGAAAACGTACGCTAATCCAATGACCTCAATTCCTGTAACCAAGGCACGGGCGACCCTCTATCAGTTGGTGGACGATGCCTCGCTGAGCCATGAGCCCATTCTGATCGCGGGAAAGCGCAACAGTGCGGTCTTGGTGTCCGAAGAGGATTGGCGAAGTGTGCAAGAGACCCTCTACCTTCTGTCGGTGCCAGGTTTGCGGGAATCGATTCGAAAGGGTTTGGCTGAACCGCTGAGTAAGTCCTCCAAAGCCTTGAAGTGGTGAGCTGGGATATTTATTATACCAAGCAGGCGCAGAAGGATGCCAAAAAGCTGGCGTCGTCGAATTTGCGGCCCCAAGCAGAGCGTCTATTGAGCCTGCTGGCGGCCGACCCTTTTGCTAATCCTCCGCCCTTCGAAAGATTAGTGGGAGATTTGGCGGGAGCGTATTCGCGACGAATCAACCTCCAACATCGGTTGGTCTATCAGGTATATCGCGAGAAAAAAGCAGTTAAGGTCCTCCGCATGTGGACGCACTACGAGTAGGGAGTGCTTGGAGCCCCGGTGCGGAAACAGGGGGTGCAAGGGAGAAAATGGGGGCCGCCGTGGAGCAAGCGAAGAACTTTTGAAAAGTGAGGCAAAAACTGAATTTCCGGTTGTTGCGGATTTATCGGCACTTAGCTCCTCTTTTGTCTTACCTCGAAAAAAGTTCTCGGAATTTTTTCGATGGCGGCCCGACATGGATTGGCTGGGCTTCGCCCACCCTTCGAACACGCTTCGCGCGGCCCCTCTCCCTCCTCCCGCCAAGCGAGATCCGGTCGTCGAACTCCGTTCTCATCCCGGTCTGTCTGTCAATTTGCTCCCGCAAAGTGGCTGCCCGACATGGATTCGAACCATGACTAGGCGAGTCAAAGTCGCCTGTGCTACCATTACACCATCAGGCAAAGGAGCGGCGAAAGAAGCCCCCCTCCCTACGCGGGTCAAGAGTGGAAATTTACCGCCAACCCGCCGGCCAAAACTCTATGACCGTAAGCCGCTTGTGTTGCCCATCACGTGATATAATTAAAATAATCCATGCCGCTGATCTCCAAAATCAATCTCGCGACGCTCTTACTGCCCCTGGCCGCAACCCTTTGGGCCGAATCAAGTCCCCCCGCCCCCATTTTCTGGTCAGTTACGCAAACGGATCTCATCGGAGCCCATACCCCCACGGTAATGGGATCACCCCACGTTAGCTCAGCACCGCCGCACCCAGCGTTATTTTTTAACGGCTCTAGCGACGGCTTACTCGTGCCCACTAACCCGCTGGCCGGTTGGCCGCAGTTCACCGTCGAAATTCTTTTTAAACCAGAGGAAGGCGGCTTGGCCGAACAACGCTTTGTGCATATTCAAGATACGACCAATTGGCGCGTGATGATTGAAACCCGTCTCGATGGCCATGGCGGCTGGTGGCTCGATACCTTTCTCGGCAACGAACGCATCCGGCAGCCCTTGATCGATCCGCAACGGGTGCACCCCACCGGACGCTGGTATTGGGTCGCGCTCACTTATGACGGCCAGCGCATGACCCATTACATCGACGGCGAGCAAGAACTCACGGCCCAGGTAACTTTCGGCCCGATGGGACCCGGCCAAACTTCCCTCGGCGTGCGCCAGAATAAAGTCTACTGGTTCAAAGGCGGGATCAGCACGCTGCGCTTTCATCCCACAGCGCTAACCCCGCCGCAATTGCAACGAGCCCCACAACAATAAACGGCGGCGCGATCCCCGCCTTAAAATCCGGGGAAAGGCTTGCTGCGCTGGCACAGTTGCAGCGGCACCCCCCACGGATCACGCATCATCGTGAGCCGCGAGCCATCCGGCAGATTGTCTTCAAAATAAAGGGTAGCGCCGATTTTCTCTAAACGCTGCTGCTCGGCCCGAGCATCCGTGGTGAAGACGGCTAAATGATAAACCAAGGGATCTTGGTTCGCATAATTGGGAATGAGGGCCGCTGGATTCGTATAAAGCTCGATCACGATTCGACCCGTTTCATCGGCGAGGAAATGCGTATAGGGCGCATCTTCGCGGCGGCGCGCAATTTGGAAACCGAGGTGCTCCACATACCAGCGGGCCATCGCCCGGACATCCGCTACATTAAGGGCAAAGTGTTCGAATTTCATAAGTAAGAATAAATCCTGAAAGCAGCGCCATGACAACGAACCTAGCTCCCTCGTGGCAATGCCATTCGCCGCAACGCCTCCCTCAGGCTTAGCGGCCCTGGGGCGCACCGCGACCAGCATCCCCGTAGCGCGCTGAAATCTCGGGCATTGACGCCGCTTTTAGCGGTCGGTTTCATCTCACCTCATGCCTACCAAGTCTGCCGCTACTCCTCACATTAAATATAAGCGTATTGTGCTGAAACTGAGCGGCGAGGTTTTACGGGGCAAAGGCGCCGAAGCAATCGATGCCGCCACCCTCGAACATATTTGCGAGCAAGTTAAAGAAATTCACGCGCTCGGCGTGCAAGTCTGCGTCGTCATCGGCGGGGGCAATATTTTCCGCGGCCTCCAAGGTGCCAAACAAGGCGTCGATCGCACCACCGGCGACTATATGGGCATGTTGGCTACGGTCATCAACAGCCTCGCGCTGATGGATTGCCTCGAGAAAATGGGCGTCGATACCCGCGTCCAGTCCGCTATCCCGATGAACCAAATTGCCGAGCCATTCATCATGCGCCGTGCGATTCGCCATTTGGAAAAAAAGCGCGTTGTCATCTTCGCCGCCGGCACCGGCAATCCATACTTCTCAACCGACACCACGGCCGCCTTGCGGGCATCAGAGTTACATGCCGATATCATCATGAAGGCGACCAAGGTTGATGGAATCTACGATAAGGATCCGAAAAAATATGCTGACGCCGTCAAATATGACGAGATCACCTTTGTCGATGCCCTCCGCCAGCGTCTCAACGTCATGGACTCAACGGCCTTCTCGCTCTGCCTCGATAATAATGTACCGATTCTCGTTTTCAATCTCACCTCCGAACACGCGATCCGCAGCGCCGTCCTCGGCAAGAAAATCGGGACGCTCGTCCATAATTAGTTTTAAGGTTTAAGTTATAAACTGTAAGTCCTTGCCCTTGCCACTCCCCCTTGCGCAGTAGTTAAACCCTGACTAGTGTTTGCAGCTTACGACTTAAACCTTATCGCGCTTAAACCTTATCCCCTTATGAGCCATCCCATCCTCACCGACGTCGCTGCCCGCATGAAAAAAGCGATCGATTTCACGCTGCATGAATTTAGCAGCATCCACACAGGCAAAGCCTCCCCCGCGATGGTCGAAGGCGTGATGGTCGAAGCCTATGGTTCGATGATGCGCCTCAAGGAATGCGCCGCCATCAGCACGCCCGACGCTCGCATGATCCAAGTTCAGCCTTGGGACAAAGGACTCATTCGCGCTGTAGAAAAGGCGCTGCAACAGGCCAACCTCGGCATTAATCCCGTGGTGGATGGCAGCTTGATCCGCCTCCCGCTGCCCGATCTTTCCAAAGAACGCCGCCTCGAGTTCGTCAAAGTCGCCCACAAACTGGCGGAAGAGGGCCGCGTTAATCTTCGCCATGCCCGGCGCGATGCTATGGAAAATGTTAAGAAGGCCAAAAAAGATGGCAAAATGTCCGAAGACGAAGAGAAGCGCCTCGAGAAAGAAATCCAAACGCTCACCGACAAATCCATCAAGGACATCGACACCCACCTCGCTCACAAAGAGAAGGATCTCACGACGGTTTAAGCGCGAGCCGGCGATTTACGCCTGCGCACCGCCCCAGCCCGGCGGGCTTTTTTGTGCCTCATGAGCCAGGGGGGTGGCCAATTGCCCATAACAATCCCCTGCCGCCGCATTTTAATGTTTCCCGCAACCCCGCTCATTCCTCGAACGCCAATGAATCCGCACCTGCGGTCGCATTTCTCGCCAACCCCCTTCCGACCGCTTGCGCCTTGGCCGCAGTTTCGCGCGATCAGAAATCAGGAATAAATCCCCAGCCGCAAGCAGGCCACAACGGGGCCGCTCCCTGCTTGCATTCTATCCCCGGTGCCTTGTCTTCTGTTCTCTGAATTCATGGATTTCGTTCTCCCCAGTGACTTTGCCAGCCGACCGCTTGATGTGCCGGCCATCGACTTTAAGGCCCTGCTTAATGCTGAGCAATTTGCCGCCGTCACCGCGCCGCCCGGGCCCCTCCTCGTGCTGGCAGGAGCTGGCTCGGGCAAGACCCGGACCCTCACCTACCGCGTGGCTTACCTGCTTTCCCAAGGCGTCAAGCCAGGTGAAATTTTACTCCTCACCTTCACGAATAAGGCGGCCAAGGAAATGCTCCACCGCGTGCAAGACCTCACGGGCATCGAGCCCGCACGCTTCTGGGGCGGCACCTTTCACTCCCTCGGTAATCGCGCCCTGCGCATGTACGGTGAAGCCATTCAGCTGCCTAAAAATTTTACTATCCTCGACGCTGACGAATCTGAATCGCTCCTCAAACAAACCGTCGAGCACGCCGACAAGCTTTTCTTTAAGGACAAAACTAACCCCCGCCCCGGCCCCCTGTTCAGCGTCCTCTCGCTCGCTCGCAATACCCAGCTCTCCCTGGCCGACACCGTCGCGAAAAATTTTCCCCAATACAGCGATATCGCCGGCCGCTTCCCCGCTTTCGCCACCGCTTACGCAAAAGCTAAACGCGACCAATCCGTCGTCGACTACGATGACCTGCTCGAGCTCTGGCTCAAACTGCTGACGGAGGCGCCGGAGGTCGCAAAATATTTTGCCGCCCGCTTTCGCCACGTTCTCGTCGACGAGTATCAAGACACCAACACTATCCAAGCCCAGATCGTGGATAAACTGGCCGCGCATCACTGCGTCATGGCCGTCGGCGATGATGCGCAGTGTATCTACTCCTGGCGCGGCGCTGATTTTGAAAACATCATGTCGTTCCCTGAACGGCACCCCAGCACGGTCATCCATCGGATCGAGATCAACTATCGTTCTACCCCCGAAATCCTGGCCTTCGCCAACGGCGTGCTGAATGCGCAACCCAAAGGCCGCCACTTCGACAAGGAACTCCGCGCCGCGCGCAAGCACTCCATGAAGCCCTACGTCGTCGCGACCATGGACGATCGCGAGCAAGCCGAGTTCATTCTCAAACGCATCCACTCGCTCATCACTGATGACGGCGTCGCGGCCAAGGAGATCGCGATTCTTTACCGCTCCCATTTTCTCGCCCTCGAAATGCAATTGGCGCTCTCGCGCGCGGGCATGCCCTATCAAATTACCTCCGGAGTAAAATTCTTCGAACGCCAGCACGTCCGCGATCTCATCGCCTTGCTGCGTTTTGTTTATAACCCCAGTGACGCGCAGGCGTGGCAACGCATCGCTATTTTATTGCCCAAAGTCGGCGAAAAGGGCGCCCAGAAGATCCACGCCGCGGCTCTCGATCACGCGCGACTGATGCAGCAAAACTTTATCGACGCCCTCAATACCGATGACGTGAAGAGCAAAGTGGCCAAAGACGCCAAAGACGATTGGTCCAATTTCTGCGCCTCGCTGCGCCAAGTGGCGGATGCCATGAGTCATGAAAAGCCAAGCGATACCGTCACCGTCGCGATCGAAGGCTGGTATGGCGATTATCTCAAAGGCGCCTACGCCGATTACGTGGATCGCCTCGAGGAACTAAAAGCGCTCGTCGGCTTCGCCGCGCGTTTCGAGGAAATGCAGGATCTGCTCGCTCAAATCGTTTTGCTGAACGGCGAGACGAGCGACAAGCACGTCGATGCCAATGAGGAAGCCATCAAGCTGACCACTGTCCATCAAGCCAAGGGGCTAGAATACGATGTCGTTTTCCTGATTGGCGCCGCCGATGGTCAATTTCCGGGCCGGCGCGCCATTGAGAGTGGTGACGTCGAAGAAGAACGCCGCCTTTTTTATGTCGCGGTCACCCGGGCGAAAAATGAACTTTATATTAGCTACCCTAAGGTGGCGAGTCGCGCCGGTCCCGGCGGCATGATGCTTAATCCCTCACGCTTTCTCGAAGAACTCGATGAAAACCTGTACGAAGAATTGCGCATCAAGCGTAGTTACGGCTGGTAACCCAATCCGCCTCTGAGCGAACCCCGAACTGGGAATTGCAAACACCGCGTTGATGAGTTTGCTGAACGTTCTTCCTTTCACCCTTTTTATTGATGTCTGATTCACGCATTCCCGTCACGGTTCTCACCGGCTTCCTCGGCGCCGGAAAAACCACTCTCCTCAATCGCATTCTCACGGAGCAGCACGGCAAAAAAATTGCGGTGATTGAAAATGAGTTCGGCGAAGTGGGCGTTGATAACCAACTGGTCATTCAATCCGACGAGGAAATCTTTGAAATGAACAACGGCTGCATTTGTTGCACCGTACGCGGCGATCTCCTCCGCATTCTCAGCCGACTGATGAAGCGCAAGGATCGGCTCGATGCTATTCTCATCGAGACCACCGGCCTCGCTAATCCGGCCCCGGTGGCCCAAACGTTCTTCTCCGACCCAGAAATGAAGGAGCAGTTTCGCTTGGACGCCATTGTCACCCTCGTCGACGCCAAGCACATCCTCCTGCACTTGGGCGATTCACCTGAAGCCATTAAGCAAATCGGCTTTGCTGATGTTATTTTGCTCAATAAGACTGATCTCGTCACCCCGCCTGAGCTCGCCGCGCTCGAGCAGCGGATTAAATCAATTAACGCGGTCGCGAAAGTTCATCGCACGACCAATGCCAGCCTGCCCCTCAATCACGTCATTGATATCGGCGGCTTCAATCTCGAGCGCGCCATTGAGGTCGATCCACAATTCCTCGAAACAGAATATCCTTTTGAATGGGCCGGCGCCTACGAACTCGCCCCCGGCGCCTATAAACTCGCCATTGGTCACGCCCACCACCACGGGGAGCACGATCATGACCACAGCCACGACCACGACTGCGGTGATGAGTGCGGCCATAATCACAACGAGCTCGATGTCGTCTTGCTCCCTCTCAAAAGCCTCACTCCCGCCGACCTGAACGCAACGCGTGATGCGGCGGTGTTAACCTTCTCTGATTGGGAAAAAATTATCCTGCCCGGTGAAACAATTGCGCCCGGCCAGGTCCTCCATCGGCTTAAACTTAAAGATGAGCAGGGCCACTTCCCCGTTAAAATCGCGACCGCTGGGCACTATTTACTCATCACCGGGCACGATGTGCCGACCCATTTGCACGGCCCCGATGGTAATGTTATGCGCTACGTCTGGGACCAAGGCTTTCGCCATGAACACAGTCATGACGGAGACGTTTCATCGGTTGGCATCAGCGTCGCCGGGGAACTCGACGGGAAAAAACTCAATACCTGGATTTCTAAATTACTTGAAACCAAAGGTGGCGATATTTTCCGCATGAAGGGCGTGCTCGTGGTGAAAGGGACCAACAAGCGCCTCGTCTGCCAAGGTGTCCACATGCTCTTCGATGCTCAATTTGATCGAGAATGGCGGGACGGTGAAAATCGCACCAACACCCTCATCTTCATCGGAAAAAATCTTGATCGCGCCGCCCTGACCGAAGGCTTCAAGGCGTGCTTAGTTAAATAAGCGCCTAGGACCACCCGCAGGAGCTACACCAGAAATCGGTAACTTAGCCGGAGGCGGGAGCTGGGGGAAACCCAGACTCCCCATTGAGAT
>CAIVJE010000193.1 GCA_903906135.1 uncultured Verrucomicrobiota bacterium | reverse complement strand
GGCCGTGGCCGCGAATGCTGAATTGCAACTGGGCTACACCCAAATTCGCTCGCCGATCGCCGGCCGGACGGGGCAACTCCTGCTCCATGAGGGCGCCTTGGTGAAGGCGAACGATAATAACTTTCCGCTCGTAACGGTCAATCAACTGGCGCCCGTTGCGGTGGCTTATGCGGTGCCCGAAGGATCGCTGGATGAAATTCGCCGGGCTTTTGCCGCGGGGATCGTCACCGTATCCGCGCTCGATCGCACCACCGGCTTGACGCGTGAAAATGGCCGCTTGGACTTTATCGACAACACCGTCGATGTCACCACGGGGATGATTACCCTGAAGGCGGTTTTTTCTAACGAGGATCAAGCCCTGTGGCCGGGGCGGTTTATTTATACCATCACTCAGGTCGGGATCGATGTGGGCGCGCTGGTGGTGCCATCCACCGCGGTGCAGAATAGCCAAAATGGTTCCACCGTTTATGTGCTGCTTCCCAATCAAACGGTGGCTCTGCGGCCTGTTAAAGTCCTGCGAGTCGCGGGTGAAAATACTTTATTGGCGGAAGGCATCAAAGCCGGTGAAACCGTGATCATCGATGGGCAAATTCGCTTGCTGCCCGGGATGAAAGCCGAGGCGCGCACGCTCGCGGGTCGGCCAGTTAATGCCGTTAAAACTCCCTGATCCTGCCGTGATGAATCTCCCTGCTTTTTGTATTCGTCGGCCGGTGATGACGACGTTGTTGACGGCCGCGCTCGTTATTTTTGGGACCATGGCTTATCGCCTCCTCCCCGTGAGCGATTTGCCCAATGTCGATTTTCCGACGATTGTGGTCAGCGCTTCACTACCCGGCGCAACTCCTGAGACCATGGCCAGCGCCGTGGCCACAATTTTAGAGCAACAGTTCTCGACGATTGCGGGAGTGGATTCGATGACGTCCACGAGTGGAACTGGCAGCACCCAGATCACCCTGCAATTTGCCTTAGAGCGTAACATCGACGCGGCCGCGCAAGATGTGCAGGCCGCCATCGCCGCGGTGCAGCGGCGCTTACCGACTGACATGCCGTCGCCGCCCTCGTTGCGGAAGACCAATCCGGCCGACCAACCAATTATGTATCTGGCGGTCAGCTCACCGACGCTGCCGCTTTCCGTCGTTGATGAATATGCGGAGACGACGATGGCGCAGCGAATTTCGACCGTTGCTGGGGTCTCGCAGGTCCAAGTTTTTGGCGCGCAGAAATACGCGTTGCGGGTCCGACTCGATCCACGGTTGCTCGCCAGCCGCGGGATCACTTTGGACGAAGTCCGCTCGGCGCTCAGCGCCCATAATGTCAATCAGCCGACGGGCTTGTTGGACGGCTATCGTCAATCGATGCAGATTCTCGCGAGTGGGCAGCTCGCCAATGCGACCGAGTTTACTAATCTCGTCGTCGCCTATCGACGTGGGGCTCCGGTCCGTTTGGGAGAATTGGCCCAGGTAATTGATAGTGTGCAGGACATTCGGCTTGCGACCTGGTTTGCCGAGCGCAAGGGCGGCGCTTTGAATCTATCGCGCGCGATGGTGTTAGCCGTGCAAAAGCAGCCTGGCGTCAACACCGTGGAAGTGGCGAATCGGGTGAAGGCGCTCATGCCGCAAATTCAGCAGCAGTTGCCGGCCTCGGTTACTTTTAGCGTCTTGCGGGACACTTCTGAGGTGGTGCGCGACTCCGTCCATGACGTGCAAACCACCTTACTGCTTTCGATATTTCTCGTGGTGTTGGTTATTTTTCTGTTTCTGCGCTCCCTCACCGCGACGCTGATTCCCAGTTTGGCCATCCCCATGGCGCTCTTGGGCACATTTGTGGTGATGTATATTTTTGGTTACTCGGTGGATAATCTTTCATTGTTGGCCCTGACCCTTTCAGTCGGATTTGTCGTCGATGATGCCATTGTAATGTTGGAAAATATTGTCCGCCACATTGAAGCCGGTATGCCCGTGCGTGAGGCCGCCTTTGTGGGCTCGAGTGAAATTGGCTTCACGATTATCTCCATGACGTTGTCGTTGGTCGCGGTGTTCATTCCGCTGATGTTCATGGGCGGTATTTTGGGGCGGCTCTTGCACGAGTTCGCCGTCACCATTACATCTGCTATTCTGGTTTCCGGGGTCGTGTCGCTGACCTTGACCCCCATGTTGTGCAGTCGATTTTTAAAGCCCCAAGTGGGAAGCGCGCACGCGGGCGGCACGGCTCACGGTAAAATTTATGAATGGAGCGAGCGGCAATTTGCGGGCTTGCATGCTTTTTATGCGCGGACGCTGGCCGCAAGTTTGCGGCATCGGTTGGCGATTGTCAGTCTGGCTGGTTTGATGGCCGTACTGACGGTGGGTTTAGTCAAAATATTACCGCAGGGTTTTATTCCGACGGATGACACGGGCTTGATTTTAGTTTTCACCGAAGGGGCTCAGGATATTTCTTTCGAGGAGATGACGCGGCATCAGCAGGCGGTTGCCGCCATTGTGGCCGAGCAGCCGTATGTCGATGCGATGATGTCTTCCCTCGGTTCCAGTGGTTCCGTCAACGCGACCTCGAATCAAGGGCGCGTGTTTATGCGACTGAAGTCGCGGGCGGAGCGGCCCCCGATCGATGTTATTTTGGGTGACTTGCGGAAAAAACTTTCTGTGGTGCCGGGCATTCGCGCTTTCCCGCAAATTCCTCCCTCTATCCGAATTGGCGGTCAGCTAACCAAGGCGCTGTATCAATTTACTTTGTTTGGCGGCGATCTGCAGGAGCTCTATACGGCGGCGGCCGATCTCGAGCAAAAAATCCGGGCCCTCCCGCAGTTGGTGGACGTGAACTCTGATTTGCAAATCACCAGCCCGCAATTGCGCGTAGAAATTCAGCGCGACCGAGCCGCGACGTTAGGGATTACGCCGCAGCAAATCGAGGACGCGCTCTATAGCGCCTTCGGCTCGCGCCAAGTTTCCACCATCTACACGCCAACCAACCAATATTTTGTCATCATGGAGGTCGCCCAAGAATTTCAGCGAGAAGTGGGTGGGCTCTCTTTAATTTATTTGCGCAGCAAGAGTGGCAAGTTGGTTTCTCTCGATACGGTAGCAAGCCTCCGGCGTTCGGTGGGTCCTTTGAGCGTGAATCATCTGGGCCAATTGCCAGCGGTCACGATTTCCTTTAATCTTCGGCCTAAGGTTTCATTGGGGGACGCAACGACGGCGATTACCGCATTAGCGCGGGCGGCTTTGCCGCCAACCGTAAGTTACAGTTTTGTGGGCTCAGCCCAGGCCTTCGCTTCCTCGTTAGCGGGCATGGGCCTGCTGATTCTCGCTGCGATTGTGGTGATCTATATCGTTTTGGGGGTACTCTACGAAAATTTTATTCATCCGCTGACCATTCTCTCTGGTTTGCCCGCCGCGAGTTTTGGCGCGTTAGTAACGCTCTGGGCCTTTCGGCAGGAACTTAATATTATGGGCTATGTCGGCGTGATTTTGCTCATCGGGATTGTGAAGAAAAACGCGATTATGATGATCGATTTTGCGCTCGCGAAAAAGCGCGAGCAAGCGGCGGGCTTTAATGCGGAGCAGGCCATTGTGGAAGCCTGTCTGGTGCGGTTTCGTCCGATTATGATGACCACTTTCGCCGCGCTCGCGGGGGCCATTCCTATCGCGCTGGGGCTCGGCGCTGGCGCTGATTCGCGCCGCTCGCTCGGGCTCGCCGTCGTCGGCGGGTTGATCGTCTCCCAAATGCTCACCCTCTACATCACGCCAGTAATTTATATTTACCTCGACCGCTTTGCGCACTGGCTAGATCAGCGGCGCCACCCAGCGAGAGTTGGGTGACGTGGGTTTATTCGCTCTCGGAGCGGCGCCGTCATCGATTCGTCATCGAGTCGCAGGTGAAGCTCGCGCGGGGCTCTGGTTAGATCTCTTCGCCGGTGGCTTACACGGCCGTCACCCAATTATCATCGGTTCGCCATAAAAGCGCCCGCCGGCGGATCTCAGATCAAAGCTTCGCGGAGTGCCGCCAAGATATCTTCGATGGGTTCTAGGCCGACGGAGAGGCGCAGCAAATCGGGCGAGAGGCCATGAGCCGCTAGCTCGGCGCGGCCTGCCGGTGAGGTCACCAGATCGTAATGGGCGAGGTAGATAAATGGTGAGATTAAAGTCGTGCG
Organism: uncultured Verrucomicrobiota bacterium; assembly: GCA_903906135.1. Lineage (GTDB taxonomy): Bacteria > Verrucomicrobiota > Verrucomicrobiia > Opitutales > Opitutaceae > Lacunisphaera. The sequence continues at coordinate 8,234 of CAIVJE010000193.1, read as the reverse complement.
CATCCCGAAACTCGGACCCTTGGGCAGTCGTACGCGGTCGTAAAAATCTTTCATCGGCGCCTTGAGCGTAAATGAGATCATGCTGCCCACGGCCGTTGGGGAACGGGCAATTTTTAAATAATTTTCGCGAGAACTAGGCTGCAGTGCCCACCAGACTTGCTGCACCGCGGGATGGTTTTCGAGCAAGGCCGCGACTTGCATCGTGCTCGCATTGATTTTCCGCACGACGTCTTCGGTGGCGCCAATTTGCGCGGCGAGACGGGCCAGATCGCGCGGATGGACCGGCTCAAGATATTCACTAACGAGCCGCCGCAGCTCAGGCGCATCCGGTCCCTGGGGATTGACGACGACCGCTCCCGCAATGATGTCGCCTTCATGCGCGGTGTATTTGGTGAGACTTTGCGCCACGAGATCAGCGGCCGGGAGCAGATCAACGTTGTAAGGTGAGCTGATGGCGGGATCTAAAATCAGCCGCACCCCATGCCGGCGGGCTAAGGCGGCGACGGCCGCGATGTCTGGCGTCTGGATGAGCGGATTCGTGGGTGCCTCAATAATTATTCCCGCGATGCGTGCGCCGTCGGTCGCCAACAAGCGTTCGAGCCCGCTGAGATCGGCCACATCACCATGACGCAAGTAATCGCGCGTGGGATCGGGGGTGAATTTTTTTAGCAAAGCAATCGTATCGAGATAAAGCCAGCCGAGTTGCACCCAAGCCGTGCGGCCGCGGGTTGCCTGCAAGGTACTAATCGCCCGAAAGGCCGCGTGCAGTGCGTTCATGCCGCTTGGGGCGAGCAGGAGATCGGGGTCGCTTACCCCCGAGTAAACTCGGTGGAGGCAGCGTTTGATTTCCGCGGTAGCGTCGCCGGCAAAAAGCGTTTCTGCCGCCGCGGCGGGACGGAGGCCCTGGGCGACGAGTTGATCCTCCGCGGCCCGGGTAGAGAGAAAACCACCTAAGTGCTGCAGGAATTGTTTGCCGCGCGTGTTGAGCTCGGGGGTGTCAGCATGGGCAACCCCATTGATCCCGGCGGCGTAGAACGGCACGGCGCGGGCCGAGCCAGCCCGGCCCAGAGGGTCAGCTAGCGCCGTCGCCATTTTAGCTGAGGTCACGAGCCATAGGGAACGGCCCGCAAATTCAGGCTGCTGCTGAAGCTGTTCACACAGTTGCTTGGCGTACGTATGCACAACAAAGCGGGGATAACCGGAAGAGATATGCCGCGTGGTCTCGGTCCGGCCTTCTTCGTAGCCAATTACATCTGCTAAGGTGGGCAGACTGCAGGCGACTGAGTGTGGGCTGCCCGGGATACGCTGGCCCAGAGGAATGGGAGAAAAGACGGACATAGCAGAGGAAGGTTTAGTTCATTCCCCGTGAGCCGGAGAAGCAATCGAGAGGTGTGTCATGCAGCGCGGAGCGTCATAAATCAGGATAAATAAAAGCTAAGCCAGCGGCCCCGCCTAGGGGAGGGGTTGATCATTTAAGCCGGGGGTGGCGTGAGGCGAGCTTGGACGGCCGCTAGGCTAAGCCCATCGATGGCGACGACTTTGTGCGGTGACTTTTCGCCTCGGATGAGGCGAACCGCGCGGCGAGGGAGGGCTAAGCGTTCGGCGAGGAACTGGAGTAGGGCGTCATTGGCGCGGCCGTCGACAGCCGGAGCTTGCACCTTAATTTTCAGCGCCGAGCCCAGCCAACCGACGATCTCATCGCGGGGGGCGCGAGGGATGGTCTTCAGTTCCAGAGTACAGGCGGGCATGGTTTGGAGCTTGCGCCGGAGTTTTATCGCGCGAAAGGCAAAACGTGTTGCACCGCAGGCAGGAAACCACGAAGCAGTGGGGGCTTATGAAAATACTTTCCTGGAATGTAAACGGCGTGCGGGCAGCCCTGGGCAAGGGTTTGCTGGATTGGATGACGGCGGCGCAGGCTGATGTCATTTGCCTCCAAGAAGTAAAAGCCCTGCCGGGGGACGTGCAGGGTGTGGTGTGGCCGGCGGGCTACACGGTGCATTGGAATGCAGCGGAGAAAAAAGGGTATAGTGGGACGGCTTTTTTTCTGCGGCGGCAGCCGCTCGCGGTGACTACGGGGATTGGTTCACCGCTACATGACGCCGAAGGCCGCGCGATGACGGCGGAGTTTGCCGATTGTTATGTGGTGGGCGTCTATGTGCCCAACGCCCAGCCGGAGTTGGCGCGGATCGGCTTTCGGCAGGCGTGGGATCGCGCCTTGCTGGCTTATGTGCAGAAATTAGAAAAGAAAAAGCCGGTCGTTTTTTGTGGTGACCTCAATGTGGCCCATGAGGCGATCGATCTCGCTCGGCCCAAAGAAAATGTGGGTAGCCCAGGATGCTCTGATCAAGAGCGGGCGGGCTTTCGGGATTATTTGGCCGCCGGATACATTGATACCTTTCGGCATTTCGAGGCGGGGCCTGATCATTATAGTTGGTGGACGTATCGGGCGGGGGCCCGCGAGCGCAACATTGGCTGGCGCATCGACTATCTCATGGCTTCAGCTGGGCTCAAGCCACAGCTGCAACGCGCCTGGATTGAACCACAGGTAATGGGCAGTGATCATTGTCCGGTGGGGCTGGAGCTCGCCTGACGATGAAAGGTCCCCGCAAAATTATCGCTTCTCGTTTGATTCAGCTGCGCCGCTCCGGCGTGCACGGCTATGGTTTATTTGCGCGCGATTTTGTGCCGCAGGGCGAACGCGTGATTGAATATGTCGGCGAACGCATCACCAAGGCCGAGGCGCAGCGGCGCGAGGATCGTCGGCTAGCGCGGCGCGCGGCGGGTGGGGATGGCTGCGTTTATATTTTCGAATTAAATCAACGACACGACATCGATGGGGACGTCACTTGGAATTTAGCGCGGCGCATCAATCATTCCTGTGGGCCGAATTGTGAAACGCAAAATATTGGGGGCCATATTTGGATCGTCGCGTGCCGTGATCTTGCTCCGGGGGAGGAGCTGACCTATGATTACGGATTTTCTTATACGGAGTGGCGAGATCATCCCTGTCGCTGCGGGTCCTCCGAGTGCGTTGGTCATATTATTAATTCTGCCCAGCGGTGGCGGGCGCGGCGCCGGCTGGCTGCGACAAAATAATTGATAGCCGGACGTAGCGGGGTGTGCCCGGGAAGGAGACTTTCCTTTTCCTCCCGAGAACGCATGCTGGCGGCGATGAAAATGAATACGGACCTAGCCCCTTTATTTTTAGGAAAACCACGTCTGACGCTCGCGGTCGCGGAGAGTCTGACTTGTGGCCAAGTGCAGGCGAAAATTGGGGCGGTGGCGGGGGCGTCGAATTATTTTTTGGGCGGGATCACGGCCTACTCACTTGCGCAAAAGGTGCGCCATCTCGGGGTTAATCGAGCCCATGCGCAGCGGGTTAATAGCGTCTCGCAACGCGTCGCCGTCGAAATGGCTCAAGGGGCCGGTGCTTTATTTGGGGCAGATTTGGCGTTGGCGACGACGGGTTATGCTGAGCCGAGTGTTGAGCACGGCATGGCGGTGCCGATGGCTTGGTGGGCGTTATGTCATCGGCGACCCGGCGGAAAGCTCGTGGTTATTTCTGGGCAGGTGGAAATACCGGGGGCCGATCGCGTGACGGCACAGGCGCGGGTGGTGACCGAGGTGCTGGCGGCGCTGGTGATTTATCTGCAAGAGTTTCGGCGGCCCGGCCGGGCCAAAATGAGGGCATAAAAAAACCCGCCAGCTAAGGCGGGTTGGTGGCGGCAGTGGGCTGCTTACTGCGTGATGCGCGTCACGTGATCGATCAAGAAGTGCGCCTCAGTGGGAGGCGTGACCCAATCACTGAACAGTAATTCTGGCAGCCGATTGGTGCTGCTGTAGAATAGGCGATTGGCTTCATCATGGGGTGACATGTAGCCAGTTTTAACGGCGGCGCCGAGATAGAGGCCTTCGTTATTAGAATACACCAAGACGTTCGCCTCGGTTTGCAGAGCCGAGGTGATTTTTTCGCTCTCCGCTGAGCGGATGCCAGCCAAGACTTTGGCTTCCGCCCCGAGATTCATGCGGTTCTTGAAGAGGAGACGGGCCGTGGCGTCGTCCATCAAAACATAAACCGCATTGATTGTTTTGCCGCCCGCTTGCAGGCCGAGGCTGAGTTCACCGGCGCGCATAAAGGCGGGGACGGACCATTTACCATTAGGGCGCCGGACTAAGGCGACCGCGTAGCCATCTTTGATGCCGAAGATAAAACCGGCTTGGAATTGGTTGACGATAACGATGCCCTTCGCGCGACGGAGAATGTCGGCGGGGATGGCGGTCTTGTAGTTGCCTTGGATGGACTGCAAAATTGCTTCGCAGCTATCGAGGCGCTCAACGACGGATGCGCGGGTTAATTCGCCGGCAGCGGACAGGGCGCCCGCAAGAGCAGTGGCACAAAAAATGGCGGTGAGGAGCTTCTTCATAATGGTAAGATATAGGCGAGTGCGGGGTTAGCGCAAAGCTGTTTTTGAGAACGGAATAAGCAGATTTAGCAGCTAAATGAAAGCCCTACTTCACGGGGGCTCTGGGCGAAGGCGCGGTGGCGGGGTGGGTGGGCCAATTATTCTAGGCCGCGCTGTGCAATTTCCTCTTCATTCCAGCCTAGATAATGGCCGAGTTCGTGGAGGTACGTGAGGCGCACTTCAGCGCGATAATTCGCTTCATCCGCTTCCGCTAAGTCCCAAATGTTATCAAGAAAGAGGAGAATCTGTGGGGGCAAGGGCTGCGCCTCACCGAGTTCCGCGCCGTGCTCATGACCTACAAATAAACCGAGCAGATCGGCCTCTAGTCCATCGACGATGAGGGTAGAATCAGGGCGAGATTCATAGCAAACTGGGACCGCGCGGGCGACGGCGCGAACAGTCGCAGGCAACTGATTTTGTGCGGCGGTCACCACTTGCGCGGCGATTTGTACGCGTGGGATTAAGTTCATGAGTCGGAGTGGATAAGGAGCGCAGTTGAGGGTGAGTTAATTTCCACAGGAGTAAAGCGGCGCCGGTCAGCGCCACCGAGGCGCGAGAATCGGGGATGGGAATTTAGGTACGATTTAATGCAGGAATGAAACCTCACTTCTTCCTAGGCGTCCTATGTCTAGTAACTATTAATCCCCTCCATGAAAAACTTACTTAAACTTATCGTTGCATGCATTGGTCTCGTATTGTTCGTCGCCCCCGCTCTGCGAGCGGAAGAGCCACCGGCCCCGCCGGCGGGTCGTCCCGAACATGGTCGTGGTCCTGGCGGTCCCGGCCAAATGATGAAGCGGGCCGCTCAAGAACTCGGCCTGAGCGCTGACCAGCAGGCTAAATGGGAAGCCATTAATCAGCAGGAAAAAGCGGCTGCTGCCGCGATCCGCAATGACAACACGATCGCCCCTCAGGACAAGCGTGCTAAATTGCGTGAAGCCAATAAGCCTTTTGCCGATCAACGCCGGGCGGTTTTGAACCCCGAGCAGCAGAACAAATTCGATGAAATGCGCAAAGCCGGGCCTCGCGGACCCAAGAAAGATAAAAAAGACAAGTAACTGCTCGGCAGATGCGCCGCACCAGCAAACTTAGGCTTTAGCTTAGCAGGTTATATTTAGGAGAGCCGCGCCGTTGGACGCGGCTCTTTTATTTTTGGACAACGGCTCAGCGCCGGCTCACGCTGTCGGCGGATGCAGCCGCAAAAAATCATAATCGCCGGTGGGGGAGCCGCGGGTTTTTTTGCGGCCATTGCTTGTGCGGAAGCCAATCCGCATGGCCGCGTGACGATTTATGAGGCGACCGCGCACCCGTTAGCGAAAGTGAAAGTGTCCGGCGGCGGTCGTTGTAATGTGACGCATGCCTGTTTTGATCCTCGCGAATTGGTAAAGCGGTATCCCCGCGGTTCGCGGGAACTGCTCGGAGCGTTTCACCGCTGGCAGCCGCGGGATACGGTCGATTGGTTTGAAAAACGCGGGGTGGCGCTAAAAATTGAGGCGGATGGCCGGATGTTTCCGGTGACGGATAATTCGCAGACGATTATCGATTGTTTGCGCGGCGCGGCTGAACGAGCGGGGGTGTCGCTCGTCTTGCAGACTGGAATTAAATCAGTGCTGCGGCTTGCTCCGTCCAGGCCCGGTGAGGTTGGTCCTTTTCAGGTCACCTTAACGACTGGGGAAGTCGTGACGAGTGATCGGCTCCTGCTCGCGACGGGCGGTAACCAAGCTAATTTTGGCTTCACCCTGGCGCGGCAATTTGGTCACACCATCGAGCCCCCGGTGCCTTCGCTGTTTACGTTTCACATCAAGGATCCGCGTTTAGAAGGTCTCGCCGGGGTCGCGGTAGAGGATGCCTTGACCGCGGTGCGGGGCACAAATTTGCAGGCGAGCGGGCCGTTGCTGGTTACGCACTGGGGTCAAAGCGGCCCGGCGATTCTCAAGCTTTCATCGTGGGGCGCGCGGATCCTCCACGACTGCAGTTATCAATTTACTTTGCTCGTCAACTGGGCGCCGACGTTCAGCGCGGCCACGTTGCAGAACGCATTGGAGCAAGCTCGCGCCACGCATCCTAAGAAACAGGTGGCGACGTGGTGTCCCGTGGGTTTGCCGCTGCGCTTGTGGGAAAAATTATTAATCGCCGCCGGTCTCACCCCAGAGACGCAGTGGGCCATGGTGTCAGGGGCGGCGTTGCGGGCGTTGGCGGCCCAAGTGGGCGCCGGCGAGTTCGCCGTCACGGGCAAGAGCACTTTTAAAGAGGAGTTCGTGACTTGCGGCGGCGTGCGATTGAGCGAGGTAGACTTTAAGACCATGGAGAGCCGGCTCACCCCTAGGTTATATTTTGCCGGAGAGGTTTTGGATATCGATGGAATTACGGGCGGATTTAATTTCCAAGCAGCTTGGACCGGCGGTTGGCTAGCAGGCCAAGCGATGGCGCGGTGAGAGCAATTTTTCTGGCTTTGCGCTAGGTGAAGTCACCAATCTGCCCCTCCATGATGTCTTACGGTCAGTTGTTTCTTACCATTTTACCGGTGTTCGCTATGATTGCTTTGGGGGTCGGGTTGCGGCGCACGCGGCTGATCAGCGAGGCCGCCGAGTCGAGTTTGTTCAATCTGGTCATCATGGTCACCACGCCGTGCCTCATTTTTGAATCGGTGGCGCTGAACCCAGCGCTGCGGCAACCGGGCAACTTATTATTGCCGCCGCTGCTCGGGTTTGGGCTGACCTTATTATCGATGGTTATTGGTTGGTATGTAGCCCGGGCGCTTGGGTTAACCATCGGCCACGGACTCCGGACCTTCGCGCTGACGGTTGGCCTGACTAATTATGGCTATCTGCCACTGCCGCTCATGGACGCTTTGTTTGGCCCAGAAAGTCGTGCCGTGTTGTTGATTTATAACGTTGGCTTAGAGGCGGCAATTTGGACGGGCGGGATTTTGGTCGTCAGCGGTTTATCGCCGCTCGCGGGATGGCGAAAATTAATCAATGCCCCTCTGATGGCGCTCTTGCTGGCGGTCGCCGCTAACTTTACGGGCGTCGCTGACCATCTGCCCGCGTTGGTGATGAATTTTGTGCATACCTTGGCAGTGTGTGCCATTCCGCTTGGCTTGCTCATGTCGGGCGTAAGTTTGGAGCCTCACCTCGCGGACCCTAAGCAATTGGTTAATCCTCGCGTGACCCTCATCGCTTGGTTGCTCCGGTTAGTTGTGTTACCGCTGCTGTTGCTCGGCGTGGCCCGCTGGGCACCTTGTTCGATCGAGCTCAAGCGCGTGCTGGTGGTCCAGGCCGCAATGCCCGCGGCGGTGGTGTCAGTGATTATCGCCCGCGTCTATGGCGGGCAGCCTTTGATCGCGGTGCAGATTGTCCTTGGTACGACGGTGTTGGCGCTCTTTACGATTCCGTTTTGGTTGCGCTTTGGCCTGAGCTTTGCCGGGCTTGCGCCGTGAGTTCGGCGTAAAATATCCAGGGCGGCGCAAGTGGAAAAAAAGCGCGAGATTACCGTCCAGCGCCACTTGACGCGGGCGCGGTGGGTGCCCTGACTCGTCACCTTATGGAATGGATTACCGACCCGCAAATTTGGATTAGCCTGATCACGTTGACCGCCCTCGAGGTCGTGCTCGGCATCGACAATGTTATTTTCATTTCGATTCTGGCCGGCAAACTCCCGGCTGACCAGCAGGCGAAGGCGCGGCAGACTGGACTGATGCTGGCGTTGGTCACGCGCATCTTGCTGCTCTGCAGCTTGGCGTGGATGGTCAAATTGACGGCGCCGCTTTTT
>CAIVJE010000192.1 GCA_903906135.1 uncultured Verrucomicrobiota bacterium | reverse complement strand
TTGGATAACATTGCGATATGCCGATCAGGATCCGCAGCCGCAACCAGCGCGATATAAGGATAATTCTGTCCGGCCTGCTTGAGTTCGCGTTGTAAATCCTCCAAGAACGGCGCCCCACCCATTTCAGCGAGCGCAAGAATATCGGGGGCGAGCGCCGCAATCACCTGACGCAATGCCGCCTTTTCTTTTTCCGGTTTAGGGTAGGCGGAACGGTAAACTCCGTCGACTAAACGGTCCGCAATAAGATAATTTTCTACGTTATAAGTAGCGACCGTGAGCGCCGCCGATCCGAGCACCCCCGCGCCCAGCCAAATTAAGTTGAGCGCCACAAAAACCACCCACCACCGTGCACGCGAAAGGATCCCGTCACGCCGGGTATCACAAAAAACTACGACTGCGCTAAGGGGGCCCATTTTATTTTTGTGGTCCCCAGGATGATTTCAGCCCTGCAACGCCCGTTCTCGTTCCACCAAGGTGGGGTGCGAATAATAGACTGCGCTGTAGAGCGGGTGCGGAGTGAGGTTAGAAAGATTTTTTTGCGACATCTTACGCAGTGCCCCCACGAGTGGCGCGGCGGCGCCCATGGCGTCTTTGGCAAAGGCATCCGCCTCATATTCGTGCTGACGCGAAACCCAGTGACTGATCGGCGAAAACCAGAAGGTCACTAACCCACTCAGTAAACTGAAAAGTAAAAATGTCGGCGCGAGGACGCCCGCGGGGAGACCGAAAGCCGTATTAAACCAGGCCGCGTTGGCGAGCCCAGCGATCGCCGCAAATGCCCCCAATTGCATCAGCGCCATGGTGATTAAGCGCTTGGGGATATGACCGCGTTTATAATGACCGATCTCATGCGCCAACACGGCCTCGATCTCCGCCTGCCCCAGTTGGGCCATCAGCGTATCAAACAATACAATCCGACGAAAACGGCCAAAGCCGGTAAAAAAAGCGTTGGAATGGGCGGAGCGCTTAGAGCCATCCATGACTTCAATCGTCTGGCAAAGAAAACCTGTGCGATTAGCCAAAGCCATCAACCGCGTGCGCGCTTCACCTTCCGGCAAGGGCGTCAGCTTATTAAAAAGCGGCATAATCAGCTTCGGATAGAGCACAAACATGAGGAGCTGAAAACTGAACAAGAGGGCAAAACCCCAGATCCACCAAGACGCCCCCACCCAACCGACCAAGGCGAGCAAGGCCCACAGCAACGGAAACCCGATGGCTAAACCTAAGAGCCAAGACTTAAGTTGATCCGTTACCCAAAGACGAAGCGTGCTCTGGTTGAAGCCAAATTTTTCTTCGAGTCTAAATTGCGACCACCACTCGAACGGCAAGCCCGGCAGACCGAGCAACAACATTGTACCAATTAAAAAAAGCGCCCCACTCCAAGCAGACCCTGGCGCGAGGGCGTTAAATTCCTTCCAGAACCACGGCAAGGCACCGCTGCCTAAGATCAGCCAAAGAATCAGGCTATCATAAATCGTCTCAACGGAACTAAAGCGGCTTTTGGCGAGCGTGTACTCGACTGATTTAGCATAAGTAGCTGCATCCATTACGGCCGCCAGAGCCGCAGGACATTGCTGGGCATGCCGCTGCGCTTCCGCGCGATTCATCGCCTCCAACACGAGTTGTGCGCTCAGCCGTAAAATTATGAGGGCCCCCACCAACCAAAATAACCAAGTCATCCCTCATGGAGAACAGCTTTTGCAGACCGCGCCAGCCTTAAGCAACGCCCCCCCGCACCGCCCCACCAGCTGATTTTGGCGACACAAAGATTGGTTGAAATCACCCATACCCCGCGCATCTTGACGACGTGGATTCCGACAAAACCGCTAAACTCAGTTTCGAAACTGCCCTCACCAAGCTTGAAGCCATCGTTGATGCGATGGAACAAGGCGAAGTTCCGCTGGCTGAACTATTGGCCCAATACGAAGAGGGCAGCAAGTTACTCAAGGTGTGTGAAAGCCGGTTAAAGGATGCCGAGCTAAAAATTGAAAAATTGAAAAAACAGAAGGATGGCTCAGCAGCCTTCGAATCTCTAACCGCGAGTACGACGGAATAAGGGCACTGGGCCTCCGCTGATCTGATGAGCTCTTCTCCGACCGTTCGCACCCTCCTCTCGCACATCGCCGGACCGGCTGATGTCAAAGCGCTCAGCGCTGATCAACTACCACAGCTGGCGCAAGAAATTCGTGCTGAGTTGATTGCCGTCACCGCCAAAAATGGCGGCCACATCGGCCCTAACCTCGGGGTCGTTGAGCTCACCATCGCACTCCATCGCGTCTTCGATACGCCGACCGATCAATTCGTCTTCGATGTGGCTCACCAAGGCTACGTGCATAAATTGCTCACGGGGCGCCAAGGCGAATTTTTTCACCAACTCCGCAAGAGTGGCGGCGCCTCCGGTTTTCTCTACCGGGCCGAAAGCCCCCATGATGCCTTCGGCGCGGGCCATGCCGGCACCGCGCTTTCGGCTGCTCTCGGGATGGCCACCGCGCGAGATTTACGCAGTTCGCCCGAACATGTTGTCGCCATCTGCGGTGACGCCGCCTTCACCTGCGGGATCACGCTCGAGGCCCTCAATAACGTCGTGAGCTCAACCCAGCGCTTGATCGTCATTCTCAATGATAACGAATGGTCCATCGCCAAGAATGTCGGGGCTATTTCGAGCTACCTGAACGTCATCAGCACCAACCCGACTTACAATAAATTGCATCACGACGTGGAAGCTTTCTTCAAAAGCTTCCCCGCCGGCGCGGAAATGAATCGCGTCTATACTAAATGGAAACGCGAAACGAAGGACTTTTTCGTCGAGTCATCGCTCTTTGAAAAATTCGGCCTCCGCTATCTCGGGCCGGTCGACGGGCACGATCTGAACGCGTTGATCAAGAACCTAGAATTCGCCAAACACTGCGATGTTCCCGTCCTGATTCATGTGCTCACGAAAAAGGGTAAGGGTCTCGATGCGGCGATCGAGCATCCCGAAAAATTTCACGGCGCGGCTCCCTACCATCCGGTATCAGGGCAAAGCGTCCCAACGGCGGCCGGCACGCCGCTAAATTATCAAGACGTCTTCGGCGCTGCCCTCACGCGCTTTGCTCAGGCTAACCCCAAAATATTAGGCATCACCGGCGCGATGCCGAGCGGCACGGGATTATCACGGTTCGCCGAAGAATTACCGGCCCAGTTTTTTGACGTCGGCATTGCGGAAGAACATGCCGTGCTTTTTGCCGCCGGCCTCGCCACCAAGGGCTTTCGCCCCGTCTGCGCAATTTATTCGACCTTTCTGCAGCGCGCCTACGACCAAGTCATTCACGACGTTTGCCTGCAAAATCTGCCCGTCACTTTTTGCCTCGATCGGGCCGGGCTCTCGCCCAATGACGGCCCCACCCACCACGGCCTGTTTGACCTCGCCTACTTGCGCTGCGTCCCCAACGCCACGGTCATGCAGCCGAAGGATGAAGATGAATTTGTTGATATGCTGCACACCGCGCTGCACCTGCCCGGACCGGGTTTCATCCGCTACCCGCGCGGCGCCGGTCCCGGGGCGACCATCAAAGCAACTCCCGCCCAACTGCCGATCGGCCAGGCGGAAGTTTTGCGCGAAGGCACGGAGCTAATCATCTGGGCCCTCGGCTCCATGGTATCTGACGCGCTCCAACTCGCCGACCAACTCGCGCGCGATGAAGGTTGGTCAGTTGGTGTGGTTAATGCCCGCTTTATCAAACCACTGGACCGCACGCTCCTGCTGAAGCAGGCCGCCGCAGTTTCCCTGATTGTGACGATGGAAGACCATGTGCTCGCGGGCGGTTTTGGTAGCGCCGTGCTCGAAGCATTGCAGGAAGCTGATTGCTTAACCCCCGTCGAACGCATCGGGTGGCCCGATAAATTTGTGGAACACGGCAGCAATGTCGCGATCCTCCGCGCCGCCTACGACCTCGCGCCCGCTGATATCGCTCGCCGCGTGCAAGATCGCTACCGACGCGTGCAAATCGCGGCGAGTGGGCCACGCTAATTTTTAGGCTAAGAAATGACAGCCCGTAGCCGAACCCGGTTAAAATAACCGGCGATAATGTTATGCCGCCTTGGGCTTTGGGTATAAAAAAGCCGCAACCTCGAGAGGATGCGGCTCGGAAGCGGGAAATTTACCAGAATTTACTTCTTGGCTGCCGCGACATTCGTGCCGCCGCATTTCTCGCAATTTTTGCCTTCTTTAGCCGACGCAACGCAACAGGCGTGATCGCAGGTCTTACCAGCTTTCTCAGCCTTCAGATCACACTTTGATTTCTGGGAGACAGGCGCATCTGCAGCGGAAGCAAAGCTAGCACCTAAGAGTGCAGCGATAACTAACAGGATTTTAGAGAACTTCATGTGGATTTTTGGGTTGAATTGGTGCGGGCGGAGGGAGTCGAACCCTCCTCTCATGCTTGGGAAGCACGCATAATACCGATATACTACGCCCGCAACTTGCGGTCGCGACCAGAAGCGGAAAAAAGCCTGACGGCAATCACGAATAATCACGCCGCCCATCGAGAGCGCTTTTCAGCGTTACCGCATCGGCGTAGAGCACGCCACTCCCGCTCGGCAACCCAAACCCAATTCGCGTCACCTTCACTCCGGCGGCCGGCAGTCGCGCCAAGAGGTAATGGCAGGTAGCTTCGCCTTCGACGTCGTTGGACAACGCTAAAATAACTTCGCTCACCTCCCCCGCGGCGATCCGTGCAAATAAAGCCGCAAAATTCAAATCCTCGGGAGCCACGCCACGAATCGGCGAGAGTTTTCCGTGCAAGACGTGATAGCGCCCCCGATAAGCGCCCGAACGCTCAATCGCGGCGAGATCCTGCACATATTCCACCACACACACCTGACCGTTACGGCGTTGGTCGTGGGCGCAGATGGGACATAACTCTTCTTCGGCAAGATTCCCGCAGAGCGTGCAACGGCGGACATTTTTAGCCGCAACTTCGAGCGCGGCCACCAACTCCGGTAAACGGGCCGGCTTCTCAATCAACAAGTGCAAGGCAATCCGCTCGGCCGAACGAAAACCGATGCCAGGCAGCTGCTTTAATTGCTTCTGCAAAATCTCGAGCGCAGGGGTCATGCGATGCTTAGAATTTCCGGAGAGATATCAGCGAGTGGAGCGACGCCAAGAATTTGGCGCAAAAATCGTTCCGTTAAAATCACAGCATCCCCGGCAGCTGAAAACCGGCAGAAATTTTTTGCATCTCGGCCTCATTGCGTTCCTTGGACTTCAGCGCGGCTTCCTGCACTGCCTGCAAAATAGTTTCCTCAATAAATTTCTTGTCCTCCTTGAGGAAGTCGGCGCCCAACGTGAGCGCTTGAAATTTGCCGGCCCCGTTAATCTTAATCTGCACGGCGCCCCCACCGCTGGAAACATCGATGATCTGCGCTTCGAGCGATGCTTGCATCGACTCGATCTGCTTTTGCATTTTCTGAGCTTGTTTGAGGAGAGTGCCTACGCCGGCCATAGTGTGAGGGGGTTGAATTAAGTGAGGCCAACTAATGAAGACTAATAGACACTAATCACGCAAAATTTCTTAAAAAAATTCAACCCACCCCCTGCGGCCCAGAGCAAAAGCTGCCTCAAGACCGACCGAGAATAGCGCGATAGCCAGCACGATAGTCAGGAAATTGCGGCTGCCAACCGAGCATCTGCTGGATTTTTTGGCTACTAATTTGACGATCAGGCGTCAGCCCGCCTCCCCGCCGCGTCTTCAAAGTGCCATCAAACAGTGGCGCGGCCACGCCCAGCTGCGCGGCTAACCACACCCCCACCTCAGCTCGGCGCGCCGGCTGGTTATCGGTCACATTAAAAATCTCATTACCTAAAACGGCCGGTGCCTCAAGGCCCGCCATAATCGCTGACACGATATCATCACGGTGAATTAAATTCAAATGCGGCACGCCTAACCCGCTTAACACGGTCGCGCCGGCTTGCAGTTGGTCGAGCAAATGATGCCGACCAGGACCATAAATCCCTGCCAGGCGGAGTATGAACCAGCGGCGACAGACCAAGGCGGAGGCCTGTTCCAAAATAATTTCTGACTCTCTGATGATTGCCCCGGTCGGCGATGCTCCGACGGTGATAGCTGTTTCATCCACAACAGCGCCATCACCTTGAGGATAAACGGAAGTGCTGCTGGTATAAATTAATGTACCCACGGGGACTCGCCCGGCCTGCGCCCAAGCGAGAATGGACTCTTGGCCGGCGACATAAGATTGCCGATAGCCCTCGATCCCCGGCGCACTGGCACTCACGCAGTTGACCACAAAATCCGCCCCAGACGTGATCTGACGATGCCAGTCAGACGAAGCCAATTCGGCTACCACGACCGAGGTTAAACCCTCCGCCCGCAAGGCGGCAGCTTTCTCCGCGTTGCGCGTGACGGCTTCAACCTGCGCTCCCGCCGCGAGCGCGGTTCGAGCCACCGCTGACCCCACATAACCGCAACCGAAGATAACCAGTCGCTTTCCTGCCAGATTCATGAGCGCCAAAATGCGACCGAATCAAAGCAACCCAACATAATTCGATAACACCAACCACCTGCATCGATAAGCCCCCGCCCCCAGAGTGATCGTTGCTACTTCGCGAATCTTCAAGGGCTGCAATTTACTTAAAACTAAACCCCGTCACCCACCAGCCGATATAAGCACGGATAGGCACGGATTCGATCTGGATTATAAAACCAAGGCCACCTGCTTGGCTCTATCCTGATCCCATCATCCCCATCCCCGCTAAAAATCCTTAAGATCGATCCTGCGCCTTTGGTGGGCGATAACGCCGGAAAATTAAGCGCTATTTTATCTCTTCATTAACCCGGTAGATCTAGGGTTAATGCCTTACATTCCGAGTTCTTGATTTCACGATTTATTATTATCAATAAATATATAACGCTGAATAGTAGTGGATTAAAACTAACCTATTTTAATCAATCACTGCAGATTATTTACCGATAAGCGGAAGACAGATTCTTCCTTACCCGATGAATGACTGGTGATAAGCGCTCAGCGGCCGGTGATAACTCAGAGGAAGATCACCACCTTTTCTAGGCGGTGCGGGCGTAAAATTGGCCCCCATTTCATTACTTTACTAACGTCTTAACGGAAACGTGACGATATCAGTAAATCCATTTGTAAGGAGTGATTTGCGAGTAATTTAAGATTGTCAGTGGCAAGTCATTTAGTGCAAATCATTGGCCATATAAAGGGGAGATTTTGCGAGTCTATGAGCATCATTTTAACCGCGTTGCCTCCTGGTTGGGGAAGCGATGGGGCGAAGCTTTTAATAGTAGTATTACCCTATGTGCGGGCTAGCAGGAATTATTTCGGCTAAATTGGATCGTCGCACTCGCATGGATGCGGTTGCGCGTATGGTAAATCGCCAACAACACCGTGGGCCTGATGATCGTGGATTCCACGATCATGGGCCAGCTACTTTGGGGATGTGCCGCTTGGCCATTATTGATCCGGCTGACGGACATCAACCGATGTTAAGTCCCGACGAGCGCTTCAGCCTGATCTTCAATGGCACCATCTATAATTATCAAGAATTGCAGGTGGAACTCGCAGCGCGTGGCTGGATTTTCAAAACCCGATGCGACACGGAAGTCTTGCTGGCGGCGTATGCCCTCGATGGAGCCGCCTGCTTAAGCACCTTGCGCGGGATGTTTGCCTTCGCGATCTGGGATGCTCGCGAGCAAATTCTTTTTGCGGCCCGTGATTCCTTCGGGATCAAGCCCCTGTATTATGCGCAACTCCCCAACGGCGGATTGGGCTTCGCTTCCGAGCTCAACGCTTTGCTCGCTAGCGGCCTAGTTCCGCGAGAGATCGATCCTCTGTCGGTTAGCGAATATCTCGCTTGGTTTAGCGTGCCCGCCCCCCGCACGATCTATCGCGGCATCACCAATTTACCGCCGGGTCACTGGCTGAAAGTCAATGCCGAGGGGCGCTGTCAAACGGCGGCGTGGGATCAACTCCCCGCGCCTACTGGGGCCACGCCAATCACCACTAACTATCACGATTTTGTTCACGGCTTACGGCACCAATTAGATGATACCATTCGGGCTCACCGCGTGGCTGATGTGCCGGTCGGAGCTTTTTTATCCGGCGGCCTCGACTCAACCGCCATTGTGGGACTGATGGTCAAAAGTGGCGCCACGCAGCTGAAAACTTTTTCGCTTATTTTCAATGAAGCGGAATTCTCCGAGCAAACCAGCGCGCGGTTAGCCGCTACGGCCTTCGGTACAGAGCATCATGAAGAATTAATCACGGGGGCGCGCGTCGCGACCGATCTTCCCCGTATTCTCAGCAGCTTTGATCAACCCACCGGTGATGGCATCAACACTTATTACGCTAGCCAAATGGCCCGCCAAGGCGGCGTCACGGTGGCGCTATCGGGTTTGGGTGGCGACGAATTATTCGGTGGCTATCCCTCCTTCCGCGATTTGCCGCGCTTGCATCGACTGCTACCCGCGTGGCGCCGCGTGCCGCGTAAATTGCGGACCGCCCTAATTAATCAACTCCGCGCGCGCCCCAGCACGCGAGCGCGCAAGTTAGCCGACTTTCTCGCTCACGCCCGCGATCTGCACGAACTGGCTTCACTGCAACGTCGCGTGCTGCCCGAGACTGCCCGGCTTGCCCTCCTCGCACCGGAGGCTCGGACCCAAGCGCGCCGGCTCGGACCTAATCATCCCATGCTCGACGACTTCACGTACGAGTTGATGGGAGCTGATCCTTTTCAAATCATCAGCGCATGGGAGCTCCGCACTTACTTGGCCAATGTGCTGCTCCGGGATAGCGATGTTTTTAGCATGACGCACTCGCTGGAATTGCGCGTGCCCTTCGTCGATCGAAAATTACTCGCCTGGTTGTGGGCCCAGCCAACGCATTTCAAATATAATGCACGCTGGCCAAAAAAAGCTCTCGCCGATGCCACGGCCGATCTCATTCCAGCCGCCATTCGCGCACGCCATAAGCAGGGCTTCACCCTGCCTTTTAGTCGCTGGCTACGCACCGAACTTCGCCCGTTTCTCCACGAGACTTTTTGCCCAACATCGCTGGCGGCCTGTCCCTGGCTCGATCCCATCACGACCGCACAAGTCTGGACCGACTATCAAAAACAAAAAGATGATCGGGCGTGGTCGCGGGTGTGGACTCTCGCCGTGTTAATCAATTTTGCCAATCGGCGCAGCACCCCATGAGAGCCCTGCTCCTTTCACCCGAACTCTTCCTCGCCGATGGCGGCATTGCGCGGATTATGCGGCTTTATCTCAAGGCGCTCAGCACGATTATTGGTTCAACCGGCCGCATCGATTCGATCGTGCTGAATGATAATCCTGGTTACGATCAACGTCTCGCCCGCTACACGAGCGAACCTTTAGGTGAGCACATCGGATGCGCCCGACGCAAAGTACGTTTCATGGTCGCGACTTTCCGCTTAGCTTGGTCTGCCGATATTTTAATCTGCGGCCATCTGCATCACCTCGCGCTCGCTTGGCTCGCGAAAATATTCAATCCCCGGCTCAAATATTTTCTCGTGGCCCATGGGATTGAAGTCTGGCGCCCCTATACTTGGTTGGAGCAGCGCGCGTTGCGGGGAGCGCAGCGGATTTTCTGCGTGAGTGAATACACGCGGCGCCAACTCCTGCGCTTTCATCCCGCGCTGACGCCCGCGCGCCTCGTGGTAGTACCCAACACCCTTGATCCTTAT
>CAIVJE010000191.1 GCA_903906135.1 uncultured Verrucomicrobiota bacterium | reverse complement strand
TTTTGGTAATTGAGATAGTAGGCATGCTCCCAGACATCGAGCGCGATCACTGGTTTCCCCTCAATCCCGGCGACTGCCTTACCCATGAGTGGGCTGTCTTGATTGGCGGTTGAGCCGACGGCTAATTTGCCGCCATTAACGACGAGCCAAGCCCAACCAGAACCGAAGCGGGTGGCCCCAGCTTTGGCGAAATCTTCTTTAAATTTGGCGAAACCACCGAGCTCGGCGTCGATCGCCGCGGCGAGTTTACCTTTTGGCAGACCGCCTTTGCCGGGCCCGAGGATGGTCCAGAAAAAGGAATGATTGCTGTGTCCACCAGCGTTGTTGCGTACCCCGCCCCGAATGGCTTCCGGCACTTGCGCGAGATCGGCAATCAAACGATTGACGTCGAGCTCGGCCAACGCGGCGTGGTCTTTGAGCAGATTCGTGGCGTTAGTGATATACGCTTGATGATGCTTACCGTGGTGAATTTCCATGGTCTTGGCATCAATGTGCGGAACCAAAGCATCGTGGGCGTAAGCGAGAGGAGGAAGGGAATAAGCCATTGTCGTGGTGGGTTGGAGTTATCTTTCGGAGCAATTAAAGTGCATGGGTGCGGGGCAAGGTCAACTGTCGCTCGTGTCATGAGGCGACTCGCTCAGCATTACCGGCCGGCGCTTAATCTTCTTTTCGTTTGAGCTGAAAGTAGGCCCGCAGCAAATCGAGGCAGGGTTTTTCTAAGAGGCCGCGGCTAATTTCCAGATGATGATTGGAATGCGGCAGAGCATTCAGGTCCACCGCGCCGCCCAAGCACCCCATCTTGGCGTCGGGCACGGCATAGACGACTCGTTTGAGCCGTGCCATCAAGGTGGCGCCGGAGCACATCGGACAGGGTTCTTTAGTGACGTACAGGGTGGCGCCGGTGAGGCGCCAATTATCGACGGCCTTAGCGGCTTGGCCCAGGGCGAGGATTTCCGCATGGGCGGTGGGGTCACGCGTGCTATCCCGCTGATTGTGCGCAGCGGCGATGATTTTTCCGTCCAATTCAATGATCGCGCCGATCGGTACTTCGTCTTCCTGCCAAGCGGCAATGGCCTCATTATAGGCGAGCCACATATAAAATTCATCATCTCGCCGGAGCTGCGAGGGGTGCACTTTGGCAAAGGGACAGGGGAGTGAGGGGCGGGGGGAATCCATGGCGGCTGCGGAAAGCCTTGACTACGGAGGGAATTCCCCAGTTACAAGGGGCTTTTATTAACACTTCCTGCATGATCCAAACCAGCAAATCCCTCTCCCCTAATTATGTCTGACGGCAAAGTGATTGAAGTGGAGGGCAAGATTATCACGGTCCTTCCTGGCACGATGTTTCGTGTGCAACTCGACAACGGTCATATGGTTTTGGCGCATATCTCTGGTAAATTGCGCAAGCACTTCATCAAGATCGCCGCCGGCGACAAAGTGAAGATGGAGATGAGTCCTTACGACCTCGATAAGGCGCGGATCACTTACCGTATCCGCGAAACCAATTTGCCCCCGCCGGGCCCGCGGCGTCCGCGCCGCTATTGATCCGTTCCCTCTGGGGTGTCTTGTGCAGACGCGCCGCGGTCATCAATCAAAGGTTAAGGCGGCCCCGATGCCGCCTGCGCCTGCGGCCTTTGCGGACGAGATCGACCGCTACCTGAGTTACGTTGAGCTCGAGCGCGGGCTAGCGCGAAACACCGCTAAATCTTACGAAAACGATCTGCGGCAAGCGGCGCATTTTTTGCAACGCCACGGGGCGAGCAATTGGGTGCAGGTCACCGCGGCCCAGCTCACGGCTTGGTTGCACGGGCTCAGCGATCAGCAGCTATCGAGTGCTAGCCAGGCCCGGAAATTGAGCGCGGTCCGGATGCTTTTTCGCCATTTGGTGCGCGAGCAAATTCGGGGTGATGATCCGACCGCTTTGCTCGCTGGGCCAAAATTGCGGCGTAAGTTGCCGCATACGTTGTCGCCCTCCGCCATGGAGAAATTG
>CAIVJE010000190.1 GCA_903906135.1 uncultured Verrucomicrobiota bacterium | reverse complement strand
GGGTGCGTTTTTCGCCTTTCTTCATGGTGCCGACGGCTTCATCCCAACCTTTGATTACGCGGCCCGTGCCCACGCGAAAAATAAACGGCGTGCCCCGATCGCGCGAGCTGTCGAATTTGGCGCCGTCCAGTAAATAGCCATCATAGTGCATGACAACTTCCGCGCCGAGCGTGGGCGCGGGACCAGTCCCGGGTTGGCGCACGAGATAACGCAGACCGGAGGGCTGGGGATGCGCGGTCCCGTATTGTTCGCGCAGGATCGCCGCATCGGCTGTGCTGAGCTGAGGATTCTCGAGCACCTGCCGCATATAAATATTCATCGGCTCCCCGATATTTTTGCGGCGGAGGATGCCGGTGCGGGCTTGGAAAGCGATGAAGGCGAGCAGCAGACCAAGAATGAGGAGGATGCCAAATTTACGCATGAGGCGGAGAGCCGACTATTTTTTAGCCAGCAAGTCGAGCGCGGCCGCGGTGACCGCGGTGATGCCCGTCTTGATTGTTGGTTCCGGGACCGGGGCGAACTTGCTGGAATGCAGCGAGGGCAGGGCCACACCGGTGCGCTCACTCTCGGCGACTTTCTCGGGAGCTACTGCGCCGATCCGGAAAAGGCACAGCGGCACTTTTTCTGCCGTGCGACCGAATTCACTGAAATCTTCGCCACCCATTTCTGCTTCAATGGTCCGCACCTGCTCGGCGCCAAGCCACGTGGTGAGCGTGCCGCGGATTCGGCGGGTGAGCTGGGGGTCGTTGTAGGTCGCGGGCGTGAATTGATCCCCGACTAACGTAATCGTCGGCATCAGGTCTTCGGGCAGGCCGGCCGCGATGGCCTCACCGCGACAGATGCGTTTGACGGCTTCGATCGTGTGCCGCCTCACTCCATCAGAATAGGAACGAAGCGTGAGCTGCAGTTTCACTTCATTAGGAATAATGTTGTGCTTGGTCCCACCGTGAATGGAACCCACGGTGATCACCGCTGGATCAATGGGCCGAGTTTCGCGACTGATAATCGTCTGGAGCGCTCCAATGATTCGTGCAGCGAGCACGATGGGATCTTTGGTCGTGTGCGGATACGCGCCATGGCCGCCAACGCCGTGCACCGTGATGTCCATCGAATCGACGTTGGCCATAATGTAGCCTTCGACGGTACCGACGGTACCTGCTGGCAGGGTGGCGCTATCATGCACCGCGATGGCAAAATCCGGCTGAGGAAATTTCCGGTAAAGTCCGGCCGTGAGCATCGCGCGCGCACCGACACCGAGCTCTTCGGCCGGCTGGCCGACTAGCACCAAGGTGCCCGACCAGTGGTCCTTGAGGGCCGCGAGAGTTCGCGCCGTGCCGGTGAAAACTGTCATGTGAATATCATGCCCACAGGCCTGCATCACTCCGACCGACTGGCCGGCCAAGTTCGTGGCGCGGGTTTGGCTCGCGTAGGCGAGGCCCGTTTCTTCAGTGACCGGCAGGCCGTCGAGATCGGTGCGAATCAGCAAGGTGGGTCCGGGGCCATTTTTGAGCACGCCGACG
>CAIVJE010000189.1 GCA_903906135.1 uncultured Verrucomicrobiota bacterium | reverse complement strand
CGGTCGTGTTGACGGTGAAACGTGGGGCGCAGCAGCTCGCCTTAACGATGGTAACAGAAAAGCTCGAGAGCCGCGTGGGTGAGGAATGGGCTTTTGAGAAATGGGGCCTGAGTGTGCGCAAGGTGACGCGCGCCTTTGCTCGTGAGAATCAGTTAACTGACGAATCAGGGGTGGTGGTGCTCGGGGTGCAGCCTGGTTATCCGGCCGCGGAGGCGGGGCTCGCGCGCGGGGACATTATCACTAAAATTGGCACCGCGCCCGTGGCCGCGCTGGGTCAACTCAAAGCGATTTATGCGCGTTATGAAACTAAACCAAGCCCGCAGCTCGTCGAGGCACAGCGCAATCGGCAGATTTCACTCTACGTGATTAAGCCATGAGACTCTGGCGGCATTTATTTCTGCAGACTTGGGTCATGGCTTTGACCCTCAGCGGCGCGGGTCTCTCTGAGCTTTTTAACGAGCGAATCAAGTCAGTGGTCGCTGTAGAATTTTTTGTGCAGTCAGAAATCGAACGTCAGCCGGTGTTCGTTTTAGGCACGGTCATCGATTGGCAGGGCACGATTATCGTGCCGGCGGCGGCGATCTTGCCCAACGTGGCACCTGATCAGCTCAAGGATTTTAAAGTTTACCGCCCGGGTAGCACGGAGGCCGCGCGTGCTGAATATTTGGGGCAAGATGCTTTCACTGGTTGGCATTATTTGCGCGTCGAAGCCAAGCTCCGGCCGGCCTTAGTGCCCATCACGAATTTCCCCGCGGTGATAGCTGATCCGGCAATGAGCGATGAGTTGTGGGGCATTGGGCTGCGGAATAAGGATGAGGATTTTTTACCTTATTTTTTAAGCGCGCGGGTTGCTGCCGTCATGAAGCTGCCGCAGAAAACGGCGATTCTCGGCACCGAGGTCGCGGGTCCTGGTCTGCCAGTATTTGATCAGACCGGGCGATTTGCGGGTTTAGCCCAAACTTCATTTGGACAAAATTACTTACTCTTTTCCCGCAATCAGCACGGCAATCCCATTTTGCTGATCAATGTTGAGGAAAGCAGCGTTGTCCTGCTGGCGGCGGAAGTTTTGCCCTATCTTGGCCGAGTCCCGCGTTCGATTACGGGCCGCCCCATTGCTTGGCTCGGCGTTTATGGTCTGCAGCCGATGGATCCTGAAGTTGCCAAGCTGCTCCAGCTTGAAAATAAATCGGGAGTTGTCGTTAGCGATATTCTGGCGGGCAGTCCCGCGGCGCGCGCCGGCCTGCAAGAACGTGATATCGTGCTCGCGATTGATGGCCAACCGCTGCCACGCCTTAAACCCGATCGCGTCGTGGTGGGTTATTTTAGTCAGGCCATGTTACAGCGGCAGCCAGGTGATGTGATTATTTTAGACATCTGGCGCGGGACGGAGCACCAGGCGATCACGGTTCGTTTGGGCGAAGAGCCTAAGCTGAGCCGCGAGGCCGATCGGCATTATTTTGAGCGGTTGGGCTTTACCGTTCGAGAATTTCTCAACGCGGACAGTATCCTGCAGCGCACTAAACCCACGGAGGCACAGGGGGTGGTCGTGCATTTTGTGAAACCGGGGAGCCAAGTAGCCACCGTCGGTTTGCGCCCTGACGATTGGATCCGCGAAATCGATGGGGATGAAATCAAGAGTTATGCTCAAGCCGTGACTAAACTTAAAAGTATCGAAGCGGAAAAAAATCGCGCCGAATTCATTTTGCTTGTTAGTCGCGCCGGCGAAACTTCCGTGCTGCGCGTTAAACTTAATTAATTGTGACTGCCTTGCCTCCAAATGATGCGCCGGCTTGCTCCGGGGGACGGGTTTGGGTTAATTAAATTCTTATGTTTACCGGAATCATTGAAGAAGTTGGTCAGGTGGGGGCTTTCACCCTCGGGGCCGATGCTTGGAAGCTGCAGGTGGCGGCGGTTAAAATTCCCGCGCAGGTCGCCCTCGGTGATAGCGTAGCGGTCAACGGGTGCTGCCTGACCGTAACCCGATTTGAGGCGGGCCAGTTGTGGTTTGACGTGCTCGCCGAGACGCGACGGTTGACCAATTTTGCTGAACTTCAGTCCGGGGCGGCGGTGAATCTCGAGTTGAGTTTGCAGCCGACCAGTCGCCTGGGCGGGCATTTTGTGACAGGTCATATTGATGTGCTTGGGCGCATTGCGGTGCTCGAGTCACGCGGTCAGGATTATTATTTGCGCGTAACTATTCCCGTAGGATTTGACCGATATTTGGTCGTCAAAGGTTCAGTCGCGATTGATGGAATTTCGCTGACGGTGGCGGAGGTAACGCCGGATGCTTTTGCCGTGTGGTTAATTCCCACCACGCTCGCAGCGACCAATATTAAGAACAAAAAAACAGGGGACGCGGTGAATTTGGAATTCGATCTCTTGGCCAAGTACGTGGAAAAACTGACCGCACCGCGCGCCGTTTAATTTAGCCGTGACTCCCCGCGATCAACTTTTAGCGCTCAATGATGAACTCCGTCGCCTAAAGGCGAGCGGTCAACGGACGGTGACCGTGACGCTGGAGAGTTTAGTTCAGTTACAAGCTGCGGTCCGGGCCAATCAAGGGGGCGGGGAGCCCATCGTGGCGGTCGCGCCGGCGCCTCCGGTGGTGGGAGTTGATCGGAAAAATGAGATACGGCCATCCGCTCCGATTGCCCCCGTAAAAATTTTGCGAACGCCGCCACCGATACAGTTGCCGGCGGGTGACAAGGCCACGCGGTGGACGGCGCTGCGGGAACTGATTTTGCATGATCCGGTTGGGCAAACCCAGCTATCTTCTCAGGGGAAAATAGTTTTTGGGGTGGGAGATTTGAATGCCTCCATCTTTTTCTGTGCGGAGGCGCCGGGGCCAGAAGAGGAAAGTGCGGGCGAGCCCTTTGTCGGGCCTTCCGGTCAGTTGCTCACTAAAATGATTCAGGGAATGGGCTTAAAACGGGAGGAGGTCTATCTCAGCTATATCATGAATTGGCGGCCAGCCGCTCCCGCCGGCACCAGTCTTAGCGCAACGGATAATCGGACGCCGACGACTGAAGAACTGCATTATGGTCTGCCGTATTTAAGAGCCCAGCTCGAGATTGTGCAGCCGCGGATGATTGTGGCTTTGGGCAAAACTGCCGCGGGTGGCTTATTGGGCGCGAGCAGTTTTAAAACTTTGGGCGAAATTAAAGGACGCTGGCATGAATTCGCCGGCATTCCGGTGATGGTCACGTATCATCCCTCCTATATCTTGCGCGACAATAGCAAGCGGTCGAAACGGGCGATCTGGGAAGATCTTTTGCAGGTCATGGAGCGGGCTAGTTTGCCCGTCTCAGCCAAGGTTAAGGCATATTATCTCTAGCCGCATCGGTCGTTGGCGACCGCCGGGAGAAAAGCTAGGCAGCGCAGATCCAGAATTAGCTAGAAAAGCTGAAACTAGTGGCTGGCGATGCTGGCCGTCAAAGCTGCGGCCACGCGCCCATATTCCGCTTGCAGTGCTTTGACGTTAGCTACCGTGGCACCGCCTAATGGCGCGGCTAACTCCAGCTCGTGCGCTAACTGGGCCAGGTGGTTGGCCCCAAAATTACCGGAGCTCCCCTTAATCGAGTGGGCGAGACGGCTCACGGTCACCCCATCGCCAGCAGCCAAGGCTTGATTCAGTTGGGCCAGGAGCAGCGGAGTATCTTGGAGGTAGAGGGTAATGATTTCACATAAAAAATCATCGCTGCCGGCCGTACTTAATTCTTGCAGCGCCGCAATGGCACGCTGATCGATGGCGGGATGGTCTCGCATGGGTGTTACTTGCTATCGGCGCATTTGCCGGATCGTTGAATTTTTTCCCCGGTGATTTTTGCGCAAGGCAGTTGGGGCGCGGTCGGTTAGCGCGATTTCCCGGCTATTTACATACATATCATATAATCCAGATACGTTGATATTCTACTTGCAGTACGGACCGCGGCGGCTTTTTTTAGCGATTACCTCTATGGCAAACACATTCGTATTTTCATCTGAATCAGTAGGCGAAGGTCATCCCGACAAAGTGGCTGACCTTATTTCCGATAGCGTCCTCGACGCTTGCTTGGCGCAGGATCGCACCAGTCGCGTGGCGTGCGAGACGATGGTCAAATCGAACATGGTCATCTTGGCTGGTGAGATCACGACCAAGGCCCAGCTTAATTATGAAGCGATCGTTCGGGCCGCGATTCGCGACATCGGTTACGTCAATAGCGACGATGTGTTTCACGCCGATACCGTTTTCATCAATAACTACCTCACGCGGCAGTCGCCGGATATTTCCCAGGGGGTTGATGCGAAAAAAGCGAAAGGTAAGAAAACCGCCGAGCAAGGCGCGGGCGATCAAGGTCTGATGTTTGGCTATGCCTGCACCGAGACCCCTGAGCTGATGCCGACGCCAGTGATGTTTGCCCATCGCTTGGGTCGCAAGCTCACGCAGATTCGCAAGAGCGGGAAGGTTGACTGGTTGCGCCCTGACGCCAAGTCGCAGGTTTCAATTCGCTATGAAAATGACAAGCCTGTCGCCGTCGAGAACGTCGTCATCTCCACGCAGCACACGGCGGATGTTTCGCATAGCAAAATTGAAAGCTACCTAATTGATGAGGTGGTCAAAAAAGTAATTCCCGCTCGGTTGCTCACCAAGAAGACTCAATTTTTGATTAATCCTACCGGTCGCTTTGTGGTCGGTGGCCCGCAGGGTGATTCGGGTCTGACCGGTCGCAAAATTATCGTCGATACCTACGGTGGTTGGGGCCGCCATGGTGGCGGTGCTTTCTCCGGCAAGGATCCATCGAAGGTCGATCGCTCGGCGGCCTACATGTGCCGTTGGGTCGCCAAGAATATTGTGGCCGCGGGTCTGGCCGATCTCGCTGAACTGCAAGTCGCCTATGCTATTGGCTATCCTGATCCGGTGAGCGTCTACGTTGACACGATGGGCACAGGCAAAGTCTCGGATGAGAAAATTGCTCGGGCCGTCACGAAGATTTTTGGCTTCAAGCCAGCGGAAATTATTCAGCAGCTGAACCTGCTCCGGCCGATTTATCGGTCGACGACTAATTACGGTCACTTCGGCAAGGCGGGTCTGCCGTGGGAACAAACCAACAAAGTCGCCGCCCTGCGTGCTGCCCTCCGTTAATCTATAATTTTTTATCATTATGCCTACTCCCACTGCGCGCTCCGGCCACGATTTTCACGTCAAAGATATCACCCTCGCCGATTGGGGGCGCAAAGAAATCTCGGTGGCCGAGCATGAAATGCCTGGCTTGATTTCCTGTCGTAAAAAATTCGGACCCGCTAAACCGCTGCAAGGCGTCCGGATCACGGGTTCATTGCACATGACGATCCAGACGGCCGTCCTCATTGAAACCCTGAAAGAACTTGGCGCCGATGTGCGTTGGGCTTCGTGTAATATTTTTTCAACCCAAGATCATGCGGCCGCCGCGATTGCCCAGACGGGCACGCCGGTTTTTGCCTGGAAGGGTGAAACGCTCGAAGAGTACTGGGATTTGACGCTCCGCGCCATTTTCTTCCCCGGCGGGAAAGGTCCGCAGCTCGTGGTGGATGATGGTGGCGACGTTACCTTGCTGATTCACAAAGGCTGCGAACTCGAAGAGGGGAGCGATTGGGTCAACACCGCTTCCGGTTCACACGAAGAGCAGGTCATTAAAAATGTGCTTAAGCGGGTGCATAAAGAAGATCCTCGCCGCTGGACCACCATGGCTAAGGAGTGGCGCGGCGTTTCCGAGGAAACGACGACAGGGGTTCATCGCCTCTACCAGATGATGGAGAAGGGTAAACTTCGCGTGCCGGCCATTAACGTGAACGACTCCGTCACCAAATCAAAATTTGATAATCTTTACGGCTGCCGCGAGTCGCTGGGTGACGGCCTCAAGCGCGCTACGGACGTCATGATCGCCGGCAAGGTTGCCTGTGTTTGCGGCTACGGCGACGTGGGCAAGGGCTCGGCGTTTTCTCTGAAGGGCTTTGGCGCCCGCGTGATCGTCACTGAAATTGATCCCATCAATGCTCTGCAGGCCGCCATGGAAGGCTTCGAGGTCAATACCTTGGAATCCACCCTCGGCACGGCGGATATTTACGTCACGACGACGGGTAACAAGGACATCATCACGCTCGAACACATGCGGAAGATGAAGGATCAAGCGATCGTGTGTAACATTGGCCATTTCGATAATGAAATCCAAATTGATCGGCTGAACACTTCGGATGCGAAACGCACGACCATTAAGCCGCAATACGACCTCTATACTTTCCCGAGCGGGAACAGCATCTATATGTTAGCCGAGGGTCGTTTAGTGAATCTCGGTTGCGCGACAGGGCATCCGTCTTTCGTGATGTCAGCGAGCTTCACCAACCAAACACTCGCGCAGCTCGATCTCTGGAAGAATAAAGATACTTACAAGATCGGTGTTTATCGTTTGCCGAAGTATCTGGATGAAGAGGTTGCTCGGTTGCATCTCGATAAAATTGGGGCGAAACTCACCAAGCTCTCTAAGGAGCAAGCGGAGTATCTCGGAGTTCCCTTAGAGGGACCTTACAAGCCCGAACATTATCGTTATTAATTAATTACCCAACGCCGCGGATTAGTCCGCGGCGTTTTTTTATGTCCGCGAACCTGGCGGCTGGTCATGGCGTGTGATATGTTTCCGCGATTGCGTTGCCGTGACGGTGCGGCCCTGATGCGAACTTAACCCATAGTCTAACGCTTTTTAAAAATGAATACGACCGCCGAACGTCAGGTTTATCTTTCCGGTGAGTGGGTACGTGAAGCGGACGCCAAGATTTCAATTTTTGATAGCGCCATCATGCTGGGTGATTGTGTCACTGAATCTACCCGCACTTTCCGGCATCAACCGTTTCGGTTAGATGATCACCTGAAGCGGCTCTACCAGTCATTAAAAGTCTGTCGGATTGATCCGGGGATGACCTTGGCCGAGATGCGAGCCGTGACGCTGAAATTATTGGCGACTAACCAGCCCCTGCTTGGACCCGCCGATGATTACTGGATTGTGCACAATATTTCACGGGGCTTAAGCAAGCCCGGACCGAATCCCGCTCAGAAAAATCCAGCGACGATCATGATCTTTAACAGTCCCATGGATTTGCGCGGATGGAAAAAATATTACACGCAAGGCTGTCACGCGGTGACCTCCTTCAGTCGCGCTATTCCCGCCCAATCCTTGGACGCTCGGATCAAAAATCGCAGTCGCCTTTTTTATACGCTGGTTGATCAAGAGGCGCGCTTGGTGGATCCGGAAGCGCAAGTGGTCATTCTCGATATCCATGGTCACGTATCAGAAAATAAAGGGGGCAATATTTTTGCCGTAACGGATGGGCAATTACGTACGCCAACCACCGCCAACTGTTTAGCGGGGATCAGTCGCCAAACTGTGCTAGAATTGGCGCGGTCCCTACAGATCCCCATCTCGGAATGCTGCTTGCAGCCTTATGATCTGGCGACCGCGGATGAAGTGTTCTTCACGAGTACACCGTACTGTATCATGCCGGCCACGCGTTTCAATGGCCTGACTATTGGCAATGGTGAGGTGGGTCCAGTGACGCGCCAATTGCTCGGGGCTTGGAGCAAATTAGTCGGTACCGATATTGTCGCTCAAGCGGAAGCCCAGTAGCTACGCGTTTAATCAGCCAAGAAAATCACGTCGGGTGAGCTGAGTTTAATCGCAGCCGGATACACTGAAGCCGGAAAGCGGCACACCAAAGTATTTACCCCTACGTTCGTTTCGATGGTGAATTGAGCGCCAGGCTTAATCGGCTGACCGTTAAGCCAGATGCTTTCAACCGCTCCGACGAGGGTGAAGGTCGTTGCGCCCTTTTTAAGTGATTGGAAGCGTGTGGCGGCGAAGAGGCCGCGGGCTTGCTCATGCTTAAGATAAACGGTTGCGAGCACCTCGCTCGGTAGGGTGCCATTGACCAGCGAGTTAGTGGGGACCCAATCGGGCAGGGTAAAGTCGCCCTTCGCCACGCGGTCGACTCCGAGATGACTATTTTTCCACGTCGCCTGATAGAGGCGCCAGAAACGGGCGACATCGCGTTTGGCGGCATCGTAATTCCCTGGCTTCCCGAGTTGGGCGAGAAATTTGATGAGGTCGAGTCGTTCGTCGGGAAGTAACGAGTCGAGCAAGCCCGCTGGCATCAGCGAGCCCACCGCCACTCGGCTCGTAATATCTTGGGTCGGAAGGGAGATTTCTTGGTTCGCGATATTGCGAATGATGAGTTCACGGTCGCTTTCTTTGATAATAATTCCACTGACGATTTGCTGGTTCTGGGTGGTGATCGCGACTGCGTGATAGCCTTCTTTGATCTTAGAATTCGGATAGAGCAGTGATTCCCATAAATAGTCGGTGGGCGCGCTGGCGCCAATACTGGTGAGATCGGGGCCGATCTTGCCGCCCACGCCGCCGATGGCGTGGCAGGCGCTGCAGGCGAGATCCGCCCGCCGGTAAATCTGCTCGCCACGGACCGCATCGCCTTGGGCGAGCGCCTTAGTGGCGAGTGTTTGAAGTTCAGCGGGCGTAAGGGGGACGGTCGAGACGGCGAGTCCGGCGATTTGCGTTAACGCTTGGACGAGGGCGGGGTGCTGATTGCCTTCTCGCGCGAAGCGCAAACCCTCCCGCGCGGCTTCGACTGATAATGCTGTTTTGGGTAGCTCTTGAGCGAGTAAATCGCCGGCGCCATTGATACCAAGCAAACCGCGCCAGAGGAGTTGTGCTTCCGCGGGTGCGGTGGCCTTTTGTAGCACGGCGAGGATGTCAGGTAGCGCTACGGGTAAATTTAACAGGGCGAGTGTCACCACTGCTTCACGACGAATCGCGGGGGAGGCGGCTTGCCCGACGAGGTGCTTCAGACCAGTCGTGACTTGCTCTCCGCCGATTTCGCGCAACGCGGTCAAGGCACCCGTGCGTTCGGCGGGCGAGGTGGCCGCGCGGCCGGCGATCTCAAGTAAAGTGGGGTTGAAAGCTGAGAGTTTCCATATCCCGATGAGTTGAGCGGCATTAATTCGAATGAGCTCATGGCCTGACTGGAGTAATGCAGGGGCGAGGGTGAGTTCTCCGGCCGGGATTTTTTTTCGTAAACGGGCGGCTTGATTGAGGGCCGCGAGTGCTTGAATCGTGGCGGCATCAGTGAAGCCACCCGCATTAATTTGGACGAGTAGTTGCTGCAGTTCAGCCATCTCGCCGGCTGAGCCGATCAGTTCAATCCATGGGCCCGAGCCATCGGCGGCAATTGGTTGGCGCGCGAGTAACGGTCCGAGCACTTCCGCCGCGCGCGCTGGCTCGAGCGCCTTGAGCGCAAAGCTTAAATAATGTTCGCGGCCGGTAATTTTCCAATTTCCTGATTTTACCGCGGCCAGCCAAGGATCGGCTAGTTCATTGACGGTCAGCCAGAGGGCATGGTCGATAAAAACATCCATGGGATAATTCAGCACCGTGAGGGCCTGATCCATGGCGGCGACGGAGGGGATTTTTCCTAAGGCGCGGACGGCTTCTAAACGAACTCGAGGATTTTGATCGGCAACGAGTTGAGCCAGCTGCGTCAGGGCGTTCGGCATTTCTGGCGGTAGGGCCCGAATCGCCGCCGCCCGGATACCGGGATCATGGGCCGCCAATAACGTGGTAAATATATTTTGCTGCGGCTGATTGAAGCCTTGGTATAACCAGAGCGCTTGGAGCAACGCGGGCTCGGTGGCATGAGTCAGGGTCCAGCGGGCGAGCTCAGGTAATACGCGTTCAGCGCCACGCTCAATGAGCACGCGGCGTGCGCTGGCTTGTTGGTAATTATTGGGGGAGAGCAGCTGATCAAGCAGGGCGGGCACGGTCAGCTGGGTGAGATCAGTTCGGGGTAGAAGAGCTCGGCCCTTGGCGGTCACGCGCCAAATGCGACCGTGGACTTTGTCCCGGCGTGGATCACGGAAGTCGACCTCGCCGTGTTGAATAATCGGATTACTCCAGTCTGCGATATAGAGCGCACCGTCAGGTCCGAGTTTAACATCGATGGGACGAAATGAATCAGTAGTGGTGCGCAGGATGTCAGGCATCTGCTGAGTTACATAGCCGGCGCCTTGATCAGAGATTTTAAAGCGCACCACGCGGTTGGCCCGAAAATCATTAGTGATGAGGTCGCCTTGCCAGTCGCTAGGAAATTGGGCGCTGTGCACAATCTCGAGCCCGCAAAATTTGGGATAACTGCCTACGCTGACGCTCTGCAGCACCCGACGAGCCGGGCCGAGGGTAAAATAAGTGGCCCCAGAAACGCCCCAGTTGATGCCAAAACTACCAGCCCCATCGGTGAAGAAGGATTGGCCGTAGTGATCGAATTGGTGGCCCCATGAATTAACCCATCCGCGGTAGACGATTTCCATTTTTTGATCGCGGGGATCAAAACGGAAAACACCACCTGCGTTGAGGCGAACGATGCCGGAGGGCGTTTCGGTATTGGTTCGCGTGTACACGGACTGGTTCATGTAGAGGCGCCCATCGGGACCCCAGTGCAGCGTGTGGAGGTTTTGATGCGAATCTTCGGTTCCAAATCCACTGAGTACGACCCGGCGTTCGTCAGCTTGGCCGTCGCCATCCGTATCTTTAAGAAAAAGTAGATCAGTGCTTTGGGCCACGTAGACGCCGCCATTGCCGGGCTCCAGGCCGGTCGGTATGAGGAGGTCATTAGCGAAGAGCGTAACTTTATCGGCGCGTCCCTGCCCAGTGGTGTCCTCGAGGATAACGATTTTGTCGGTGGGTGCCTGGCCAGGTTCAATTTGTGGGTAGACGGGTGAGCAGGCGACCCACAGCCGACCGCGGGGGTCAAAATTCATGTGGATCGGTTTATCAAGGAGAGGGTTCTCGGCCCAGAGCGTGACTTCCAGACCCTCGGCGACCTCGAAT
>CAIVJE010000188.1 GCA_903906135.1 uncultured Verrucomicrobiota bacterium | reverse complement strand
CCGCCAGACGCTTGAGCAGATCTTGCAGAACGAAACTAGCCCAACTGGGCTTTAAGCGTACCGCCTAGCTGCCGACGGAGAGCGGTGGGGTTAGCCTGACTAATTTTGCTGGCCCCTCACGGGGTAAGCCGAATGAGATTTCCAGACTCTGAACGAAAATTAAGCGCCAAGTTCAGAGCAATCATGTGGCCTTGATTTATCAGTAGCGCGCGGCACCCTCCCCACAACCCCTTCCCCGGAAAATCTAATTTTCCCCCTCAGTTACCCCTGTTTATCTATGCATATCACCCTGCTGGATTGGCTCATCGTCGCAGCGACCATCTTAGTTTGTTTCGTACCTGCTTTATTTTTCGCCAAACGCTCCAAGAGTAGCACCTCGGAGTTTTTTGCCTCCGGCCGCTCCGTTCCGTGGTGGCTGGCTGGCCTATCGATGGTGGCGACAACGTTTTCTTCGGATACCCCCAATTGGGTGACGGAGCAGGTGCGCAAGTATGGCGTGGCAGGCAATTGGCAGTGGTGGGCGTTTGTGCTGACCGGGGTCTCAACCGTTTTTTTCTTCGCGCGACTGTGGCGCCGATCCGGCGTGATGACGGATTTGGAATTCTACGAACACCGCTATTCCGGCCAAGAGGCCTCCGTGGTGCGCGGATTTCGGGCCGTTTACCTAGGGTTGTTTTTTAATTGTTTTATTATGGGGATGGTCACCCTCGCTGCCTGCAAAATCGCTAACATTCTTTTTGGAATGCCCGCCTGGCAGACGATCGTGCTCTGCGGTATTCTCAACGTGGTCTTTGCCGCTCACTCGGGACTGTGGGGAGTGCTGGTGATCGATATGTTGCAATTCTTTATTAAAATGACCGCCGTCTTTGCGGCCGCTTGGTTTTCGCTGGTCGAAGTGGGCCGGCGCTTAGTGGGCGAAGCTAGCGGCTGGGCCGGCTTGAAAGCCTTAGTCGAAAAACTCTCGACCCAGCAAGTGGTGACTACCGATGGCGTCCCGACGATGTCGACGGCCAATGGGAACGGGCAGCCCATCCTCGATCTGTTGCCCAATTTCACGATGTCAGAATTGGCCCTCATGATCTTCATCATGCCCATCGCCATCAGTTGGTGGGCCAATTGGTATCCCGGCGCGGAGCCCGGGGGCGGTTCGTATATCGCTCAGCGGATGTTGGCCTCGAAGTCAGAAAAGGACTCTCTGGGCGGAACGCTGTTCTTCAATATCGCCCACTATGTCCTGCGCCCATGGCCCTGGATCATTACCGCGCTTTGTTCCATCATCGTCTACCCCGATTTGGCCTCAATTAAATCGGCCTTCCCGAACGCAGATGCCGCCATGATCGGGCATGATTCGGCTTTCCCCGCGATGCTGAAGTTTCTTCCCGTGGGCTTTGTCGGCTTGATGATCGGTGGGCTGTTGGCGGCTAATTCTTCGACGATCCTGACCCACCTGAATTGGGGTTCATCCTACCTGGTACACGATTTCTATCGGCGCTTTATTAAAAAAACCGGCACTGAAGCACATTACGTTAACGTGGGGCGGCTTTCGACTATCTTGCTCTATGTCGTCGCGGCATTGCTTAGCTTAACAATGTCCTCGGCTCAGCAAGCTTTTCAAATCTTGCTCTCAATTGGTGCGGGCACCGGCCTGATCTACATCGCCCGCTGGTTTTGGTGGCGGGTCACCGCCTGGTGCGAAATTGTGGCGATGGTGATGTCACTGGTGACTTCGTTGGTCGTTCCTCTGGTGATGACCAAAGCGGATTTTGCCGCAGTCACGATGGTGCAGGTCGGCTTGACGACCCTCGCTTGGCTGATCACCGCCTTTGTCGGACCACAAACAGATCCAGCCACCTTGATTTCATTTTATCGCAAAGTGAAACCGGCAGGCCCGGGTTGGACGGCGGTCCGCGCCGCCGCCGGGGTATCAGATGAAGAAGTTGCGATCGAAAATCGAAGTGGCGCCGCGTTTGTCGGTTGGATCGCGGGCTGCGCCGTTATTTGGTCATCACTTTTTGCGATCGGGAATTTTCTGTACTCATCGGGTGACCCTTCGCGTTTGCGCATGGCCTGGATGCTCACGGCTGGGTTTGTCGTGAGTGGTTATGTTTTACTTAAAGTGACGCGCCAGCTGTGGGCGGATAGCACTGCCTCACAGGCGAGGAATGATGCGCGCTTGGAACCGTAATCCTGCGAAAAACTTTTTAAAAGTTAATGACCCGCGGACGGGATTGAGCCGCCGCGGATCATTTATTTTTAGGCCTCCGAGCCGCCGCGGGCCGCGCTGACCCACGTATAATTCGTCGAACGATCACATCCAGCGGTGAGCGCCTGACCGATTCTTGACTCACGGTTTTAAATTCGTCTCGCTTCCCCTTACTCATGACGGGCAACCCCAAGCTCTTGCGACCGGCCGTGGCCCAGTTGTGGCGACAGGTAAAAGATTTTTCCGGCTACGGTGGCGAAGCGACTTATCTTTGGCCGCGCTGGATTTTACTGCGCGCGGTGGGTGTAGTTTTTATCATCATTTTTTCGGGGATTATTAATGAAAGTGCCGCCCTGATTGGACCCCACGGCCTCGTGCCTTTGCTGGACGTGATGGCTCAATTGCGTTCTGCCCAGCCGACGGCGTGGGAGTCCTTTCTGAAAGCGCCGACTCTTTTTTGGCTCAGCTCTAGTCCCGCTATGATCCAAGCCGTCCAGTGGGGCGGCCTGTTCGCGGCGATTGCCTTACTGGCTAACGTGCTCCCGCGGCTAGCGCTCTTGGGGTGCTGGCTCAGCTTGCTTTCGTTTGCTCGTGGCTGGCTGATTTTTTCCGACCCCCAAGTTGACTGGCTCATGTTGGAGGTCGCCCTGCTCTGCATTCCCTTCGCTCCCGCCGGATTTCGCCCAGGGATTGGGGCGGCTTCGCCGCCGCGCCCGCTGGTAATTTTCATGGTTCGCTGGCTGCTGTTCCGCGTGATGTTTGAATCGGGCCTCGCGAAAATCCTGAGCGGCGATCCCCACTGGGCCAATCTCTCGGCCATGGATACGCTCTATGAGGTCGCCCCCTGCCCCACTATTTTGGGTTACCTCGATCATCAGTTGCCGCATTTCTGGCACGTGGGGGAGGCGATGTTAACTTTTGCCGCTGAGTTAGTGGCCCCGCTCCTCGCCGTATTCGCCGGCCGGCGGGGACGCTGGTGGGCGTTCTGGCTCTGGTTGGCTTTGCAAGCGGGCATTCAGCTGACTTGTAATTTTGGTTGGCTCAACACGGCCTCGATCGCGCTCGGCCTACTCCTCTTTGATGACCAAATGCTGACCGCCGCCGCCCGTTGGTTCCGGCGACCAGCACTCGCCCAATATCTAGCCAACTCCGCGGCCCACCAAACGTGGCCCACCCCGGCGCCGGCCTGGCAGCGACACTCCCTGAGCATCGCCTTATGGGCCCATTTTTATCTATCCATTATCGCCTTTGGCCAGGCGGCCTCCATGCCGCGAAATATAGTACTGGATGCAATCTCGCGCCCCTTGAAATTTATTTTTGACGGCTTCGGCAGCGTCAATGCCTATCAACTCTACGCTCGCCTCGATCTGCAGCATGTCATCGCCGAATTTATTGGATCAAATGATGGCGGCCAGACGTGGCGGCCCTATGAATTCCGTTACTTTCCCCAACGCTTGGATCACATCAGCGGATTTATTGCGCCCCGCTTCCCCCGCTTCGAGGCCACCCTCCAAATTCAATTCGCGACCCGCGACAAGCCGACGACGCTGTATCGCTTGGTTGCCGCGCAGCTTTTGGCCCAAAACCCGCAGGTCCTCAGTCTGTTTGCGGGGAACCCCTTTCCGGATCGACCGCCGCAGATGATTCGCGTCGCCGGCTACCAGTATACGTTCACCAATTTAGCGACCTATCGAGCCACGGGAAATTTTTGGCAGCGCACTTACACTGGGGAATATCTGCCGATGATTTACCAGCGGCCGATGGGAGAAATTGGAACCGCCGATACCGCCTTTGATCAAATAGCGGCCAAGGCGTTTCACGGCAATCCCGCGGCCCAAAGCCAGCTTGGCTTCCTCTTTGTCAGCGGAGATGAAGGGGTGCCAAAAAATGGGGCCGAAGCGGCTCGCTGGTTGGGCTTGGCCGCCGCACAAGGCGTCGCCGCCGCGCAACTTAATCTCGCGCTCATCTTAGCCCAAGGCGACGGCGTTCCCCAAGATCTCGTGCAAGCTGCGCAATGGTGTCAGCGCGCTGCCCACCAAGGCTTGGCCGCCGCCCAAGATCGATTGGGCATCATGTACGTTCAAGGCGAAGGCGTCACAAAAAATGACACCGAAGCGCTGGCCTGGTTTCTGGTGGCCGCCCAGGCAGGTCTACCGGAGGCCCAATCGCGCGCAGCTTATATTAAAGCGCGGACCAGCCTTACCCTCAGCTTGGCCGCCGAGCGCCGCGCCCAGAATCTGACCGAGGAAATCGCGGCCGCGGCAAAAAAATCTGGGCGAAAATAATTACCGCTACCGCCGCTTAATTTTGTGCAACCTGCCATGAGAAAATATATCCTGCATTCCTGCATTGGGGCATGGCTACTGGTTAGCCTCGGGGCCAACCCGGGACCGGCGGAATCCCCTGCGCCCGAGGCGACGATCACTCTACCAAAGCTGGAAGTGAAAAGTAACGCCGTGTGCAATTATGGCATCGGCATCGTCGCCACTTGGAATAAGTCCACGCAGAGCATCGACCATGTTTATATCGAAGAGGTCAGCCCTGGTTCAACGGCGGCGGAACTGGGACTCAAACGGGGGGATGAAATCCTGAAGATTAACGGCCGCAAGGTAACGGCGATGAAAGGCGGGATGAAACGCGGCAGCGATTTATTCGAACTCCTGGTAGACCAGCCCATCGGTCGGACCGTCGTCCTCGAAGTGGCGGTCCGCACCGTGCAGCGCTTCGAACTGCCCGCCAGTCTTTGATCCCCGATCGGCAGCCCCATGGGCTAGTGACTACCGTTTCGCCACGCCGGCGGTAAGATACTTTGGGTCCCCAAAAGGTAGTTACGGTAATAAACCCAAAAAATAAGCGCGCCCAAACCAACGAGAAAGGCCGCCTCACCGAAACTGCCCGCCTGCGACCGGCTGGTGCGACGAAGGGCGTGCACCGCCCAAACCACCCCGGGCGCAATCACCAAAGCCACCAGTGATGAACCAAAGAGCACGAGCCCAATAATAAAAAGTGTACGCAACATCGCATCGTCAATCAGGCGAGCCTTGTAGGCGATGATCTCGTTACAAAGGTTCAGCAGCAGCAGACAACACGGAAGCACATAAAATCGTTCGAGCGTCAGCGTCGTTTTCATTGACCCAGATTGCACGAATTGACGACGGACGACAATTGTTACGTAGGGCCCCCTTGCCTTTGCTCGATTATTACCTTTTCTGGGCCTCCACTCTGCCATGGCCACCTATGTTTATGAAACCATCAACCAGCGGGAGGGTGAGGCCCCCCGCCGCTTTGAATTGGTGCAGAGCATGAAGGACGCCCCCCTGGTTCAGCATCCCGACACGGGGGAACCAATCAAACGGGTGATTATTGGTGGCTATGGCCTGATGGGCATCAGCGAAAAAAAGCCCAGCACCAACCCCGTCGCCGCCTGCCGGCCCGGTTGCGCTTGCCATCGCGGCGCACGTATCCCCTCTCTTTAATCCAACAACCTATGATTAACTATCGTAAACCTGACCTCACTGAACACCCGCCTCGTAGTCTCCGCGTTCGCCTCGGCGGCTACGCGCACCTCTGCCGTTTACTCGACAAGGCCCGCGCCGTAATCGCCAATAAAGGTGGCGAATATCACTACAACTGCCCACTCGATGAAGCCTTTTTTGGATTCACGGGCATCGATCATGCCGCGATGCTGGCCGAAATTAAGACCGGCAAAACTGACGTAGAAATTTTGGCTTGGGTCAGCACTCAAACCAAGCATCAGCCCCACGAGATCGCCGCCTGGTCTGCCTGGCTGGAACTCAATGGTCCCGGTGGTGCCGATGGCCATGAATGGGTCGCTAGCGTGCTCAAGGGCCATAAATCTGCCCGCGATGATATTCGTTCGTTCGCGGATCTCCTGGATTTTGACGATTACGTCAGCTTCGGCGGCGCCGCTTAATCGCGATTACTGACCCGACGGCACCGGCACCGCCGTAACGCCGTCGGGGTTCACCCAGCTCAGGCCAACCGCGAGGTTGGCTTTTTTCGTTTAGCAATTTTTGCCAGCGGCCAGGTACCCGAGCAAGCAGCTGAGCCCTCCGGCGGGGGCTAGTGGGGCCAATCGATTCAGAGTTCCGTGTATTTATCAGAGCGGCCGCGCGCTTTCTCGATCGGATATTTTTTCGCATTAGCAGCCATCTTGGTTTCGATGGCTGCCGCCAGATCGATGCCGCAGATATTGGCAAATTCCAGGGCATAAATTACCACATCGGCAATCTCGGCCTCAATGGCAGGACGCTTCTTTGGATCCTGCGCCACCGCTTGCGAAGCGGGAGAGTCGCTCCAGAGGAAATGCTCCATCAATTCCCCCGACTCGGCCGCCAGCGCCATGCTGAGGTTCTTGGGCGAGTGGAATTGCTCCCAGTCGCGCTCATGGACAAACGCTAGCACGCGGGCCCGCAATTCAGCTACGGTCGTCTTGGCATCAGTCATCGATTTCATCCGCGCAGCTAAGCCGAGGCCCTTAAGCCCTGCAAGCACCCCGAGGGCCCGGCTGTTCATTTCCTACTCAGGTGAAGGGGCCCCGCATAATTTTCTTATTTTTATCTGGAACAATCCGATGACTTAACGGCTCTGATTAAAGATGGCTCTGACCCAGCCCTTCCTAAGCACACCATGACCTATTTCCCTCATCAGCCCGCCCGCCACGCTGCGCCGACCTCGACTCCTGCCGCTACCACGCCTCGCGCGGGCCGGCATCGTGATGTTCTGTGGAATCAACCCGTCTTCAAGGCGCCCACCCTCGCGAATCCCCGCGCGGCTTTAGATATGTTGCCCTTTACTACCACGCGCCTCGCGCGGCGGTCCGTCCGCGCCTGAATCACTCAGCTAGTTTTAGCTGAATAGCACAGCGCCGGTAGGGGTATTTTTCGGGCGACCCGCTTCACTGCTCTGGCACCAGCCACCAACAGCGGGCCGCGCCGCCGGCCTCAACCATGAGCCGCTCGGCCAACTCCGGGAGCACTTCGCGGATCTCTGCCTCAATTTTCCAGGGGGGATTAAGCACCAATAGCCCGCAGCCTTTCATGCGCACATCTGAGCTTTCTCCGGCGATCATTAGCTCAGCCACCAAGGCGGGCGTCGCGAAAGTCCGGACCGCATAATGAAATTCATCCGCCCGCGCTCGCTCGGTAATGGGATACCAAACCGCCAGCACCGCGCTAGGCATCCGCCGCAGCGCATCGCCGATCCCCCGAATAATACCGACAAACTCGGCTTTGCTTTCAAACGGGGGATCGATCAGCACCAGGGCCCGTTTCTCTAACGGCGGGAGCATCGCCTTGAGACCAGTATAACCATCAATCGCCTGCACCGTGACGCGGGACTCACGGGCAAATTCAAAATCAAGCGCTTCCGCATCATCCGGCCGCAATTCGCACAGCGCCATGCGATCTTGGGGCCGCAGCAGCAGCTTCGCGATCCACGGTGAACCGGGATAAAATTTAAGCTCCGCTCCCGTAGCGCCATGCCGATCATTAAAACGCCGCACTAAGTCGAGATAATCAGCCAGCGCGGGCGGCAGTGGCGTGGCCGCCCATAAGCGACCGATTCCGGCTGGAAACTCGGGCTCGCGCGAACGACCATCGGGCAAAAGGGAGGTCACGGATAAATCATACCCACCCCGGCCAGCGTGAGTATCAAGGTAAAGCATGCCCTTATCCTTGCGCTGCATGGCGCGCACCAACTGCAGCAGCAAGACGTGCTTGAAGACATCGGCGAAATTGCCCGCGTGGTAGTGATGACGGTAGTTCATGCTAAGTTTGAAAAGGCCAGTCCTCACCGTCATAAAAATTATTCCCCGGGTCGAGTAAACATCCGCTGGCTCGCGCCATCGCTTCGCTGGGCCCCATCGTGCTTCTTGCCGCCCGTCGATTTACCACTTTAATTGCCCCCATGTTCAGTCGTTGCCCCTCGCTTTCCCGCCTCTTCCTAGCGGTCGGCCGCCCAACCCTGGTCGCCTTGGGCGTCGTCGCCAGCGCCCTCCTTGCTCCGAGCTGTGCCCGCCACGACACCTTGGCCGCGGCCGGGGTGAACTCGGGCACACTCCATCTTGGCAATGGCGCTGAGCCCCAAGATCTCGACCCCCAAACGATCACGGCATTCACCGACCAATGCATCGCCCTCGCTTTGTTTGAAGGCCTGTGTGCCCTCGATGAAAAAACTTCCCAAGCCGTACCCGCGGCCGCCGAAAGCTGGGAAGTCTCCCCGGATGGCCTGCAGTACACCTTTCACCTGCGCCCCAACCTCCAGTGGTCTAATGGCGAACCCCTCACCGCGACTGATTTTCTGCTGGCGTGGCAACGGACCCTCGCGCCCGCCCTTGGCGCTGAATACGCGTACCTGCTTTTCCCCGTTAAAAATGCCGCCGCCTTCAATGCGGGACGTCTCACCGATCCCGCGGCCTTGGGCTTCGCCGCACCGGATGCCCGCACCCTCGTCATCACCTTGGAACGCCCCACCCCTTTCCTGCCGGCCCTCACCGCGCAACCACCGTGGTTTCCCATCAACCCACGCGTTGTGCAAAAATTTGGGCGACTCGATCAGCGCGGCACGGCTTGGACGCGTCCCGGCAATCTGGTCGGCAATGGACCTTTTGTCCTCAGCGCCTGGGTCCCCAACGCGCGGCTCGTCACCACTAAAAATCCACGCTACTGGGACGCCGAGCGCACCCGCCTGAATAGCATCATTTTTTATCCGACTGAAAACATGGATGTGGATGAGCGCAATTTCCGGGCCGGCCAGCTGCACCTAAGTTACGAATTACCCTTAGCCAAAGTGGACGGCTATCGGCGCGATCATCCTGACCAGCTACGCCTCGATTCGTTTCTGGAAACTTTTTTTCTGCGCTTCAATGTAACGCGCCCGCCCTTGGACCAACCGTTGGTGCGGGCCGCCCTCGCCCGGGCCCTTGATCGGGATTCCCTGACGCGCAATGTCCTCCGCGGTAGTCGCCGCCCCGCCCATCATTACACCCCACCCAACTGCGCTGGCTACACTGCCCGCGCGCAGATCCCCGATGATTTTGCCGAAGCGCGCCGCCTCCTCGCCGCCGCGGGCTACCCAGGTGGCCAAGGCTTCCCTAAACTCGACGTGCAGATCCGTAACGACGAACTCCACGGCAAAATTCTCGAAGCGATTCAAGCCATGTGGCAACGCGAGCTCGGTATTACTATAACGATTACTCCCGTAGAACAGAAAACGTGGTTACAAAATCAACAGACCCTTAACTACGCTATTTCCACCGCGCGCTGGGTGGGTGATTTCGTCGATCCCATAACCTTTCTCGATATGTTTGTGGGGCCCGGGAGTAATAACTGGACGGGCTGGGCCCACCCCGCCTACGACCAACTCATCACTGCAGCCGCGCTTACGCCTGCGCCGTCAGCGCGCTATGAATTATTACAACAGGCGGAAACCCTCCTGCTCGCGGAGGCGCCCATCGCCCCCATTTTTTTTGGCGTCCGCTCTTTTTTAATTCATCCCGCTGTGCAAGGCTGGGAGCCCGCTCTGCTGGGTTTTCACCAATACAAAAAGATTTACCTCCAAAATCCCTAACCACACCCTGCTCGCGTGATCTTCCGCCTTCTTCTTTTATTCGTAACTGGATTGCTCGCCCGCCCGATTCTCTTATCAGCCGAGACCAGCGCTGGACCCGCTGATGAGATTAAGATTATTCGCACCTTCATAGGTTGGCGCGAGGCGGCCTCGTTTAAGCACATCTCGGAATATTTTGATCGTCAGGAAAACACTCATGGCGAAGTCCTGATTCGCAGCCAACCTGACCAGCGCGGCGGCTATTATTTTCTCCTCCGCCTGACTAACGCCGGGGCGCCAGCGACGGTGCGCTGCCGAATTCAGCTGATCATGCCTAGCGGCCAGCCCACGACTGAATTTACCTTCACCCCGGAATTAAAATCTGGCGCCACCGTCCTCAATCTTGGCCTCACCGGCCGCGACTGGCCTGGCCCGAAAATTAATCCGGTCGCGTGGAAACTCACGCTGACCGCTTCTGATGGTCGGGTACTCGCCACCGATAAAAGTTATCTCTGGGAAAAACCCCCGAGCCCTTAACTGCGCCCAACGCGCTGACGAACCTCCTGTGTCGCCCAAATTTCTCTGGTCCGATTGGCAGGGCTTAACTGGCTGGCAGCCATCAGCCGAAGTTCTCGCTGAAACGCTAGATGGGGGGCAAGCATTTCGCTGGCGACGCGAGGCCGTGACTTCATCTCAAATTTCCGAAATTTGGACCGGCACCTGGTCCGAGCATGTCGCCCAATTACGGCTCAATCATCATCAACTTGAATGGCGCACCCCGGCCACCCACTACGCCGCCACCGCGAAGGCTTTGCCGCGCTATCTCGGCCTTGATCTTGACGGCGCCGCGCTCGTCGACTCGCTCCCGTGGCGCAGTGACCCACACCTCGCCCGCTGCCTCGCGGCTTTCCCTGGTCTACGCATCTTGCGCCAGCCTTTGGGTGAGACCCTGCTCGGCTTTCTCTGCAGCGCGACCAAGCAAATCGTACAGATAAAA
Source organism: uncultured Verrucomicrobiota bacterium (assembly GCA_903906135.1). Classification (GTDB taxonomy): domain Bacteria; phylum Verrucomicrobiota; class Verrucomicrobiia; order Opitutales; family Opitutaceae; genus Lacunisphaera. The sequence goes on along the minus strand of CAIVJE010000188.1, from coordinate 2,356 downwards.
CAAATGGTGGCTCTGCTCGCTGAGCGTCATGGGGCCGCCTCACCCGTGGCGTCCACGCTGCCGCCCCGCCTCCCCACCTGGACAGAACTCGCCGCTGTTTCTGAAATTGACCTACGGGCCTGCCTGCTTGGCTTCCGAGCAAAATATATTCATGCCTCCGCCCAGTATATCGCGGCCCGTCCTGGCTGGCTGGAAGAAACTGAGCAGCTACCCTATGCCGCGGCGAAGGCCCGCCTCTTAACTCTGCCGGGAGTGGGCGAAAAAGTAGCGGACTGTGTGCTCTTATTCGGCGCAGGCCAACTTGCCGCCTTCCCCGTCGACACGTGGATTCTCCAGTCACTTGAACGCCGCTATCAACTCACCGGCTGGAAACCCGCGCAGATCGCGCAGTTTGGCCGCTCCCATTTCGGTCCCCTCGCCGGCCTCGCGCAACAATATCTCTTTTCGTGGGAACGTAAATTTGGCCGCCCTTCTTCCGCTGATACCGCAGCCAAATAAACTGGCGGGGCGCACGGTTGCCCGAGAGAACGGACCCGACCAATCAACGTAACGGTACAGAGCGTGGTGGTTAGATTTACCCCAGCGACGCCGACTCAGCGAGCGCGCTGGATCAATTCGATTTCGTAACCTTCGGGCGCATCAATGAATGCAATGATCGAGCCACTGCTCGTCCGCGTCGGGCCATCGCTTAACGCGTAGCCTTTCGCCTGTAAAGCGGCCGCGAAGGCCATTAAATCGGCCACTTCAAAAGCGAGGTGCATTAAATCGGGCTGCACCACCACGGGGACAGCGCCGGCGGGCATTTGGCACAATTCAATTTCTTCATCACTATTAGGTGTGGCCAAAAACACTAACTGCGCGCCCCGAGGCGAAGTATGCCGTCGGGTCGCAATTAGCCCAAGGGCCTGCTCATAAAATTTTACCGATTGCTCGATATCATTAACGCGGAGTCGTGTGTGCAGAAGTTTAGTGACCGTCATGGATAGAAGTTAAAGGCCGGCGGTCGCCAAAAGCAAATCACCGCTTAACCGCAGCCTGCGCAGACCGTCAGCGCGCGCCGGATTTTTTCTTGGTATCGACTTCCGGCAGGAAAGCCGTGAGCAACCCAAGCAGGGGGAAAAAGGCGCTTACCGTAAAAACATAGCCGATACTCGTGTGATCGGCCAATCGCCCTAAGAGCGCCGAGCCAATGCCCGCCGCGCCAAAAGCTAACCCAAAAAATAGACCGGCAATTAACCCCACATTACCCGTCACCAATTCTTGCGCATAGACTAAAATCGCCGAGAAAGCGGAGGCGAGAATCAGCCCGATAAACACCGTCAGAATCACTGTACCCGTGAGCCCAAAGTGCGGGAGCGCGAGCGAGAATGGGGCCACCCCTAAAATCGAAATCCAGATCACTCGCTTGCGCCCGATCCGATCACCCACCGGCCCACCGATGATCGTCCCCGCAGCGACCGCGAATAAAAATACGAAAAGATAAACCTGCGCGGCCTGTACCGAGACTGCAAATTTATCGATTAAGTAAAACGTATAGTAATTCGTCAGACTGATCAGATAAAAGTACTTCGAGAAAATCAGCACCACCAAGATGCCGAGCGCGATGACAACCTGCCGCGAAGAAAGCCGCGGCAACCCGGCGGCGCCCGTCGCCCGCGGCTTTGTGACTAACCGGGCCAGATTTCGCTGATACCAACCACCGATGCGGGTTAAAATCATGATCCCGATTATGGCCAATCCGGTGAACCACAAAATATGCCCCTGCCCACGCGGGATGATAATGGCGGCAGCTAACAGCGGTCCGAGCGACGTACCGAAATTTCCTCCCACCTGAAAAAGTGATTGGGCAAAGCCATGTTGACCGCCCGAGGCCATGCGGGCCACGCGGGAGGCCTCCGGATGAAAGATCGAGGAGCCAATACCCACCGTCGCGGCGGAAATGCAGAGCAGTCCAAAGCTATTAGCCTGCGAAAGCACAATCAAACCGATCAACGTCACCGTCATGCCAATCGGCAATGAGTAGGGCTTGGGCCGACGATCGGTGTAGAAGCCCACGACGGGCTGCAGCAATGAACCGGTTACTTGATAGGTCAGACTGATCAGCCCGATTTGCGTGAAGCTCAGATGATAGGAATCCTTCAGCAGCGGATAAATAGCCGGCAGCAAGGCCTGTAAAATATCGTTGAGCATGTGCGCCGCACTCAAGGTCAGCAGCACCTGCAAAACCGCGCCGGGGACGGGCTCAGCTTGATTAGAAGGTGGGGCGGACGTGGTCTGGCTCATCGGCTGAGTATCGCGAGAGCCGTGGGTCCGGGTCAAGCCACCTGCCGCCGCTCGCTTCAGACCAGAAAGTGGT
>CAIVJE010000187.1 GCA_903906135.1 uncultured Verrucomicrobiota bacterium | reverse complement strand
CTCGGAGGCAGCAAGGGCAACTCACCGGTATAAGCTCGAGTATCGATAACAGCGCTGGCGCTCGCTAAACCCGCGCTACGGGCAGTGAGCGTCAATTTGCCTGGCGAACGACCGGCCCGCACCGCGACGCGATTAATGCCGGCCTCCAGATCCAGATAGAGCTGATTGATCGAATTTATTTTTCCGCTGTTGTAGCCACCGCGCCAGGTGCCCGGGCCAGAAAATTCAAAATCTACCCGCTGTTGAAAAGTAGGCACGCGGTCGCCGTGCGCATCGATGGCTTCGATGTCAAAGAGCGCAATGTCTGCGCCGTCAGCGATGACTCCACCGGGGCCAACCAACGGAGTGAGGCGCAGTGCGACTGCGGCGCCCACGGTATGTTTTCGTGCAGTCGCGATTATTTTTCCCGCGCGAGACGCGACGGCCGAGAGTTCACCCGGCGCGAAAGCAATATTTTCAAAGGTGAAAAGATACTGATTGGTAAGTTTCCCGTGCCCGACTGATTGGCCGTTGAGGAACAGCTCGACGTCATCGCCATTTGACGCGACGTAGATGGTTTTTTTCGTTCCCGCCGGATAGGACCAATGACCGATCAGGTGCACCTGCGGATCGTCACGAAACATGGCGGCGGTGACGTAATAGGCTTCTTTCGGCAGACGGACGCCATCGACTTCGCCGCTGGTGCGAGCCACTTCGACCCCGACGCGACCCCCGCTGGTGGTGTCGGAGAAAATCCAGTTGGCGCCGCCGGCATGATTAGCCGCCCCAAGTTTTTTAACATAATGGCTAACTTCATTAACCGCGAATTGCTCGGAGGTAAGCTGGTAGGTCTGACCTTTCGCTTCTGGGTAGCCGAAATTTGGGGGAGAGTCATGGTCCCAGATGCGGCGGGGAGATTCCTCTCGATTATATTCACCTTCGATCACCGGTAAGCGGGCGATCTCGCGGCCGCCCTCGGTGCCGATGCCGACGTCCATGAATTCAGCCGTGATGGCATCGGCGCGCCGGTGGGTGTAGACGCGACCGCCGTGGGGATCATATTTATCCATAAGGCCGCGTAATTCCGCGGCATGGGCGCGGGAGACTTTTTGGTTGCCGCCTTCCCAGATAAAAATTGAGGGATGGTTGCGGTAATAGATCAGAACGTCGCGTTGGTTAGCCACGCGGAGGGCCCAGGCCCCGCCGATGGTGTCACTTTCGCCGTCCCCACCGGGTTGAACCGCAATGATGCCGAGTTGGTCGCCCGCTTTAATTTGCGCCGGTCCACCGGGGACATGGCCCCAGCGAACAAAGTTACCGCCGCCATCTTTCATGAGTTGCAGGGTGAAGGCTTGTAACCAATCGGGCAGTGCGGCGCCGAGACCGGGCCACTCATTGGTGGCTTTCTGGCCCCAACCGTGAAGTTTTACGTGCGCGCCATTCACGAAAAGACCAGCGTTGGGATCCCAGCGAATAGCGCGTATCCCGAGCGGGACGGAAGTGTGATCAACACGCTGTCCGTCGACGCGCAATTCTACCGCAATGCTATACAGATGCGGATAGGCGGGCTCCCAGAGGCGAGGTGAGGCGAGGCGTCCAGTTAAGCTGAAGATTAGCGCTGACCCCGATGGGATGCTCTTAGTCTCGACAAATGTTAACACCGGCTCACCGCGCGCATCGCGCACGATGGCTTCGACTGAGAGGTTAACGGCGCTGAGGCGTTCATTGCGGACCGGCACAGTGAGACTCACCTGCGCCGACTTTTCGGTGATGTCGGTCGCGTAAGCGTAGGGACCCTCGGTCTGGAGAAAACTGTAGAGCGGCAGGGTGATGTGCAGCGGATCGGTAACAATGAGGCGTACATTACGATAAATGCCACCGTGCGCGGGGTGCCAGTGCGGGTTATTCCATGGAATCTGATCGGCCTGCAATTCCGCTAGAGTCGCGGGGATTTTCTCCATGAGCTTTTTCGAAAGCTGCGCGAGGTTCGGGTGGGTCTTCTCATTGGTGGCAGCTTGTGGCGCTAGACTGGGATCGAGCGGATCCTTCATGAAGCGGTTGTCTGCCATGACCGCGATTAAGTTGGATGCGCCAATTTTCAGGTAGGGGGTTAGATCGAAACCGAACGGAGTGAAGCCCCCTTTCGCGGTCCCGAGTAAATGTCCGTTGAGATAAACCTCGGCTACTTGGCGTACGGCTTCGAATTCGATAAAGACTTTGCGGCCCTGCCAGGAGTCGGGCGCCGCGAAAGTTTTCCGATACCAGGTCCGACCGCTCCATTGTTCTTGCTCACCGCGATGACCGGCCAGGGACCAATTATCAAAGGTATCGGTATCGTTGTAGGTGTGCGGCGTGGAGACGGTGGTCCAGGTAGAATCATCAAAACGGGGAGTGGCCGCCCCAGTTGGATCTGCTTTGATGAACTTCCAATCAGGATTGAAATTGAGCATGAGACGTTCCGCGCTCCAACCGGCAAGGCTGCACAGTCCAAGGGTGAAAAGAGCAACGAGGGGTGATCTCATGAGGGGTAAAAATCGTGAACTCGGGGAGGAAGTACGAGCGAGAATTTATCCGTATCGTTAAGCAAGCTGGCCTCGTTCATGAGGCATATGGGGCAAATATTTGCTCTGTTTCTTGAAGAAAGTTTTGCTTCGAAGACTGTCCTTAGGAATTATTTCATAGCTGTGCAGCGAGTTTACTTTCTCTTTCTCCACTCTCTGTCCCGGGTCGCCGGAGGGGTGAGCGTGATCAGCGTCATTTTATTGACGCCAGCCTTCACGGGTTGCCGTCCCACCGTGTCGGCCCCCATCGCCCCCATCGCCGTGGCGGCGGCGGTCACACAGACGTCAAGCTCTTGTCGCGAGTGTCACGCCGCCCAACACACCGCCTGGAGTGGCACGGATCACGCCTTGGCTAATGGCTTGCTCGATCCGCTGGCTGAGACGGCCGCACTCGCGGCTTTTCACCCGCCGATCGGGGTTGGGGCAGACGCCGCGCCCGCGTTCAAACTGGGGAATAAACCATTATGGCAACCATTGTTGGCCGCCGCTGGTGGCCGTTGGCAACCGCATGAGTTGGCTTACGACATCGCCAAAAAGGAATGGTTTAATGTCTTTGGCACGGAGCAACGACAGGTCGGTGAGTGGGGCCACTGGACGGGGCGCGGTATGAATTGGAACTCGATGTGTGCGCAGTGTCACATGACTGGCTATCAAAAAAAATATGACGTTAACACGGATGCCTATCACTCAACTTGGGTGGAGCAGGGGGTTGGGT
>CAIVJE010000186.1 GCA_903906135.1 uncultured Verrucomicrobiota bacterium | reverse complement strand
CCCCCGAGTGATCACGAGCTTGTTTTAGGCCATTTCCCCCAGGCGCGCATCGCGATTATTCCTGATGCAGGGCACAATCCCCACGTTGAGCAACGCGCGGAGTTCGTTCGACAACTGCTGGCCGTATAATCCTAGAAAATCTCGCGGGAAATGAGAGGGATGCGGAAAACCATCGGTCAAGGTTAGCGCATGGACCAAAGGCGCAGTGACGTCAGCAGGAAATCCTCAAAGGCCGCGGATTCATTAAAATTAACCCGTAGCAATCCGGCGTTGTGCTCGAGTTTTTCGATCGAGGCCGTCAGGGCGCGACGCACGGAATCATCGCCGGCCAATAACCGTTCTTGGGCAAAGGTCCGCGTCGCTTGCTCAATTTCAATAAATAGTTTTTGCCGGATACCGTTGGCAATACCGGTCTCAATCGCGATCTGCTCATCGTCATCGAGATCTTCAGGTAGCTTGGCCTGTTGGGTTTTCCAAATGGTCTCCGTGGCGGCCGCGAGAATTGCATTGAAGCGGGTAATGAGTCCGTAGACCCCCATGACCTGATCAGCGATGGTCCGCTTATCCGGTTTCCCGGCAGCTAATTGCTGCAGCCAGGCGGCGTAATCAGTGCGGGTTGAGCGCCAGAGTTCTTGCGTGGCTTCGTCGGCATCAATCAACGCTTCGCTGCCTGAATCGGTGAAGCGAAAATGCAAGCAGCGGCTGCGGATGGTCGGCAGCAAGGCGTAGGGTCGGGTCGTTAGGAGCAAAATTGTGGTACTGGGCGTGGGCTCCTCCAAAGTCTTGAGGAAGACGTTAGCCGCGGGCGTGTTCATCCGGTCGGCTTCGTAAATAACGGCAACCTTGCGCGTGGAAATAGCGCAGGATATTTGCATCTTTCCGATGAGTGCACGCGTGCTCCCGACGTCAATCAGGCGCATTTTACCAGCCGGCCGGAGTGCATGAAAGTCGGGATGCTGTTTCGGCGGAAAATTTTGCGTGTTGTGCCGCGGATCATTCAATAGCCGATCGGCAATAGCATGGGCGACGATGGCCAGGGTACCGAGATTTTCTCCGTGGAGTAAGAGACTATGCGCCAGCCGCTGGCGGTTGATGGCTCGTTCAATCACGGTCACCGTCGGGGTGCCGTCAAGCGCAGGGGGCCAAGGTAAGGGCGTAGCCGGCATGGGATGATCGTGCTTTAACCGAGCACGCGTTGCACCGCGGCGCGGATGAGCAGTTCCAGCGCGTCGAGTGGCAAGGTGCCGTCGGCCACCATAATTCTTTCGGGGCACGTACGTGCTAATTGCAGATAGCCTTCACGGATTTTTTTATAAAAAATCTGCCCTTCGCGCTCCATCCGATCAGGTAAGTTGGAAGCCCGCCCGCGCACGCGGGCGAGGCTAACCTCAGTGGGAATATCAATCAGGATCGTCAGTTGCGGCATCACCCCGCCAATCGCGAATTCATTAATCGCTCGGACTGGATCCGCCGCGAGGTTGCGGGCTAGGCCTTGGTAAACGGTTGAAGAATCGAGAAAACGATCGCTCAACACCACCGCACCACGCGCGAGGGCCGGGGAGATTACCTCGCGAACCACTTGCGCCCGGGCGGCGGTAAAGAGGAGGAGTTCGGTTTCAGGACACATTTCGTCGCCCTTGGCATTGTGGACGATAATGTTGCGGATTTGCTCGCCAATCTCGGTGCCACCGGGCTCGCGGGTCGTGACCACCTCGCGACCCGATCGTTGCAGATAGCTAGTGAGGCGCGCAATCTGGGTTGATTTACCGCTACCTTCTGAACCTTCGAAGGTAATAAACTTTCCGAGTAATGGGGTGGGGAGCGACATGAGAAAAAGGGCGCCACCAACGAACAAAAGGATCGGACGCCGCGCAATCAGATTCAAACGTCCACCGTATCAATCACGTGATTGGTTATGAGGCTTAAACTCCCTTCCTTTTAAACTTAGGACTTCGCCATTAATTTAGAATTTCCATTGATTGCGCCGCCGAAACGCTGCAACACTCGCCCTACATGCTCTGTCTTTTACCCCCGCTCTTCGCCGCATCCACCATTAACGTCTGGCACGTCTTCTTGACCACCGACCCCGTGGGTCAAGCGGTCATCGGGCTGCTGGCTATCTTTAGTATTTTCGCCTGGGCCGTCATGCTCGGGAAATATTCTGATCTAAAAAAGATGCGCGAATTAAATTTGTTGTTCGAGCGCAAGCTTGGGCAGGAGCGCCATATCCTCGACTTGCCCGAGACGCTGAAAAATCGCCGCGATATTCCCTATGCTGATTTGCTGGCCGATGCGCTTGAAGCTTATTGGCGGGCCGCCGCGATCGGTAAAGAAAAGGGTGACGACCAAATGCGCTCTCGCCTCGAACATGCCGAAAACGCGATTCAACGCGCCTTGGCCCGCCAGTCCTTACGCTATGAATCGAGCATGATCATTCTCGCTTCACTTGTCTCCGGCGCGCCTTTCATGGGCCTTTTCGGCACGGTCTGGGGTATCATGGAAGCGTTTAGCGCGGTCTCCGTTATGCAAAGCGCCAGCATCCAGACGCTCGCTCCGGGTGTCTCGGCGGCGCTCCTGACTACAATTGCGGGCCTCGTGGTCGCAATTCCCTCGGTGTTTGGCTACAATATCCTACTCGGTCATGCTAAAACGATGATCACCGAGCTGGAGAATTATGCCAGCAACCTAGCCGACCGCATCGAGCTCGAAGCTAAATAAGCCCCGCCATGGCCAGAATTTTTCGAAGGCAGCGCAATCTGCAGCCGGTCGCGGAACTCAATATCACCAACATGGTGGACTTGGGTTTCACGCTCCTGATCATTTTCATGATCACCACGCCGCTGATTCAATCAGAGCAAACCATTCCGGTTAACCTGCCGGTTGAGAGTAAAAAGGCGCAGGATGTTTTGCCGGAAACAGAATTTCAGGTCGTCTCAATCGACAAGGCGGGTAATTTCTATTTTGGCCAGAAGCGCGTCAGCTTTCCTGAACTCTCCAGCAATCTCACCGCGCTGGCCGCCAAGCCCAAGCAGCCCGTTATTCGCATCCGCGCTGATCTCAGTTTACAATGGCAGCAGGTCGTGCGGGTCATGGATGTGATTAAGAAAAATAACCTCACCAAGATTACTTTCGATACCGACGCTAAGTGATGCGATGCGCGCTAATTCGCCCAGTTCGATTGTTGTTTCGCTCGGCATTCATTCTTTTGTTGTCGCGGTCATTTTTTTCTCGACCGTCTACGTAGCGCAGCGCGAACAGCCTCCCGTAATTTTTGAATTAGTGGCGGGGCCCCCGACCGCCCCCGAACAGCTCGTCGCGCCCGCCTTGGGCAATACGCCCGACGTGGTGAAATTGGCGGTCCCCCCTGCGGCGACTCCTCTGGAGAAAACACCTGAGCCGGAAGTGGCGGAAATCCCGCCTGCTCCCCCGATGGAGGCAGTGACCCCACCGCCGGTTAAGGCTAAGCCCGACACCTCGATTGCTAAGCAGCTCAAGCGCAGTGCGAAAATGTCCTATCAGCAATATTTGAAGAAACATCCCACGCCCAAACCCGTGGCCGCGGCCAATCCTAAGACCGGCAAAGTTCCGCGAATTGATGCACAGGGCATTGCGAATGGAGTAAGGGGTGGCTCGACCAGCAATCTGAAAGGCGGCGGCGGCGGCAAGGCCTTGAGTCGAGAGGAGCAAAATGAGCTCAATACTTACATTTCATTTCTCCTGACCGCTCTGAAAGAAGCCCATGAGCCGCCTCCTGGGGTGAGCGATCAATTAGAGGCTAAAGTTACCTTCGATATCACCGCCAGCGGATCAATTTTGAACCCGCGAATTTCAAAATCATCCGGCAATCGCGAGTTTGATCAGTCGGTGCTCCAAGCCTTCCGGAAGATTCGGTCGATTGGTCCAACCCCCACGGGCAAAGCCGATACCTGGACGGTTGGTTTCAAGATGAAGGATGAGGGATAAAAAGTCCTTGCATTCGGAGGTTAAAACTTTCTTTTAGGCCTTTCGTTAGTTGAGTGACGGGCTCTTAGCTCAGTTGGTAGAGCGCCTCAATGGCATTGAGGAGGTCAACGGTTCGAACCCGTTAGGGTCCACCACTCACAAAACGTTGCGCTGGATTAATTTGCGCGAGTAAAAAACGAAAAGTCGTTCACGTGCGATTGGCTCGAGTGCATCTGAGTATGTAGGTGCAATAACGAGCGCGACTTGAGTATCCAATTCTCGGTTGGAAAAACTATCGATTCTAGCAGCCGCACTTCGTGCAAGGACGACCTCTGGACTTTTGATAATACTGACAACCAGAGTTATATCTGACGCCAGACTTCGTTGTAATCCAATGAGTGTTTTCTTGGGCAGGTTTCACTGCCTGCGGTTCTGCAACAGGTTCAGCTGAGGATAGACTGGTTGCCGACATAGCTACTAACAAAGAAACTGAACTGAGGATGCGGATTCGACAAACGCCATTGATGTCAAGTCGTGCGTCGAGTGAATCCTGAATCCCTTCGCGCACCAAAGCCTCACCAGCATCCTTAATTGCATCAGAGGCGAAAAATTCGCCCGCAATAGAATCACGGGTTTTTTCGCTCGGACTCTTACGGCATGAAATGCCATTTCATGCAATGTTGGGTCGGAGGATGCGCCTGGATTTGCTGTGCTATTCTTCGTACTTGTGAACGTGTCCAAAAACTCTCCCGCGTCACCTTAGTTTAATATCTGAGATTAGCGAAACCGAGGTGTGTGGGGGGGGAGACGCGGGTAGCGGGGAGGTAAAGGGATGTGAGCGGATTTGCTAGACCTATCGGTGGTTAAAAAAATACTGCGGATCACACATGCTTACGAGTTCGCCGTACTAAGAGTAGCAAGCCCAGCGCGCCGACGAACCAAGGGCTGACAGCACCGCCGCCACCACCACCGCTACTCGAAGTGGGTGTAGGTGCTGGGGCGGGCGCGGCATTGACTGTCAACGTAGCGGCTGAACTCGTGACTGACCCAGCGGAATTCGTCACAGCGACCGCGTAGCTAGCGCCTGAAGTCGTAGCAGCAGAGGTGATCGTATAGGTCGCTCCAGTCGCTCCTGAAATATCCGTGCCATCCTTCCGCCACTGATATGTTAGATTCCCCCCTGTTGCTGTTACCGAAAAGCCCGCAGAGTTTCCAACAGTAGCGGTCTGATTAGTTGGGTGAGTCGTAATTGCTGGGGTTGTGCTCAATTCATCAGTCATGTTAGGTATTCCGTCTCCGTCAGTGTCGTTTGTATCGGTGAAGGAAACCCAGTATTCCTCAAAATCGACCCACGTAGTTTCTGAAATGCCGTCTGCGAGAGATAACGAACCTTTATATGTGGAACCAGATCGTGAAAGACTACCGGGCTTTACAGTGAATTTCACGCTATCAGAAGCTCTGGTCAGTATAAACTCCGGGAAGATAAGAGTATTACCATTTGAGGAAATTGTGTAAGTCGTCGTCCCGGAAAAGTTGATATTTTCAACAATGGAGTTAACCGAAAGCGACATAGTGTTTGAATTCGCACTTCGAGAATAAGAAAGCTTACCTGAATATCCTAAAACAACAAATTTTCCAGAAATTGGGGGTCCTGGGTTTTGCCCTGTTAGCTGAGTTGTCGCAGTATAGGAGCCTACAGCATTATTAGCTGGGCGGTTTAGTGCAAACGAGATTGAAAATGTAGCTTTCGCTACGACACTGTAACCTGAGCCAGTTGCAGTAAGGGCAACAGGCCGAGAAAGCTGTAGGAAATCTAGATTACCGTCACTGTCCACATCGACAGTCGGCAAATTGATCGTAAAGGAACCATAGTCTAGTGCTGTAGATGATGTAGCTTGGGCGTATCCCGACTCAAACACCCCAGGGAAGCCTTGTCTAGGTCTCACCTCTCCGCTCGGTGCATTGATTTTAGGTTGAATAAGGAAGTCCCCGCTCGTGCCATTGAAAGTGGAGTAATACGTGTATACCGTCCCGATGCCGGAGACAAAAATTGTATCGGCGGGTTGCAGCTGAAAGCTCTTAGCAGCCCCCACAACAGTGGCATTCTGTGATTTAAGGCTACAAATACACAGGGATAAAATCAGGGCGTATAGTAAGGATGGGATGATTTTAATCATAAATTATCTGTTTAGTAATATAACAAAATAAATCATTATTGGACTCCAGGATTTTTTAGTGTCAGTAACTGACTTCTTTTAAATAATTATTTTACAACAAACATTAATTATTTTTTATGAATTTTAATCAAATATTATAATATTTATATATCTTT
>CAIVJE010000185.1 GCA_903906135.1 uncultured Verrucomicrobiota bacterium | reverse complement strand
GGGGCGACCATAATCGAGATGATAGGCTCGGGTGGCCGCGGTGGTAAAAGAGACGCAGTCAGCTAAAGCGAAGGCGGCTGTCACGAGCGCAATGACTTCCGGCGCCATTAGGCCAATATAGAAACTAGCCGGGGTTGTGCTCTCATGCACATACAACAAGACGCGCCGCTGAGCGGCCTTGGCGGCATGCACGGCCCAAAAAGTGGTGAAGGTGTTACCGACGACGAGGTCGAAAGCGGTGAAATCGAAAGTCCGACCGAGCTGGCGAATCGCTTCGTGGGCCGCTTGAGCGGTGGGTGCGGCTAAGATAGCGGAGACATCGAGCAACTTAATTTGCGCGCCGAATTGTTCGAAGCGGCTGCGCAGGGGTCCATCCGTGGGGCTAAGAATGGTGAGCTCGGCGCCGGCGCGCGCTAAGTGTTCAGCATAATCGACGAGAAAAAGAGGTGCCCCCTCCCAATTTAAATTATGCGTGACGAGCAAAATGCGCCGTGGCAGTGGAGCGGTGCTCGCGGGGGCGGGGATGAGCGGACTTTCCATCGGCAGTGAGTGGGGAGCCCGCAAGCGAAAATCTGTTTCGATTCGCGCCAACTCGGTCTGCATTTCTTGATCGATCATTACCTCGATGGGCCGTTCAGCTAAGGCCGCAGTTAAGGCTGCCTGCGTATCAGCAAAACGCGTCCCAACTTGCGGCGGATACGGCGCCTTTTCATCCTCCTGGGTAAATAGGCGGCTCCGTTGCACCGAGCAAAGATGCAGGCTGCCATCGTTGAGCTCAGCGTAAAGGCGCAGGCAGACCGGGTTGGGTAACTGGGCCGGCACATCAATAATGCCGAAGAGGCCGCAATTTTTAGCGGTTGTGAATGCGGGATAATAACTCGCGGGCCCTGGCGAAGGTTGGTCGTGCTCGATAGTCTGCCATGCCTGTAGGTCAAAGGTCGCCAGCACGCGCTTGATCGGTTGGGTTTCGTGGAAAAGATAGCCGAGCACCGCCGTGCGGCCAAATCCACAGCGGGTGATCGCGGCTGGTTCATCGAGGTGACCATGAAAGGGGAGATGTGGATGGCGCAGGTCGCGGGGATGGGGAATATCGGCGACGAGTTCGCGGGCTAATTCGCGCAGGCTCGCTGCGGGGAAGCGCCGCTGCTGCCGTAACAGCAGTTGCAGCGCGCGCCCATATTCGTGCCAACGCAATACTCCCGTGGGCATTGCAACTGCTGGAGGGGTCAGCGTCGTCGTGACATCGTAGTGGATCGTTTGAAAAATTGACCACGTTCCTTCGATGCTCAGCGCCTCGAGAAAGAGCGGTGTGCGGCCAACGGTTAGCGTAACCACCACGTAAAATTCCGCTAACGCTACCGCCCGTCCGGTCTGAAAGTGCAGCGCGAGATCCGCCCTTGGTAGGCCGTGGATCCCAGGGAAAGTGTGATCACCGAGCCGAGCGCGAACATCGACAAACAGCCCGCCTGCTTTGGGCCAGACCCATCCGCGCAACATGTGCTGACCTGCGGGGAGCGTTGCTCCGGCGATCGGCGATTCTAAGTGGCTGAAACTGGTGGGGGTTTCTTGCATCACATGATCCTTAACCCAGCCAAGCTTCGCGGATTACTTGTAAATGCTGGGGGAGCGCGCGGGTTTGGTGATAGTTGCGGGCGGCGCGCGCGTAGGCCATCGAGATCATTTTTTCATTACCGGCAAAATGATCGGCGAGCGCCGCCTTGAGCGCCGTAGCCAACTTAAAGGGATCACCGGCAGGCACGAGGTAGGCTTCGTCGGTGTTGGTCAGCATTTCGGCGATGCCGTTGACATCGGTGCTGACAATTCGCGGGCCAAACACCATCGCC
>CAIVJE010000184.1 GCA_903906135.1 uncultured Verrucomicrobiota bacterium | reverse complement strand
TCTTCAAGCAGCTTGATTTCGCGGGGTCACGGCTGGCGAATTGTTCTCACTTTAGGCCGTTTCTGTTTTCACTTTTGCTCAATCCCAAAGCAAAAGCCCCGATAACCTAATGGTTGATCGGGGCTTAGCGAAAATGGAGCGGGAGAAGAGACTCGAACTCTCGACGTCCACCTTGGCAAGGTGGTGCTCTACCAACTGAGCTACTCCCGCGAGAGAGGGGCAGTATTCGACTCCCGATTTACCCGTCAACCAGATTATTTTAGGACTGTTTCTGAGCCGAAGGCTTAATGTTCAGACTCAGCTTACTGGTATTCCGCCAATTCGACAATGACGCCGTCAGGATCGAGGCAGTAAACGAGCCGCTTATCGCTGATGCCCTGATCAAAAGCCACCACGCCTCTGGGCACGTCGGTGGGTTCACCCCACACTTCCACGCCAGCCGCCCGGAGGCGCGTGACGAGGGCCGTGATATTAGAGGTGCGCAGGGCAAAATGCCGGAGCCCTCGCGTGTTCGCGCGAGAATTTTCTGCCAACGCCAAGCCCACGGGTGCCAGGTATTGCAACAGCTCGATCCGCGGCTCACCTCCCGGCGAAACGATAAAAACCGCGTGAGCCTTCACTCCGGTGAGACCCACAATCTGGTCAATCCAAGGGCCCTCCAGGTAAGCCTCTTTCGTCTGCACAAAACCCAAGAGCCCGCCATAAAACGCCAGCGAGCGGGGCAAATCTGCCACGACAATGTTAAGGTGATCTATACCGCCAATCATGCCTGCAGGTTTCCCATCGCCCGCGCGGCGGCAAGAACTGTTTATCTCCAGTATTTCCAGCTTCCCCCTCGCTCGTTGCACGGTACATGTAGGCCTTCCCATGGCCGGCCGCCCTTCTCCTTCTTCTGGTAATCTGCCCGCTTTTACCAACGCCAGCACCCCCGCAGAGCGGCTGGCCGCTTGTCAGGCCTACCTGAAAACGGAAGGTGGGCGGATTCAGGCCAAACACCAAGCGGGCGAGCCAGGCCAAAAAATTGTGGCGGCGATCGCCACCAAGATCGACCGACTCCTCCAACCTCTCTTTGCCTACGCCCTGGAATCGTGGCGGCGCCAACACGGCGAGCCCCCCACTCCCGTCTGCTTAATTGGCTTGGGCGGTTATGGCCGCAGCGAACTGAATCCTCTGAGTGATATCGATGTGATGTTCCTCTACCCGAGCACGGCGAAAGCCAAGGACCTCGCCAAATTCCAGGAGCATCTCTCCAACGAAATCCTTTATCCGCTCTGGGACCTGCGCCTAAAAATTGGCCACTCCACCCGCACCCTCACCGAGGTTTTCGCGGAAGCCGGGCGCGACATTCGCACCAAAACTTCCTTGCTCGAAGCGCGTCTCATCGCGGGCTCAGAATTACTTTACGAAAATTTTGCGGCCACCTACCGTCAACATTACCTGACGGAAAACCCCAAAGGCTATATCGCCGCCCGCCTCACGGATCAAGGCAGCCGCCGCCTCCAACACGGCGACACGGTTTTCATGCAGGAGCCTGATCTTAAAAATGGCGTCGGTGCGCTGCGCGATTATCAGAATGCCCTCTGGATGGCGCGCGTGCGCCTCGGTGTCACCCGACTCGATGAACTCGTCGACCAGCGCTACCTCCAAGCGGGGGAATTGCGCGATTTCAAACGCGCCTATAATTTTCTGCTCCGAGTCCGCAATGAACTCCATTACATGAGCAAACATCCCACCGATGTGCTCAACTTGGAAATTCAACCGCGCCTCGCCGCCCACCTCGGCTACGCCCAACCCGCCAGGTTGGATCGGGTCGAGGCGTTCATGCAGGATTATTACGGCCACGCCCAGATCATCTATCGCATCTCGAAAATCATCGAGCAACGCCTCGCGCTCACCATCGCGGCCCGCCCCGGCTTTGTCGGCTCCCTAAAAAATCTCCTGCTCGCGCGCCGCTCGGAACGCACCAAGCGCCTGGACGGTTTTGTCATCCGCGGCCGCGAACTCGCCGCGGAAACGCCGACGATCTTTCAAGATGATCCCGTCCGCCTCATTCGCGTCTTCCGCCACTGCCAACAACTCGAGTGCACGCCCGATGTTGATTTAGCTGCGCTGATTCGGGCCTCGCTAAAATTAATCACCAAAAAAATCAGCGGATCACCCGAAGCCAATCTAAGTTTCCGCACCATGCTGGAAGCAAATGGTCGCGTCTATCCGGCGCTCGCCTTGATGCACGAACTGGGCGTGCTCAGTCGCTTTCTCCCCGAGTTCAAACCGCTGACCTGCCTCGTCCAACACGAATATTATCACCGCTACACCGCTGATATTCATACCCTCAGCGCCATCCGCGAACTCGATAATCTTTTCACCCCGACGGGCCCCAGCGCCGAAAAATACCGCGACGAACTCCACCAGACCGCTCAACCCAGCCTCCTTTATCTGATCCTGCTCCTGCATGACATCGGCAAGGGCCAAGGTATTCAGGGCCACGCAGAAAGCGGCGTCATCATCGCGGCCGATATTTTAAAGCGGCTCCAAATTGATGCCGGCAGCCAAGCGGTCGTGAATTTTATCATTAAAAATCATCTCGTGATGGCACGCTTCTGGCAGAAGCACGATCTGGATGATCCCCAAACGGCAACGGCCTTTGCTGAAATTATCGGCGACCCCGACCGGTTGCGCTATCTCTTCGTGCACACATTCTGCGATGCCAATGGGACCTCGGCGAGCCTCTGGAATGGCTACAAAGATTCTCTGCACCGCACGCTATTCGATCGTACGCTCGAGCGTCTCACCCTCGGCGACACCGTCGAACTCCGCCTCCGGGAGCTGAAGGAAATGACCCGGCAAAGCCTCATCACCCAGACGATTCCCGGAATCAGCCCGGATGAAATCACCGCCCATTTTAATTTATTGCCAGAACGATATTTCACCCAGACCGAAGCGCCGGAAATCAACTTGCACCTCCAGATGGTGCATCGACTGCTCCAGTCTATTGCGGCCGCTGACTCGGTCGGGGCACTCCGTCCCATCATCGAGTGGCAAGATGATATTAATCGCAGTTACACGACCGTGCACGTCGTCACTTGGGATCGGGCGGGGCTGTTTTATAAGCTAGCCGGCGCCTTCAGCGTGGCGGGCCTCAGCATTCTTTCGGCCCGCATCGCGACGCGCTCCGACCATATTGCGATTGATACTTTTCATATCGTCGAACCGGGGCGCGGCCTCGTCCAAAGCCAGTCGGCCATGGAGACCTTCGCCGCCACGGTGGCGGACGCGTTGATGAATAATCGGGACCTGCTGCCGGCCATCGCGACCCAAGCCAAAAAATTTACCGACGCCACCCGCTACCTTGCGCCCACCTCAGCCATCCCCGCGAGCTTCCCGCCAACCGTGGAGGTTTATCATGAGCTCTCGCTCAATCGCATTATCGTGGAAATTCAAGCGCACGATCAAATTGGTCTGCTCTACCAGCTCGTGAAAGCCATCTCGGACCATGGTTACGACACCACTTTTGCCCGCATCAGCACGGAGCGGAGTGTCGCCATCGATACGTTCTACATCGAGCCCGACCAACCCAGCCCGACCGTCGACACGGCTGGCCTACACACCCTCCGCGCCGCTCTCCGCGCAATTATCACGCCGCTGCCAGTCGCCTAGCCCTGACGGTCAGCGCAAGATCGCGGGTTGCGAATCACGGCCTCCTTCTCCTAGTTTTTTAGCATGGTATCGGGCGTAACTATTTTTAACCAGCCGACCGCCCCCCAGCCCAGCGCGGCCTCGGGGCAAGTTAGCCTATGACCGCGGCCCCCACGCCACAGGCAGTTACCGCCGCCGATGCCGCCGTGCTTTATCGTCTCGCCTCGCTCGCCGTCCGCGCCACGGCAGCAACCGCGGCACAGCGCGATATTTTGGCGATCATCATGGGCGCCTTTCCAGCCGACAGCGGCTCGTTGGCTTTACTCAGCGCGGAGAGCGGTCAGTTAGAAATTAGTGTGCAACATGGCCTA
>CAIVJE010000183.1 GCA_903906135.1 uncultured Verrucomicrobiota bacterium | reverse complement strand
TGGGTGGAGCCCGTGATGGCGCATGCGGGACTGCATGCGGTCTTCGATATGGAATCACGCATCGAGCCGCACTGCGTCATGCGGGTCACGCGAAACAAACAAAAGGCGGAGGAGTTTGCTAAGCATGCGAAGCTGCCCTCGACGCCTTACATTCCCGCCTCGTTGCCTCCCCGCTAGCGCTGGCGGAGTTAAGATTTAATCGTGGCACCCTGGCGGATTTTCTCCGGCAGGGTGGCGGGCCGCAATATGCGCGGCCCTGGCTGGGACCGGTTCAGCGTTCGTGGTGGCTTGCGTCAATTAGGTGCACCGCAAATTTATCGTAGCCGTCATCAGTAGCCGCGGCACCGGCAGATAATTTGCCGATCAATGATGGGCCGGCCTGGGCCGCCATGAGACTACTCGCGAGCCCGCCATGGATGGAGGTCGCCGCTCTGCGCGCGCGCGCTGCTGGGGGTGACATCACGGATGACGGGATAAGCGGTAGGATTAAAGTACCGGCAATTTCCCGCGTTGTCACACAGCCGTCACGAAACCGTAACAGAGCTCCGTTATGTTCGACGGGTGCAGCGGTGTTGTTACCGCTGCACTTACTCAAAACTAACTCAGACCACATCCCATGCTTAATCTAAAATCTAAATTCCTCGCGATCACTGCGGCGCTTCTGTGCGCTGGAGCGGCGTTCGCGCAAGACAGCGGCCCGCTCATTGACGTATTAGTGCGCAAAGGCCTCATTAACGATACGGAGGCGGAAGATCTTCGCGCCGAACTCGTCAAGGACTTCGTGGCGAATACCCCGGCGGGTAAACTTAGTTTAGCCTCAAGCGTGACTGGCCTCAAGCTGGCCGGTGATGTGCGGGTCCGCTTTCAGTACGATAATGAAGTGCCGAACTTTGCTTCCGCTGCGGTGGGGGCGAACAACGATCGGAGTCGTTTCCGTTATCGTTTTCGTTTTGGACCAACCGTCTCGTTAGCCAATAATTGGACGACAGGTTTTCGGTTGGAGACGGCGAATGGCGCCACTTCGACCAACGATGATTTCGGCAGTCCGGGCTCTACCAATTTTGCCAAAGATGGTAATACTGCCTACGTGGGCCAAGTTTTTGTGCAATTTGCCACAAGTAACTGGCACGGTGCCGATAAAGTTGATTTTCGCATCGGCAAGCATGCCCATACTTATTTAACGCCGGGAATTAATGGATTCTGGATTGATTCAGACATTAACTTCGAAGGTTTGTCGGAAGATCTCACCTATAACGATGCGTTGATGAAGGGCTGGAATCTCACCTTGCGGGCGGGCCAGTATATTTTGTCCGCTAATTCACGTACGGCTGGCAAGGTCAGTGGAGATTTTATCAATCAGCCCAACATCATGTGGGTCGGGCAGGCCGAACTTTCCCAGACTTATATCTTTGAAAACAATCCCTACGGCACCCGTCTGGCCCCCACCTTCATGGTGTTTTCCGGTCCTGAGGTTACCGGCTCGGCTATTAACAGTGATACCAATAACTACGGCAACCTAGCTACTTTCCTGTTGCCCTTCGAGCACGTGATCAAGGCGAACGGCAAGCCGCTTGGCTTCTATGCCACTTATGGAATGAATTTCAAGGGAGCGGCTCGCGCCGATCGCTTGTATAGCACCAGTGCGAACGCCCCGATCATTTACGGTGTCAGTGGCAATCCGCCTGATTATAATACCATGTATAATTTAGGCGTGCGTTATGGCGCGGTGCGTAACCCTGGGGATTGGTTGGCTACCGCAGAGTATCGCTCGGTCGAGGCCGGGGCCTATACCTCTATTTTACTTGATTCAGACTTCAATGCCGGGCGGGTGAATGGCGACGGTTACATTCTCTCACTGAGCTATAATTGGACGGATAGCATCGGCACTACTGCCACTTTCTTCCGGGCCACAGCGATTGATAAAACTGGGCCAGCCGGGCTGGGTTTCAACAAAGCTGATGTCCTGCAAATCGATCTGACCGCAAAGTTCTAATTAAATCTTAACGCTATTATAAAATGAAAAACTCTATACTTCTTCTTGCCGTGGTTGCCGTAATGGCCACATCGGCCTCGGCGCAAAAGCTAGTCATCAAGGGCTCGGATACCCTCGGGGCTAAAATGGTTCCACAATTGGCGGAAGCTTATCGGGCCAAAACCCCTGGGATTGTCTTTGAAATTGCCGCTGAGGGATCGACCACGGGCATCGCTGCCATCACCGACGGTACCGCTGATATCGGCATGTCGAGTCGGCGCGCGCGCCCCACGGAAATTTCGGCCGCTTTGGCTAAAGGGGTCACCATGAAGCCCTGCGTGGTTTCTTATGATGCGATGGCCGTGATTGTCCATGAATCCAATCCTTTAACCCAGCTGACCGTGCGCCAAGTTGAGCAAATCTTCGCTGGGGATGTGAAGGACTGGAGCGTGGTTGGTGGCAACGCTGGACCATTCTCGATTTATACGCGCAATACGTCTTCGGGTACTTATCAAGATTGGAAGGATCTCGCGATGAAGAAGCGTGATTACGCCTCATCTGCTCAAAAGATGGCCGGCAACGAGCAGATCGCCGCAGAAGTCGGTAAAAACCCCGCCGGAATCGGTTACGTCGGCATCGCCTACAAAGAAGCGCAAGGGGTTAAGGTCTTGGCGATCTTGCTCAAAGATGGCCGTTTGGTGCGGCCAGAAGTCGCGACGGTGCACAACAAAACTTACCCGTATGCTCGGCCTAATTTCTTCTACACCAATGGCGAGCCCTCAGGACTCGCCGGTCAATTCATCGACTATCTAATGAGCGCTGAGGGACAGGAAATTGTGGCAAAGTCAGGTTTTGTGCCTCTCGCCGCCGCTAAGTAACCTACCTCATTTAGTTGAAGCCCGCGCCTACCTTCGCGTTGGGCGACAATATCATCACCGACTGACCCGCTCCTGTTCTGGGCCGGGTCAGTTTTTTGTCACCTAACTGTAACCTAGGTTAGTTGACCAGCTAGTCAGACTGACCCGATGCTTCGGCTTTAGATACCATGCGCACCGCCCCATCATCATCGGGACCACGTCCCTCCACCTCAGCCGCACTACTGCGGCCGAGGAGCGGTTGGTTTTTTGGCCTGTCGGGGGATCGCTTAATTAAGTTAATCTTCCAAGGGAATGCGGCGGTATCTATTATCGTGCTTGGTTTAATTACCTTTACTATTTTTCGAGATGCCTGGGGGTTCATCCCGATGAATCGGCGGAACCTAGATACCTACCGTCAAGCTGGGCTTGAGTTTACTGACCTTATGCGTTTGCCGGTCACGGCGCATAGCACATTGGTGCGTTATTTATCTACATTGCGGCAGGAGGAGTTGGTTCGTTTGACGCAGGGGCTGGGTGGGTCGGGGGCCAGCGCCAACCAACAATTAGCCGCCTACGATGCTTTTGCTGAGCATTTTGCGGAAACGATTTTGGCGCATGAGGCACTGCTCGCCACCATGACGGAGCTTTGCTCCAGTTTGAAAGAGCGGTCCATGGTGGCGGAAGACTTGCGGCAGGCCAAACAAACCCTGCTGGACGGTATGCGTACAGCTCCGCTCGCCCGCGCAGCCAGTTTAAAACAGGCGGCGGAGGCGATGCAGATTGAGGTGATTGATTTTAAGGCCGAGGTCGCGCCTCTGCTGGCGCTGCGACCGGCAATCGTAGCGGCCAATGCAGCGCTGGTCACAGAACTGCAGCAGCTCAGCGCCCGGCTCCCGTCTTTCTCGGACGCCGCGGCGCAGGCTCGGCTGGCCAAGTTCCCAGGTTTCCTGACGCAGTATCTCGCGGAGTTGGCGTCGACCGCGGAGCAAATGGCTGCTTGGGATCAGGCCAAGCCGGTGGGGGTATTCGAGTCGCTCAATGCATTTGCTTTTGGGCGCGAATGG
Source organism: uncultured Verrucomicrobiota bacterium (assembly GCA_903906135.1). Classification (GTDB taxonomy): domain Bacteria; phylum Verrucomicrobiota; class Verrucomicrobiia; order Opitutales; family Opitutaceae; genus Lacunisphaera. Next base: position 10,729 of record CAIVJE010000183.1, on the reverse strand, counting down.
ATCACCGCCAGCTTTTGGCAAGATTGGTATGGGATCATTCCGTTGCTAACGGGTTCGCTGCTCATCGCGTTTATGGCGCTGCTCATTGCGATTCCTTTGGGCTTAGCTGCGGCGATGTATGTCAACCAATTGGCCGGGCCCATTGAACAGCGAATCATCAAGCCTTACATCGAATTTATTTCCGCGATTCCGAGTGTCGTGTTAGGGTTTTTTGGCATCGCGATGTTGGGCGAAACCCTGCGGCGCGTCTCGCAAATGCCCGCCTTGCAATGGGTGCCAGGTTTTCCGATGGCCGAGCGCCTCAATGCCACGACCGCCGCTTGTTTGTTAGCCCTCATGGCAATTCCCACCATTTTTTCCTTGGCGGAGGATGCGATTAACAATGTGCCGCGGGCTTTCAAGGAGGCTTCGCTGGCGCTGGGGGCTACGCGGTTGCAGACCATGATTCGAATTACGGTGCCGGCGGCCCTGTCCGGCATTATGGCCGCCATCCTGCTCGGCTTCGGTCGCGTGGTGGGGGAGACGATGGTCGTGCTGCTTTGTGCGGGTAATCGGATTGAGATTCCGAACGTCGGCGCAGGGCTGGGGGTAATCTTTCAACCGGTGCATACGATGACGGGCATTATCGCCCAAGAAATGGGCGAGGTGGTGCGCGCTAGTATTCACTATCGCGCCCTCTTCATGGTCGGCGTCGTGCTTTTTCTGGTTTCTCTGCTCGTCAACTGGCTCGCGCAAAAAATCGTGCGGCGCTACCGCATTTCCATCGGATGAGAGCCCCGACGATTACCACCTCGAAGCTATTTGGCCGGCCCACATGGGCGCAACGCGCCGAGCAAGGTGTTTTGTGGCTCCTGCGTCTGTGCACCTATTTTGTGCTCGTTTGCGCGGCCTTCATTTTTTTTGATATCGGGTGGAAAGGGGGGGCGGTAATTTTTAAAACGTCAGCCCCATTCATCAACGTTCCTTTTTTGACTGAGGCGCCAGAGACCTTGAATGTTTTTATGCGCGATGGGCAAAAAGTAACGATGGGGGATCGGGCTTTCCGCGAGTACAAGGCAACGCATGAGGCGCTCATGAAGGGTGCTAAGGTCGAGACATATGTCTATTCCGCGGGGGGGATTTTCCCCAATATTGTCGGGACCGTGCTGTTGGTCGCGGGGGCCATCTTCATCGCTTTGGTGCTGGGGGTGCTGAGTGCTATTTACCTCAGTGAGTATGCCACGGACGGGACGTTCATTCGTTTTTTACGGCTCTCGATTGTCAACTTGGCAGGCGTTCCCTCCATTGTCTACGGCCTCTTTGGGTTCGGGTTTTTCGTGATTGCCCTCGATTTTGGGGTCTCGCTGATCGCGGGCTGGCTGACCATGGCTTTCATGGTATTGCCGATCATCATCACCGCCTCGGAAGAAGCGCTCAAGGCGGTCCCTAAGGGCTACCGCGAGGGCTCCTTGGCTCTTGGCGCGACGAAATTTCAGACCATCATGTCGAATGTGCTGCCGTATGCGTTGCCCGGTATTTTGACCTCCTCGGTGCTCTCGATCGCGCGCGTGGCGGGTGAAACAGCGCCGATTATGTTTACCGCTGCCTTTGTCATGCGCGACGAATTGCCGTGGCAGGTGCAGAAGTGGACGGATTTTATTTTTCAAGGCGTGATGGCGCTGCCGTATCACATCTACGTCGTCGCTTCTAAGATTCCGCAAAATGAATACACGCGCGACGTTCAATACGGCACCGCGTTTGTATTTCTCTTCACGGTCGCAGCCATCGCCATGACCGCGATTCTTCTTCGCCAGCATCTTCGCAAGAAATACCAATGGTAACCACCTCCGTCATGTCTGACCCCACTCCTTCAGTGCACGCGATGCCTCGCCCCGTCATGCCGGTGGGATCATCTAACAACGCGCCCGCCGCCGCCGCTCTACGCCACGCCATTGAGATTGATGCTGTCGATTTCTGTTACGGCGCGAGCAAGGCCCTGCATAATATTACGCTCAATATTCCGGCGCGGCAGGTAACCGCTTTCATCGGGCCTTCGGGTTGTGGCAAGAGCACGTTGTTGCGCTGCCTTAATCGCATGAACGACTTGATTGACGGCGCCCGGGTCACAGACGGCCAAATTCGCATCGATGGAGTTAATATTTATGATCCGCGGGTTGACGTGATCGAATTACGCAAGCGCGTGGGCATGGTGTTTCAAAAATCAAACCCCTTTCCCAAATCAATCTACGATAATATTACCTATGGTTTGCGCATCCAAGGGGAGAGAAATAAGGCGCGGCTTGATGAAGTCGTGGAAAAAAGTCTCCGCGGGGCCGCCTTGTGGGATGAAGTGAAGGACCGTTTGCATGAGAGCGCCTTGGGGATGTCGGGCGGTCAGCAGCAACGTCTCTGCATTGCGCGCGCGATTGCGGTGGAACCAGAAATTATTTTAATGGACGAGCCCTGTTCAGCGCTCGACCCCATTGCCACGGCTAAGGTCGAGGAACTTATCCACGACTTAAAGCAACAGTTCACCATCGTGATCGTAACCCACAACATGCAGCAGGCCGCCCGTGTATCTGACCGGACCGCTTTTTTCTACCTGGGCAAGCTCATCGAATACGCGGAAACTAAAGTCATCTTCATGCAACCCGCTAACGCGCAAACGGAGGCCTATGTCTCCGGTCGCTTCGGCTAGACCGTCCGCCCCACAGAATAATTATCAATTATCCCGCTGCAGTTAGCGGCCATCGCTCCCTCTTACTTAAACAATTCCATGAAACGATTCTTCGACGCTGAACTAGAAAGTTTTCGCTCCCACTTATTAATCATGGGCGAGCGCGCCATTGAGCAGACCCGCCGCGCCATGCGCGCATTGGCCGATGCGGATATTGCCTTAGCGGATAAGGTCATCGCGGCGGATGATGAAATTGATAAGTTGGAGGTGCAGATTGACGAAGAAGCGATCCGCTACATGACCCTGCGTGGTCCGGTTGCTTCGGAACTGCGCATTATCGTGGTCGGCATGAAAGCCAGTCATGACTTGGAGCGAGTGGGGGATGAGGCGACGGGGATCGCGCGGCGCTCGCGCAAGCTCGCGATCGAGCCCCGACTCGAGCTCTACGCTGATCTGCCGCGCATGGCCAACATTGCGCTAGAAATGTTACGCGATGCTTTAGACTGTTTTGCGCAGGAGGACGTCCAGAAGGCCTTGAACGTCATTCGGCGTGATGCGGAGGTGGATAATTTAAATCGGCTACTCTATCGCCGCTTAATGAGTTTCATGATCGAGAAACCAGATACGATTTCTCGTGCCATTGAGCTGATGTTTATTTCAAAATCGATCGAGCGGATTGCTGACCATGCGACGAATATCGCGGAAGAGATGGTCTTTCTTTCAAAGGGACAGGACATTCGCCATAGTGACATTGCGAAGGCCGGTGCGCTCCCCCCAAACCCGCCGCCGACCGCCTAAGCGGGCCGAGCTTCGTTCAGGCTGAGCGACTGCGCGGTAGGCGAACTAAGATTGTCAGGCCTTGTCCGGGAGGGCTCTCAGCCCAGACCCGGCCCCCGTGCAGGTGGGCTAAATGTTTCACGATGCTGAGGCCGAGCCCCGTGCCACCGGTTTCGCGCGAGCGGCCCTTTTCTACGCGGTAAAAGCGCTCAAAAATATGCGCGAGATCTTCGCTGGGAATGCCCGGGCCGTTATCGCGGACAAAGCATTCGACTTCGTCAGATTCGACGAGGCGGGCGCCAATTTCTATCTGCGAACCAGCGGCGGTGTATTTGAGCGCATTTTCAATCAGATTACTAAAGATCTGCGTGAGCTTTTCCTCATCAGCGCTGATGGTGCCAAGCTCAGCGGCGGCTTGCGCTGAGATTTGATAGCCCCGCGCATGGGGCCGTTGTTGATAGTCGGCGGCCAGGTTCGTAAAATAATGGTCGAGCTGCACCGGTGCAAATTTCAGCCCAGGCGTGGCGGATTCTAGGCGGGAGAGCACGAGCAAATCATCAATGATCGCATTCAGTCGTTCACTATGCCGCTGGATGGTCCGCAAAAATTTATCGCGATCTTCAACCGCCATGGTCAGGTGGCCATCGACGAGCGTCTCGATGTAGCCTTTGATAATACTTAAAGGCGTGCGCAATTCGTGCGACGCATTTGCGACAAAATCCCGACGGACGTGCTCAAGTTTGCGCTGCTCGGTCATGTCATGGATGACAAACAGGGCCCACTGTGATTTCCCGTCCGGCGCGGCGATCGGGGCGCCCGAGACTTCGATCCAGATCGTCGAGGAGCCGTCAATAATCTCAAATTCTTGGCGCGGCAGGGCGGGGCCGGTGCGGGTGGCGCGGACATACTCGATGAACGGGCGGCTACGAACGATAAGCTCCAGTCGCAAATTGACTAAATCGCGGGCGGCCGGGAAAATTACGCGAAGGGCCCGATTCGCGAGGTGAATATAGTTTGATTCGTCCACGATCAGCACCGCTTCACGGAGGTTTCCGAGCGTCGCTTCCAATTGGCTTAATTGGTCCGTGTGTTGATGCTGGAGCTCGGAATTTGACCGAATGAGTTGATTGATTGCGTCGACGAGCGGGCGCCATTGCGGCAGGAAATTGGCGGGGTTTTCTTCGCGCAGGTAAGGTTGGTTGCGCTGCGCGGCTTCTTGTAACTGCCGGAGCGCACGATTTTGCTTCCAGGCAATCTGCAGCACTAGGCCCAAGGCCACCGTGAGGATAAAGAGACTGATGATCATCAGCCTGCTTGTTTTTTGTCCGCCATGCGGTAGCCCACGCCGCGAATCGTTTCTAACCAGCCAGCTTCGGGTCCGAGTTTCTCGCGCAAGCGACGCACATGGGTATCGACCGTCCGTGTTTCGATCTCCGTGGCATAGTTCCAAACATTGATCAGCAAATGCTCGCGGGTCTGCACGCGGCCTTGGCGCTCCATGAGTAGGTGGAGCAATTTAAACTCGGTGGCGGTTAATTCTAACGCCTTACCGCGCACCATTGCCTGGTGAATTTCACTATCGATGGTAATATCACCAATCTGGAGTTTCGCGGTGGTGGGTTCCTTGGGTGCAGCGATGCGGCGTAGAATTGATTCAACCCGGAGCACGAGCTCTTTCGGGCTAAACGGTTTGCCGAGGTAATCGTCGGCGCCGGATTCAAGGCCTTCAATCCGGTCAGGGGGCTCGGCCTTGGCGGTGAGGAAGATAATCGGTACTTTGGAAAGTTTGTTGTCCGCCCGCAATATGCGGCACAGCTGAATACCGCTGAGGAGCGGCATCATGATATCTAAGATGATTAAATCGGGTTGGAGGCTACGGGCCTTGGCAATGCTCGCCGTGGCATCGTTGAGGCATTCCACCTGAAAGCCCTTCGCTTTCAAATGATAGGCGACGAGCGCGGTAACATCGGGTTCATCATCGACGACGAGGATCTTCTTTTTATCCATGGTAGGATTCAAGTTAGTGAGGCGAGGGGGCCTTTCCAGTGAATTAGCGGGTGTCACCTAAATGTCACATCATTATCACCATTGGGTTCAATTATCGCTAGGCTTAAACGCGCCAATGGGTGGGTCATAATTGCCTCGGCGGTGCATCCCTCAGGGGGGAGAGGCTGATCGATAGCGGCATTTTATGGGGTAGGCCGGTCGGGTTATCCCCCTCGACATTCGGTTATTTTTTAAAAAAGGTACGGTCTTCGTCTTGAGGCAACCCCGCCCTTGTATCGCTAAATATTACTTAGCTATTTTAGCTATTCTCTCTTCATGTCTACGATTCCGCCAAAAATTCGTGTTACCGTTTGGAGTGAATTTCGTCACGAGAAGCTCAATCCCAAGGTCGCGGCGCTTTATCCACAGGGCATGCATCAAGCGATTGCGGCTGTGCTAGCGCAGCACGCTGATTTTACGGTGCGAACGGCCACGCTTGATGAACCGGAGCATGGCTTGACCGATGCGGTCCTAGACGAGACGGATGTGCTTACGTGGTGGGGTCATTTGGCGCATGGGGAGGTTTCTGATGCGGTGGTCGCCAAGGTGCGCACCCGCGTGCTCGAGGGCATGGGGCTGATCGTGCTGCATAGCGGCCATTTTTCCAAAATTTTTAAAGCTTTGATGGGTGATACCTGCTCGCTCAGTTGGCGTGAATCCACGGACAAAGAGCGACTCTGGGTTGTGAACCGCGCGCATCCGATCGCGCAAGGGTTGGGGGCTTATTTTGAGATTCCCATCGAGGAAATGTATGGTGAACCCTTTGGCATCCCGACTCCGGATGAACTGATTTTCATCTCTTGGTTTACGGGGGGTGAAGTCTTTCGTTCCGGCGCGACGTGGCGCCGCGGGCACGGAAATATTTTCTATTTTCGCCCCGGCCACGAAACCTACCCGACTTATCATCACCCACAGGTCCAGCAGGTCATCGTTAACAGTGTCCGTTGGGCTCATTCGGGCGTGCGCATCAAAGAAACCGGTCCTAATTTGCTGCCATTGGAGCCCTTGCCCGTGGATCCGGAAGCGGCGGGGCGCTCGATCATCGGCCACCGCTAACGATTTGAGATTGAACCATAACGTCTTTTTTCCGCACCATTAAATCGATTTTCACCCCATGAAACTACCCCCTAAAAAAAATACTCCGGTCGATAAAACTATTATTACTGCCCAGAGCGTGGCGGGCCAACGCGAGGCCGCGGCGGAGCGGCGCGCGCGGTATCCGTATCATTTCCCTGTGGATCGTCGCCAGCTCGGCGGTAAGTTCACGGTAAAGGAAAACAGCCGGCGGTTGCTGCGTTACTTTTATCTCGAGCGCCGGCTGATGCACGCGCTCGGTGCTTGGGCGCTGACCATTCCGGAATATGAGGTGAAGCTCGAAACGGGTCGGCATATTTTCTATCATGCCGATGCGGCCCGCGGGCTGCGGGAACGTCTTTCTGAGCAAGAAATGCGGCCGCCTATCGTCGACGCCCACCGCGATCCCGAGATTGATCGCTTTATCGATGAGTTACTCAGTGCAGAATCCGCGGCCGAGCTTTTGGTCGGCGTACACCAAGTCGTGGGTCGGGCCATCGCCACAACCTACAATCATCATATTGATGATACTGATCAGGTGACGGACGTCCCGACGATCCGCTGCCTTCGGCGCATCCTGACCGATTATGAGCCGATGCTCGCGTGGGCGGATGCGGCGGTGGACGCCTATATTGCGGGCGGCGTGGAAGAGGCGAAGCTCTCGACCTGGCGCTGGCACATTAGTCGGTTGCTCGCCTCGATTGGCGGGGTGACGGGGGCTGATGCTCGCGGCGAAGCGCCCACGCCTTTGCGCATCGATGCTAAGCCCTATGAACGCGGCACGGTGCCCTGCCGCGATGTGCGGTTTGATACCTTCAAGAACACCGGTGATTACGACGCGGCGGACGCCGCGCCTCGTTTTGACAAAAATTCCTATGAAGCAATTCGCCTCCGTTTCATTCGGACGCAACGCGATGAGGTTGATGCGATCGAGGCCTTCGGGACTTTTGTTTGGGATATTCGCTTCAAGGATTTTAATGCTGAGTACGACTTAGCCCGCATCACGTGGGATGAGGCGCGGCACACAGAGATTGGGCATCGGGCGATGCTCGCTTCAGGCTATGATCCTTATGAGCTCCGCAATCGGCTCACGGGCTCGACTTGTCGCGGACCAATGGACCCCGCGTTTGCGATGGCCGAGATTAATCTCTTCGGCGAAGTCGGCGTGCTCAAGACGATCAATGATCTGATCGATACCGCCGCAGATCGTAACGACGAACTGCTCCGCCACATCTCAGATTATATTCGGGCGGACGAGCGGACGCACGTACGCAAGGGAACGAAAATTTTGGAAGTCATGACCAAGCTTGAGTCCAAAGCCTTGGAACTTCGCACGCGGGAACTGTTCACGGAGTGCCTGGTGAGCCTTGGGGCCATCAAGAAGGACATCGATATGCAGACCCTGACTCGCGAGGAGATCGAACATCTCGTCGGCGAGTAAGTCCCGCGCGCCAGCGCTTTGCTCGATAACTGGGGTCGAATAATATCGGCCCCAGTTCGCAACAATTCAGGCCGTTGCGTTAAGGCTGCATCGGGCGATAAAGTTTCGCCCGCAGCGCCGGTTCACGCAGTAAGACCGCTTGCAGGAAACGAAAACTATCAGCGAGGTAGCCTTCATAGCCGGTCGGTTGACCGTCCCAGTTTGTCCAATCGATCCCTTGGTGGGCGCTATCGGTGACGCCATTCTGAAAGCCGCCTTGCTGTTGGCGGCCAAGCATCGCGCGGAGGAGTTGGTCGCCGCGGGCGGGCGCGCCGACGGCGTAATGCGCATCGATGAAATGGAGGACTTGGCCCGCGGTGATTCCCCCATTCATATAAGTACCAAATGTATCGGTGCCGTCACTGCGTTGCGGTGTGCCAAAGCCGGTTTGAATATAATCTCCCGATAACACCGGGGTGAGCATGGGCGGAACCCCGAGATCGAAGCGGGTGAACTTTACCGCCGCTATTTTCAGCCAGAGGCGATCGAGCATGGCGCGGGCTTGGTCAGCGGGCACCAGTCCGTAGGCAATCGCCAGGCCACACGTGGTGGGCGAAGCATAATCATGCAACTGGCCATCGGCGCTGCGCCACCAAGCGAGTAAGCCGGTTTCTTCGTTATAAAGAGTTTTGAAATAAGCCGCCTTGAGCCGATCCGCGCGAGCGCTGTAGACCAGCGCTTGGGTGTCGCGGTGGAGTTGTTTTTCGAGATCGGCGAGACAACGAAAAGCGCGATAAATAAGCGCATTGGTGTACGCATCTTTATGGCCGCAGTTAAGCGCGTCCCACCAGGCGCACGAGCGATTGGGTTGTTTGAGCGTGTGCAGATTACCGCTTTGGGTGGCCTCAATCAGGCCGTCGTTGTCGACATCGCGGCGAATCAGAAAGTCAGCGACCAGCTCGAGGCGCGTGATTTTTTTTGCCAGCCAAGCGTGATCATTCGTGGCTTCGATATAATCCCATGCGGCGATCAATGGGCCCGCATTAGCGTCGAGAAAATCGCCGAATTTCCAGTAGCAGATGAGTTCGCCGGTTTCATGGCCTGCCGCGTCGCGGAGCATTTTCGTATCGAGCCAATATTCAATCGTTCGGCGCACTAAAGGCATCAGGGAAACGCCCGGTGCCGGTTCGGGTATAAATAAGGCCTGATCAGCATAAAACCAAAGGGAGCAGCTCGCGGGGTCGCTAATCACATTATTCCCGAGCATCCCCGGTGGAGCGCTGAAGGGGCGTCCTTGTTCGCCCCATTGCGAGGTCGGTTGGATGATATTAAGCCAACCGCGGCGCGCTTGGGGCCAGAGCGAGGCGTCTTTTAAACCTGCGGGTGCGGCTAGAATGAGGGGCTTAAAAGCGAGAGTCATGCCGGCGGCACCGTGGAGAATAATATCTGCTATTTTGTCTTTTCGGCTGCCCTCGAATCGTCCGGTGATGGGCGCCCCGTTGACTGACGTGAGGGTCATCGCCCCGAAGTCAGGCGCATTGATGATCGCCGGGAGTTCGAAGCTGCCATCATCATTCCAGCGGGCGGGAATGATGCACGTGGACGTGACCCGCGGGTCGAACGGCAGGTGCAATTCCGTCGCCGTGAGCGTCAGAGAAAATCCGCCATCGTGATCGACCGCCGCGGTGCAATGAGTAACCGGAGAACGTAGCAGATTTTGTTTGAGGCGATCGCCGCCCTCGGTGTCCCAGCTGATAAAGCTGACAACTTGCGCCTCGGCTGTGGCTTCCAGCCGCATGACGGGCGCTCCCGAAAGAGCGGCGGTCGCCGTCAGTGCCAGCAAGCCATGACCAATAATATTAAGAGGAAAATTCATTAAATCGGCTCGGGTTTAACTGTGGCGCCAGTGGGTCAGCTTAATCGATTTTGAATCCCGCCGTGAAAATAAATTATTTGGCCGAGGCTGTTTCAATCTCCGCTTGCAGGCGGGCCACGACGCGTTCGGTGGCGGCCACGGAGGCGGAATGGTAGGTCTGGCCGTTCGTGTAGCCGATATAGGGCAGCCAAGCCTCCGAGCGCAGGGCGCGACGATCGCGGATCAGTGTAAAGCGGGGATCAGCCGCGAGCGCCGGTAGTTCGACGGCGGCCGTTATCTCGGGCAGAGTGAGGCCTAGGCCAGTGGCGAGCGTGCGTGCCATGAGTAAGTGACCAGCTTCATTGGGGTGCACACCATCGGGGCTGAAGGTGAAAGCAGGATCGAGGACGCGGGCAGCGGTCAGCGCCGCGCGCATCGCTCGGTGAAGATCAATGACCCAAATCTTGGGCGCTTGCTGGGCGATCTCAGCGGCGGCGAATCCTGCCAGCACGTCGTCGTAATTATTATAGGGATGTTTGTAACCAAATTCTGGCGCGGTGCTACTGACCGTACGCGAATTGATGGGCAATGTATCAAAAACCGGCGGCGTGATGAGCACGAGCTGGGCGCCGATCGCGTGGACTTTCTCGATTAGTCGGCTGAGGCCGTGGGTAAAGGCGGCCAGCCGCTCGGGGGAGGACGGATGATAGATGCCATCGTTCATGCCGTAGCAGGCTAAGACGACTTGCGGTTTAACTAACTCCAGCGCGCGATCCAGTCGATCGAAGAGGCAGGGGCGGGGAGCGGGATGATCGGGCTCGGTTAAGCCAGAGAGGGTTTCGCTGGAAAGACCGATACTGATGAGGTCGGTGTGAGCATCGGGTGCAAAACGCTGCAGATA
>CAIVJE010000182.1 GCA_903906135.1 uncultured Verrucomicrobiota bacterium | reverse complement strand
CATGTGGCTGATCCAGCCTTTTATTTCGACCGGCTCAAAAACTACGGCTCGTTGTTCGTCGGTGAGGAAACGACCGTGGCCTACGGCGACAAGAGTATCGGCACGAACCATATTCTACCTACGAGCCGCTCCGCTCGCTACACTGGCGGCGTCTGGGTCGGCAAGTTCCTGAAGACCGTCACGTATCAACGCATGACCCCAGCAGCCAGTCTCCAGATCGGCGAGATCACAGCTCGCCAGTGCGACGTCGAGCGCATGGCCGCGCACGCCGTGACAGCGCGGGTTCGCGTCGCGCGCTACCAGCCTAAGGCCGCCGCCCAATAAGCCATCCGCTCCCGGCCGCAGTCCGCGCGGAGCGGATGATGCCGCCGCCGATAAAAAATAAGGCATTCATCACGTCGGCCGTTGGCATACTATATCAGACGGAACGGGGGTCGCCATTATCGAAACTTTTTCGGTTGAGAGCGTATCTAGATTTCCGGTTCCAAAGGTATTTCGGTTCGGGTTCATCGTAACCGGCTTTGCTTAGCCTCTCAACGGCGATCTTTTTTAAGTCTGCGGCGAACCATTCGCTCCATCTTTTATCGAGCACGAATACTTAGACTGTGAGGTCGAGTCTTTGCATCTCCTTCAGTGTCGCAAATCCTGCGGGGTTTCCCTTTGGCAATAATTGTTCGACTGCTCCAATCGGGTCGCTGGTACCGCTCAAGGTTTTCGCGAGCCCAGAAGGCAGGCAATTTCCTTAGGCGTAGAATTCCGAGGCATGACATAATTTTAACCGAATCTGGCCGCTGGACGGAAGAATAGACTTTGAGGTGGTGGGTGAAGGCGAGGCTCTCTTGCAGCATTGCTGTTGATCGAGCCATCCCTTCGGCAGCTTCGCTAATAGTGCACGAACTAGCTTCATCGCTTCTAACTTTTGCTCTGAGGTCATTTCCGATTCGGCAACCTTAAAATTCTTCTTCACGTCTTCATTCCCCTTTGCTCCCGCGATATTCCACCGAACTCTTCAAGCGGCTTGATTTAGCGGGGTTACGTCACCCTCGTTATTGTTTTCCTCTCGTCAGTTCACCGGCGGCACCGTACAGAAGGAAGCTCTATGAGCGGAGCACGGCATTTACCATGAACTCTGATATTAAAAAGCTACTCCTGTATCACCTCTTCAATGGCATCGCGATAAGCGTCGTGGGAAATTACCTCTTTCTTGACGCGATCTTCCTGCGCTACGGTCTCGATTTGAAACAGTTTGGTTTCATCAAGGGTGTGGCCACCTGGCTTCCGCTGGCGGTGGGTCTCATGCTTAGCCCAGCCCTCAACCGCTTGCAGGCCGACAAGCAGATCATCGGCATCGTTTACTTGATGCGGGTCGCGCTCCCTTTCCTGCTCTTCTTGGCCACGTCCGTTACGCACGATGCCCACGCATTGGCCATGGCTTTTGCGGCGATCTTAACCCTGACGTTTATTTTTCCCGTGATTGGCAACAATGCGATGCAGGTCGTTTTTAAGACGTACATTCCGGCCGACCAACTCGGCAAGCAACTTGGGGTCATCACCACCTTCTGGTCGCTTTCATCGTACTTGGCGGTGATCCCGTGTAGCTTATATTTAGATCGGCACAGCCAAGGCACAGACGAGGAGTTTCTTCGATCGCTCATGATCATTTTCCTCCTGACTACGGTCATGCAATTGCCGGCCTCTTGGCTAATTTGGCGGCTCTCACCCCAAAAAAAATCGACTGCCGTCTTGCCGTTACAATGGATGCAGATCTTCGAGCCATTTCGGCACCAGGCGTTTCGTCCGCTGCTCGTCCTATTGGCCGCCCTGAGTGCTCTCGGCGCCATGGTGGAGGCGTTCATTAACCCTTATCTGTTCAATAGCTACAAACTGACAATTTTTCACATCTCGCTGATCGATGCCGGCGTGATGCTGGGCGGCGTGGCCCTCCTGCCGGGTTGGGGCAGCCTGATCGATCGGTTCGGGAGTAAAAATGTGCTGCGCATCAGCGTACTTGGCCTCGGGTTGGGCGTGCTTTGCCTAGGAGCGCAGGGACCATTTTTTTTGGCCGGTTTCATACTGCTAGCGTGGCGGGGCGCAAATGGTGTCTTCGGTTTCGCTGCGGGCATGACCCGGCAGATCCTAGCCATCGCTCTGAGCGAGCCAGGCAAAACCAATGTCTTTGTAGCCGCCGCCGGTTTTGTTACCGGCGCTGGGTATTTCGTCGGCGCTCTTGTGGGCGGAAATTTGCTGGACTGGCTCGCCGTTCGGATGCGGCCTGAATTTCCCTTCGACCACTACCATGTCTACTATGTGTTTTGTGGGTTGGCGCTTCTCCTCGTGGGAGGACTTGTCCCCGCCTTACCCGATAGCCGGCCCCAAATGTCCCCGGTTGAATTGGCGGTGGCCGCTTGGCGTTCGCTGCGCGGCAAGGCAGGTCGCTCATAGCCACTTTGCGTTGGGCGTTGATTTTAGGGTTCCAGCACCTGACCAGATGGTAAGCTGTGGGGCCGTCGGTGAAATAACCGTTCAAGCCGAAGGCCAATGAAGCCAAAATCTCTGGCCCAATCTACCTCCGCGACGGCGCAAACCGAGTGCGTCTGGAAAACCTCGCAGAGATTCGCCGATCAGAAATTTCTCCGACAAGTTAAATGCTTACCTTGAGTGCGGGGATTTGCCGGGTGAGAGCTGGTGAGCTACCGGAAATACGCGGGGTGACGGGATTACCGGAGTATTAGACTAAGCTGACGCGGGAGAGTTTTTTTGGAGGGATGGGAGTTGAACCGGGAAGGGAACTTGTAGAGTTTTTTTGCAGTTATGTTTATGAATTTCATCACCACCACCATCGGCCGCCTGCGGGCTATCGGATTACTCGAGGGCCTTTCGTTTCTTGTGCTGCTCGGCGTGGCCATGCCGCTTAAATACGTCTGGGGCGAGCCGCAGGCGGTGCGCGTCGTGGGCATGGCACATGGAGTCCTGTTTCTTGCTTACGTCACGGCGGCAGTTCAGGCTTGGCTTGAACACAACTGGTCATGGAAGCGCGCGGCGTGGGTGATCGCGGCGAGCTTGGTGCCTTTCGGAACTTTCTACACGGATGTGAAGTGGCTGCGGGATGAACGGTCCTAAGCCGATAGCGGCCGCTCCCGTTTGAGAGCGCGGGCGAGCGGGTAGCGAACGGCCCCGTGATAGACGGCAAGGATCGTGATCATGCCGGCGAGCGCGTAAACTGCGCCCTCCATCGTCGCGGGCAAGGCGGGGCGATAAACCTCGAGGGTGGCGGACGCGATCGATGGATCGAGGCGATTAAAAAATACAAACGGCTTTCCCCAGATTGAGGCGTTGAGGAGCGCATCTTCGGCGGCGGAGAGTTCGTTGACCCGCTCAACCGCGCCGCGCATGACGCCGCTGAGCTTGGCCACCGCAAAGTCGTCGTTCATGGAGGCGCGTTCGATAAACTCGAAAAGAGTGAGATTGGACTGGCGGGCAATGGCTTCGAATTCGGCGACTAGGCGCCGGGCTTCGTCGAGGCGGCCGCCGAGGCGTTGCAGGTATTGCTGGATAAACTCGGGCAGCTGGCAGAAGGCGACGGCGCCGAGCAGGCAGAGAACGCGATCCAGCAGGCCTTCGCCAGCGCGGAAAAGGGGGCGTACGGATGTAATCCAGCTCATGGCTTGAAAGATTCGCCAAGCATCGCCTGTCCCGCAAGCGGCGAAACACCGGGACGATGGGACGGGGCCGGTTTAGTCCAGCGACCAGCGGCGTTGGCGGCGGCGGCGCCGTCAGCCCGTGGTTTATCGGCGCGCTGGGCTTGCTACTCTTAGCAAGGCGCACGCGTAGGCGTGAGTGATCCGCGTCGCCAAGCACGTCCGCGACCTCCCCGCGATCTGCGTCTCTCCTTTCCGCCCCTCGTTTCTGCTAACCGCTTCAGACTGAAGCTGGTCGCGGGTCGCGGGGCGGGCGCAGCTTCACTTTGCGAACGGCGGCGAACGCCGTCATGGCTTGGGAGAATCGGCCGGCGCCTTCGGCGACGCGCTAGAGGCGACCGCCTTCTTCGGCCGCAGCAACGACATCACCATCGACGTGGCGAGGACCAGCACGATGACGCCGAGCGACGCGTCCGTGTCGATCTTCCAGACCGTGTGGGCGAGCAGCATCTTCACACCGACAAACGTCAGCACCGCGCCTAGGCCGATCTTGAGATAATGGAACTTGTCCATCACGCCGGCCAGCGCGAAATACAGCGAGCGCAGGCCGAGGATGGCGAACACGTTCGACGTATAGACGATAAACGGGTCGGTCGTAACCGCGAAGATGGCTGGGATCGAATCCACGGCGAAAATAACATCGGAGACTTCGACCAGCAACAGCACCACGAACAGCGGCGTCGCCATGCGAATGCCGTTTTCACACACGAAGAACTTGTCCTCGCGGTAGTCACTGGTCACCGGCATGAGCTTCTTGAACCACTTCACGACCGGGTTGCGCTCAGGATGAAACTCCTCCTCGCGCTTCACGATCATCTTTATCCCGGTCAGGATGAGGAACGCGCCAAACACGTAGATGATCCACGCGAACTTGGCGATGAGCACCGTGCCCGCCACAATCATGATGGCCCGCATAACGAGCGCGCCGAGAATGCCCCAGAACAACACCCGGTGCTGGAACTTCGGCGGCACGGCAAAATATGAGAAAAGCAGCGCGAAGACGAAAATATTATCCACGCTCAACGAATACTCGATGAGGTAGCCGGTGAGGAATTCTAGCGCCTTCTGCGGCCCCGCGTAGTGCCACAAGCCTAAATTGAACAGCAGCGCCAGCGTGACCCACACGACTGTCCAGGCGATGGCTTCACGGAACGAGACGACGTGCGCCTTGCGATGGAACACGCCGAGGTCCAGCGCCAGCATCGCCAGCACGAAAATGTTGAAGCCTACCCAGAGCCAGTTTTGAGGTGTCATCGATTAATTGGTAATTGGTGCAGCGCGCTCCAAAGATTTTTTATCTGAATAAATAAAATAGGTTTTCATGAATTAAATTAGATCAGCGGTCTAATCACCCTCGCCAAAATATTTGTTCATTAAAAAAAGTGAATCTGCCTCAGCCCAAGCCGATTAGTCTGACATGCCGTCTCATTGGGCCTTCATCTATCGATACACCGCGGCCCTCTCGCTATTAACCTGAATGCGGGAGGAATTGCCTCCCCGTCTCCTGCGCTTCGCGTATTGAAGGAGCGGCTCTTTTGGCAGCACGTCTTGCTTCCTTGGCGGCATTTGCGGCTTTCTCTGCATCCAGCATTTTTGCGCTCTTCATGACAGGCTTGGGGAAATCGATGCCGGGTATCGGGAGGCGGAGTTTTTTTGCGCTGCATATCGTTCGAGTGAATTAAGACGAGAAAAAGACCATACCGCTTTTGAATCTCATCAAGCCCAATGGCAATGCTTTTGCATTTGTATGGTCAGCCTCCCCGCTACCTGCGCCTCCCCCGCCCACCTCTCGTTCTCGCTAACCGCTTCAGACTGAAGCTGGTCGCACCTCATTTATTTTTTCATCACGGAGGGATTGTTTTCGGCGGTGACGAATTTCCCTGAGTCGATTTTTTTATAATAATCGGGCGCCCTCAGATGGTATCTCGTGACAAGTAGTTGTGACGCTTCTCGCTCAACCTTAATGCCAACCCGCAAGCCATTAAAGGTTGGGCAGTTGCTAAAGGATTTAAAATAGAATACAGCAACCTGATTAACTGATACGCACGTTAATCCAGTTTCCCCTCCCCCGATGCCAATCCAGTTTCCTATCAATAACTCTCGCCGCCAATTTCTTCAGGCCGCTGCTCTTGGTACCGGCGCCACTTTCCTTCCTGGCGCGCGCGCCGCCGCCGCATCGCCAACCTCGCCGCCGCCGGTGCCAGCACCAGCCGCCCCAAAGCGCGCAGTCTCCGCTCGCCACCGTAATCTCTTCAACGGCGATTCCTGCGTCTTCTTTTACAATCCCGAGAAATGGCTGCCGGAGAATTTCTCCCTCCACCCCGCCCCCACGCAGTCCAACCCCAGCGGTCTCACCGCACTCACGGTCCGCGGCGGGCCTTTCACCGCGCTAGGGATCCATCGGTATATCGATCTCCTCGCCGACAGCGGCATCGATACCTTCGTCATTAACGCCAACGCCTCGCGCGCGTGGTATCCGTCGAAATCCATCCCGACCATCCTCGACGGCTACCGGCGCGGCGACCGCGAGTATTTCCGCGGCCACGCGATTTGCCAGGGCATCACTGATCGCGCCGGCGAGGAACAATTCATCGATCGTATCATGCCGTTCATGAACCTGTATCAGGATCTCCTGGACGCCAAGGTCGACTGGCTCGCCGAGACCGCGACCGCGTGCCGCCGCCGCGGAGTGTCGCCTTGGGTCAGCATCCGCATGAACGACCTTCACGGTCACCGCAACTACGATGGCAGCTACTTCAATCTCCCTCTCCTCAAGCGCCCCGAGATGCGCCTGAAGCATGGTGCGTATTCGCCGACGTTACACGACCCGGGTTACCGGGCTGGCCTCAATTATGAACGCCCTGAGGTCCGCGCCCTCATGTTCGAGCAGATCCGCGAGGTCGTCGAAGACTACGACTACGAGGGCCTCGAACTCGACTGGTGGCGCAACCCCCTGTGCTGTGAGCCCGGAGCCTCGCCGACCACCGTCGCCATGATCAGCGACTGGCTCCGTTCCATTCGCACGCTTACTCAACGTCGCGCCGCGCGCACCGGCCGCCCCTATCCCCTCGGCCTCCGGATCCCCGGCCGCCTCGATACCCTCCTCGCCATCGGCCTCGACGTCCCCGAGCTCTGCCGCGACGGCACCCTCGATTTTGTCAACCCGTCCGGTTTCTGGAACACCACTTGGGAGATGCCGCACGACGAACTCCGCCTGCGCCTGGGCCAGCGCGTCACGATCTTCGGCGTCATCGAAGACGGTGCGAACTTCCTGCCCACGCGTTCACCGGAGCTGAACCTCACCCAGCGGATCCGTTACATTTCCGCCACCCCCGAGATGCTTCGCGCCAACGCCGCCGGCAAACTCGTGCTCGGAGCTGACGGCATCGAGTGGTTCAATTTCTATTGCACGGATCAAGTCCGCCTGCCCGGCATCACCGCCGACTACACAGCGCTGCGCGACATTCCCCACCTCGACCGGCTGCGAGGTAAACCGAAGCACTACACGTTCTCCACGAGCGGCAACAGCCTCAATCAGCCGCCCTTCGATCTCCCTACGCTCCTGCCCATTGTGCTCCCGCCCGGCGCGATCCATCCGTTCCGGTTGCCTATGTGCGCGGAGCCCGCCGACCGTAAACTTGAGCTCATGCTCCAGATTGTACTCGCTGCCGACGACGCCCCCGCCGCTCTCCCCGTGTCATTCAACGCCTGCTGGCCAAGCGTCGCATCCACCCCTTCCGACCGCCTCCTCTTTCCCTGCGGCTCTCTCACCCACCTCACCGCCGCACACCACGGAAGAGAATACCGCTTTCCCGTCTCGCTCGTGCGCGACGGCTGGAACGAAGTCGTCGTCGAAAATGGTGGGGACCGCCCCATCACCCTGGCCGCGATCGAACTCGCGGTCCGCCCGCTAACATCTCCCTCCGCTTAAATTTTTTTATTTAATCCGAGCTCCGCGCCCCTTATGCGTGCGCCTGCCCTTACCGTCAAGGTGGCCTGCCTGATCCTGTCCTGCGCCTCCCTCGCCAACGGCGCCGATTCTGTGCGCTACCTCCCCGCTGTCTGCGTCTCTCCTTCCTGACCGCAAAGGCACCGCTAAAATTACCTCATGACCGCTGCAACCACCGGAATCCGGTACGCCCACACCAATCTCATCGCGAACGACTGGAAGCGCCTCCAAGATTTCTACGTTGAGGCGTTCGGCTGCGAACCGATCAGCTCGGAACGCGACCACACGGGTCCAACTTTCGAAGCGCTGACCGGACTGCCCGGCGGATCTTTCCAAGGCCGTCATCTGCGTTTGCCCGGCCACGGCGAACGCGGCCCGACCTTGGAGATTTTTCAATCGAATCAAAATGATCCCAGCCTGCCATCGCGGCTCGTTCGGCCGGGATTTGCGCATCTCGCCTTCGAAGTGCCGGACGTCGCGGCCAAGCGGGAAGAACTGCTCCGATTGGGCGGACGTGACATCGGCCAACTCGTGACGTTGGATATTCCGGGCGCGGGAAAACTGACCGTGATCTACATGACCGATCCCGAGGGCAACATCATCGAGCTCCAACGCTGGCACTGAACCGCAGACCGCGACCTCCCCGCGACCTGCGTCTCCCCTGCCCTCAACTGGTACCCGGGGAAAATAGCCGCGTTCCTTTTGCGGGTTCAGAGCGGTCTATGAACCGCCCGAAGCGTTAATTTTGAATCAAGGCCGGCGCACTCGCTTGGCCAGCAGCAGCAAGCCCAGCGCACCCATAAACCCTGAGCTGACCGCGCCACCCGCGGCGGTACCAGAACCACCCCAAGATTGGCCACCAATGGGAACGGAGCCATTCACCGTCAGCGTAGCCGTATTACTTAAAGTAGTCCCATACGTATTGGTCACCGCCACCGTGTAATTGCCGGCATAAAAAGGAGTCGCAGAAGATACGGAATAACTCGTGGTGACGGCTCCGGAAAGATCCGCGCCATCTTTTTTCCATTGATAGCTCAGGGGGGCATCACCGATGGCCAAGACGCTGAAGGTCGCCGTTCCTCCACTGTTAATAGTGAGGCTCACGGGTTGCATGCTAATCAGCGGCGCCGTGCCCGCCATAGCTAAGGTCGTGACGAGACCCTCAGGAGTGACTTTGCGCAAAACCGCATTGGCGGTGTCCGCCACGTAAATATTGCCGGCACTATCCAAAGTAAGCCCTTGAGGTTCAGCGAACCAAGCGTTGCTGCCGGCCCCATCCATCAAGCCGTCAATCGTCGGCAAACCTGCGAGGGTGCTCACGACGCCACTCGCGCTGATTTTACGCAGCGTCGAATTACCCATGTCCGCGACGTAAACATTACCGACCGAATCGATCGCCAAACCTGCAGGCTTGAAGAAGCGCGCAGCCGTGCCACTGCCATCCGACGAGCCGCTTACGCTAGCCTGGCCGGCCAGCGTGGTCACTACGCCCGCGGCAGTGACTTTACGAATCAAGTGACTGCCTAAATCGCTCACATAAAGATCGCCCTGAGCATTACAGGTAATCCCAGTGGGAAGATTGAAGCGCGCGGCCGCGCCCGTACCGTCAACTGATCCACTTTGTCCAGCGGTGCCGGCCAAAGTAGTTACCACGCCACTAGCGCTGATTTTCCGAATCGTGTGATTGGTTTGGTCAGCGACATAATAATTACCTGATCCATCCCGCGCGAGGCCGACCGGCGCAGAAAATCGTGCAGCCGTGCCCGTGGCATCGGTGCTGCCTTTGCTGCCGCTGGTTCCGGCGAAAGTCGTCACGGCACCTACCGCAGAAATTTGGCGCAGAGCGGCGTTGCTGGTATCAGCGAGCAGCAGGCTGTTATCCGTATTGAGCACGAGGCCATTAGGTTCGTTGAACTTCGCAGTAGCTGCGCCGCCATCGGTCGAGCCCTGACTCAGCGCGTTGCCCGCCAGGGTAGAGATTTTGAAATCGCTGCTAATTTTACGCACCGTTTGTCCGGCAGCGTCGCTGACGTACAAATTACCCGAAGCGTCGACTTGCACGCCGACGGGCAAAAGCAAGAAGGCCGTGCCCACCGTGATGACCCCAGCTGCACTCGTCGTAGTTTGATTGTTAATCGTCACTTGGTAGCGGTAGCGATTTTTGCTCATCGCGGTCGTTACTTTTAAGATCTCGAGCACGTTGGTCGTGACCCCATCGTACGTGTAGCTGCTCGAGAGATTAGTCCACGTCACGCCGGCATCGGTCGAAATTTGCCACTGCGTGCTGCCCAGATTTACGCCCGTCATGAAGGCGGCCGATTTGCCGGCGATTACATTTTGGTTCGCCGCTAACACATTAAATGCCTGCACCGTGAGGGTCGCGGCACTGCTGGTGATACTCCCCGCGGCATTAGTGATGGTGACAGTGTAGCTTCCTGCATCAGTCGTAGCGACCGTAGCGATGCTGTAGGTAGCGCTGGTCGCTCCAGAAATCGCGACGTTATTTTTTAACCATTGATAGCTTAAGGGCACGGTGCCGCTGGCTGCTACCGTGAAGCTCGCGGGATAACCCTGCGCCACGGTGAGATTAATCGGCTGCGCTGTGATTACCACTGGCAAGATCAGCGAGAGCGCACTAGAGGCACTACCGGTGCCGACACTGGTGGTCGCAGTCACCGTGAAAGTATAGGCTGTCCAGTTCGTCAGCCCCGTCACCGTGATGGGTGAGGTGCTGCCGGTGGCCGTTACCGCCGCGCCACCGTCGGACGGTGTCGCTGTCACGGTGTAGCTCGTAATGCTTGCACCGCCGTTGCTGACCGGGGCGGTGAAGCTGACGACGGCTTGCGTATTCCCGCTAACGCCGCTCGCGGCCGTTGGCGCTCCGGGTACCGTTACAGGAATCACAGAAGAGGAAGCACTTGAGGCGCTGCCGGTACCGACACTGTTGGTCGCTTTCACTGTAAAGGTATAGGCCGTGCCGTTCGTCAGGCCGGTCACCGTGATGGGTGAGGTGCTGCCCGACGCGATCACTGCGGTACCACCGCCCACCGGCGTCGCGGTCACTGTATAACTCGTGATCCCAGTGTTGTTGTAACTCGGCGCTATGAAACTAACCACTGCTTGCCCGTTACCGGCAAGGGCAGAGGCGGAGGTCGGCGCGCTAGGAGCAACGCCCACAACCTTCAGGGTAACATCATTTGCATTAGTGCCACCCACATAGCTGATTTCAAAAATCACCGCGTTGCCCGCGGTATCCGTGGTTGCAAGCGTCGTCCCTTGAGGAAGGCCGGCAAAAATTCCGGCAACAGTGCCACTGACGGCCGTATTATTGATAATGGTAAAGGAGTTATTAACCGAGAGGCCGGTCGCCACTTCGTGCACGGTCAGGGTTGCCCCCCCAAGGTTGATGGCAGAAGCAGTTCTCAAGTTCGAAGCAGTGGTCGCGGTCAACACACCTACGCTGTAGGTGGTGGGAACACTGAAAGATACCGCCTGCGTGTTCAAAGTACCACGAGGGATAACGGTACCAGAGCCGAGAGTCAAAGTTCCCACCGTGCCACCAGGGCCAGTCAAGGTGCCATTGGTAAGCGTAACGGTCGATGAGGAACCTAGTTTTCCGGTTACATTCAAAGTAGCATTGGTCACATTAATTGTGTCACCCTGGGTCACCCCGGCGCTGGAATCTGCTGAAAGAGTAAGCGTGCCGACCCCCAGCAATTTAAATGTTCCGGACCCCGTAACCACTAAAGGACTGGCAAAAGTGCTGCCTAAAGTTGTGGAATTCAGGATTAATTGCGTGTTATCGGAAATATTAATGCCACTAAGGCCCGCCCCAATATTGAAGGCCCCACCCGAAACGATGATGCCGCTTAAATAAACATTCATAGCCGAGCCACCTGCAATGGTGGCGCCGGTGGTGGTTACAATGTTTCTGAGGGTAATATTTCCGCCGGAAGAATTAACATTAATAGAAGCGACTGAAACCAAACCTAAAGCGTAGACATCGCCTGTGCCGGTCAGGCTCAACGGGCCAGCCGATGTTACATCAGCGATGAATTCGATGCTATGCCCGGTAATATTCACCGCCCCGGTAGTCGCGGTGATATCGCCCTCGGTGAAGACGGTGAGGACCGAACCAGCATTTGTTCCAATGTTAATGATAACATCGCCCGTGCCTTTGGCTATGAGAGCACCCCGAACAAAAGTGTCATTATCAACCGTGCTATCCAAATCAGAAAGATTAAATCCTTGGTTGGCGGCACCAGTAATTACCGAAGATAAATTAATTCCAGCGACCCCGATTTGAGCGTCCAGATACTTAGTGCTTATAGAGGTTAACTTTAAACCTGCAAAGGCAGTCGCCACAGATGCGTCAGCCAGATCAACCGTGACCGTTTGAGTCCCTTGAGTTCCAGTAACAGTTACCGCTGCTAGCGCTTCAGTAATTACGGCGGCCCCGGTTAGCTCAAAGCTAACCTTGTTAGTGCCAGAATTGTACGCAAAATCATTAATCGTGTAAGCGGCATCATCGTTAGTGTTAGTAACCGTCAGTACTCCGGATACTAAAGTTAAAGTAACATCATTCGAAGCTGCGTGAACAGAGCCAGCAACGGCGACTGAGAACAGCACAAAGAGAGCGCGCGCCAACCGAGATAGATGAAAATACATCGCCGCTTCAACCTTTCCACATCGGTGTGCACAAGTACTAAATTGAGCTGCCTTGCCCGTGTTCACCAAAAAAAACACCTACCGTTCACTGAGGTGATTTACCCAGTTACTGCGCACGAAGAGTTGGAAAATGGACCCAAATTTGAATCGCGGTGCCAGGCCGAAACAATGACCTCTCCCGCGTTGATATTCGCCCGAGAGCTGTCAGCGGGCGAGACACCTGCAGCCCGAGAGACGAAGCTGATCGGCAACTATGAGGTGTTCGTTCGCCCGGAGGCGCACGCGATACTCGAACCTCAAGCTGACAACGGGGAAGATCGACCGCTGGGTCACGCCCGAGGAATTCAAGCACTGGAAGGACTTCTGCCTCAGCATCGGCTTCGGCGTCGTGGAGTCCGGCCCGCTGGTCCGCTCCAGCTACCACGCGGACGAGCAGTCCTCGAAATACACCGGCGAGGAGCACCTGAACACGACGAACACGTTCGCCAGTGCCTGATCACGAACGGTGGTTGACTGAGTCAGTCCTGGGCGGAAATCGGCGTCACGGCACGACAGGGTATTCGGGCGGCGGCAGCTTCCGGTAGCGCGGATGCAGGAACGTCACGATGTCGAGCATCTGCGCGACTGTCATGGTCTCGTTGACCGATGGCATGACGGCATCCTTTCTGTCCAGTCCCGGGGCTCCGGTCGTCTGAGCTTGCGCCGGATGAATCACCGCCGTGACCAGCGCGCCATAGGTCCGGACTGTGGCCACCTCGCCACCGAGCAGCACAATTTTTTCCGGCGCCACCGCGGGTGGCGGCAGTCCGGTCACCCCGTCGACGCGATGACACTCGAAACACTTGAGATCCACAAAGGCCTTCTGGCCCCGGGCAAGGTCGCCTTCCGGAAAGACAAATCCGCGACCCGATTTCGGGCCCAAATCACAGCCGGTCAACAAGGCCAGGGTGAGCAGGGCGGAATACAATCGAATGTCTGTTTTCATGGGGATGCTTCCTTTGTTACGGGTATCACTCCCGCCAGATCAGGCACGCTGCGACATCCACCCGAGGGGTTCTGTCAGGAGCGCCGATCCGGACGGCACTGATTCCGATTTTGTGTAATCTAGTCCCGCCTGCGACCCTCTGCTCAGCATATCTTGCCCAATCCTGACCTTTCCTTGCCCGGCCAGACGCTGCTGCGGCGACTGATGGCATTCCCGTGTAGGGCGTCACGGTCGCCCATTTTCAAAACCATGCGCGATTGGGCACGGGTGGCACGTTCAAGTCCACCCCTACCTAGGCGGGGGGCGTGGTGCCCCCGGTGGTCGGCGGCGGGGCGGGCTGCAAACGAGTCAGCGAGTGCCACGCAATGATGCGGCCAGCGATGGTTGCGGGCACTGATTGCGGGGAGAAATGTCTTAAGCGCCGGCCCTTGCCATATGCCCCTAAACTTGCGGCGGGTGTATCAGAGAGTGTATCAACACCGTGGGGCTAGCCACTGGGCTTCGGCCTAAATATACCATTATCTATTGATTCTCAACTGGTACCCGGGGTGGTGGTCGAACCCACAAGACTTGCGTCGGTAGATTTTGAGTCACGCTAGGCGTCAGGCCGTGACCGCGTAATCGGGAGTGAGTGACCGCGCCAACTTGTTCAGACTGACACGGCTCGCGCCTTCAAAGAATTCACCGGCAACATCACCAAGCTCGGTCCTTTGATTTCTGGCGTTTTTCTCGGTCTTAATTTCACCTCTTCCTTCATGCAACCAACCGATCCCTTGAGCCTCGACGCACTCACCAATCAAGCTCTGGCCCTGCGGTCCCGTTTCGACGCCACCGCCCTCGCCTCCGGCCGGCGCCCCTGGACGCGCGATGAAGTCATGTCGGGGTTCGTCGGCGATGTCGGCGACCTCGTAAAACTCGCCATGGCAAAGAACGGCACTCGGCCGATCGCCGACGCCGAACGGAAACTCGGCCACGAATTGGCGGACTGCCTCTGGAGCGTACTGGTGTTGGCCAAGCTTCACGACGTCGATCTCGAGCGAGAATTCACCCGTATGATCGCAGAGGTCTCGGCGCAACCCCCCGCGACCTCCCCGCTCCCCGCGTCTCCCCCGCCCGCGCCTCGTTCCCGCTAACCGCTTCAGACTGAAGCCAGTCGCGCCTGATCTCAACTGGTACCCGGGGTGGGGGTCGAATCCAGATTACCGCAATCTTGAGACCCGCGAATTTCAGGAGTAGTCGTGGGATTCGGTTCAATGCGACTAAGTTAGCTCAGCAACTAAGGTGATTTCGACCCACCGGAACGATTGAGGGTCATGCTCAATCTTTTCCGGAAATAAAAGTGGGATCACGAGCGGACTCAGGATTTTTCGAGGTCTTAGCGAACGCTGAATGGGCCGAGCAGAATAGTTGCTTAAAAAATATTAAATATTGCTTATACAAAACAAAAGGTATTTTTAACCAAACTATGATTCATAATCGCATCGCTCTATTTCGCACTGAACGCGGGCTTTCCCGAAAAGAGCTGGCCGATCTTGTGGACTTGAACCCCCAGACGATTGGATTTCTCGAGAGAGGCTCGTATAGCCCGAGCGTCGAATGCGCGCTACGTTTGGCCAAAGTTTTCAACCTAAGCGTGGATGCCTTGTTCTCGCTCAAACCTTTTCCCGCACTTTCCAGCCAGCTTTCCGTTCAGAAAAAATCCTAAACAAAAATACGTTTATGAAAACTAACACACGTTTTTCTTACATGAATTTAAGCCTGCGCACCGTCCGCGGGCTGTTTGTTACCATGCTTGTAGGGTTATGGGGCTCTTTGTTGATGAAGTTTGGACTAGAATCTGAGGACCCCGTTTTATTGATCTGTTTTGGCGTTTTACTACTGATTGGCATCGGGGCTGGCGGATTGTTGTTTCTCTCGAGCTCGAGCTTCATCGCACATGCTCCTGAAGGCCAAATCGACGAGCGCGAACTGGCCGAACGCAACCGGGCTTATTTCGACACAGTGAAGTTGATTGCCTTGGTTATTTTGGTCGCGGGTTTGGTGACTAGCTTTGGCGAGCGGGTGGGTTTGCGTGTGACCCTCCCAATAATGGAAAATTTTTTAATGAGGCTATTTTTGACCACGATCGTTGCCCCAGCTGGACTCCTGGCCTGGCGTCAACAGACAGTTGAAAACAATACAGAGGAATAAAGCATTCCCCGCGACCTCCCCGCGATCTGCGTCTCCCCCACCCGCCCCGCGTTTCCGCTAACCGGTTCAGACTGAAGCTGGTCGCGCCTGCCCTCAACTGGTACCCGGGGTGGGGGTCGAACCCACAAGACTTTCGTCGGTAGATTTTGAGTCACGCTATGCGTCAGGCCGTGACCGCGTAATTGGGAGTCAGTGACCGCGCTAACCTGTTCAGACTGACAGAGCTCTAGCCAGTGGATGACGAGCGCTCATCCTCGTGAGCACGCGGATAAGCACCGCTTAAGAGGGGAAATCAGGGTGGGAAGCCGTGGCTGTTTGCGGCTTCAGAGCGATAATAGTGGTATGGCTCGAGCCTTCAAAGAACTAACCGGCAACATCACCAAGCTCAACGATCCGCACTTTGTCGCGGCGCGAGGACTGTGGGTGATGATGGTGAAGGAAAATGATCGGTGGATAGCGATCAACAGTCGCGATGAGCAGAAGATCCGTAGCTATCATGCTTTGCTCACGACGAGAAAGACCGCGCACACACTCAACATTTCTGTTCAAGCGACCACGCTCTCGCAGGAACGGGTGAAGATGGCGGAATACGCTTACGGAATTCTTGGTGAGACTCATCCGAAAGAATTAGTCGATGCGGCCCAACTCCACTGCCAGCAGAAATTAAAACGGCAGGCACCCACGGTCACAGCCGCACTTCAATTATTTTACGCGAAACAAGAAAAGCGTCAGCTCTCAGAATTCACGATGCGAGATTATCAGCGTCTGGTGAAACACCTCAGTGCAGAATTCCCCACTCAGCACCTCGGAGAACTCACGGCCGCTGATCTTAACCGGTTCATCGAGCAACCCACTTACCTGGCGGGCAAACGCTCGCGCTACATTTACGTAAAAGCGTTCATCCAATTTTGCGCGGGCAAACACAATCACCACTGCAACGGGGAACCCTGGCTCTCGCCTCACCTCCTCCAATGGCAACCGCCCAAGGTAGAAGCCAAAGACATCACCGTCTACACCTATGCAGAAATTGTGGAGCTGTTAAAAATTGCGCAACGCACCCACGTGCTCCCGTATTTTATCTTCCGGTTATTCTCACTCATGCGTACCGAAGAGATGAAGCGGTTTATTGCCATTCATCCCACCGTCAATTCTCACCCGCTGATTTCACTCGAAGCTAAACGCATTTCGATCACGAACCAGATATTCAAAAAACGGAGCGACACCAATCATCGTGGTCGTTTCTACAATAATATCCATCCGACCTTCATCGCATGGTTGGAATATTTTCAACTCCACCAACTCTCGCTCAACTGTGGGGAAGATCGCTACCATGCTCTGCGCCAATCCGTGAGCACCGATAAACGCAATACCCTGCGCCATACCGCCATCACCTACCACTGCCTCGCCTTTAAGAACCCGCTACAAACCGCCTACATCGCCGGAAACTCAGTGGGAATCATTCAAAATCACTATTTGAATATGAACGTACCCGAATCCGATGCCTTAAAGCTCTATGAACTCACCCCTCACACAGCCTCTCAATTAGGCATCCTTTAAACCACCGTTCAGACTCTCTGTTTAGATCAGTGAGAACATCGGTTTAAACCGTTTTTAAACGACTCTCTCACCGTCTTTGAGTATTCTATCTAACAACGATAAAAACCGCTTAAACACTGAGCAAATAAGGGCTTACCTTACCCTTCAATTCTCACCCACCTTAACTGATTAAATCCTCTTAACACCCCTGTTTTTTACGACTTAAAACATGTCTTAATTTGTTCTTCATCAATACTATCTAAACAAATACATTACTTATCCATATGGGTGGAGACGGTTATTTAAGTATGTATTTGTAGACGATAGAGGGAAAACCAAAATAATTTGTACCCGCGTTTGGATGTGCCCGCGTTCGGATTTTCTTCTGAAGTTGGTGGAGGATTTAAAACACGAGGTGACCCCTCACTTCGATGACTCTCAACTATGGAGGGAAGATGGTGATGATAAACCGTAAGTATGCGGTATGACCTCATCTCAGTTATTAGATTCATCGATCAACGCACTCATCGAGCAAGTCCTGTTTAAACCGGATAGACCGCGTTTTGATGAGCGCGTAGAAAATATTAATCGGATCGAGCCTGTCCGGATCTCGCGTGCGGGTACGTTGGGTAAATCCAAGAAGAGAACTACCGATGCTATTCCCTCAGATTACATCGCGGTCCCCACCGAAGCTGAACTCGATTATTATTCGATGGGATTACAACTGCCCGATAAAGCCGAGAACCTTGAGAAATTATATCGCGACATGGTCACCACCGGTAAATTTGATTACGAACTTTGTTACCTCTTACGCAAACAAGAGGCCCTGCGTGAACTGCAAGATTGGGTTAAGGTAGTTTGGACGAAACGTCGGCAAGGTAGCATTTAGCTCTCACCTTCAATCGCTAAAAAAGAATTGAGTTCGCATTCGGTGTAGCAATTCACTGAATTTCACGCCTACAAAAAAGCCACAATCTGGTTTTGCGCACGGTGGTTAGTCCAAAATT
>CAIVJE010000181.1 GCA_903906135.1 uncultured Verrucomicrobiota bacterium | reverse complement strand
TAGGTATTCTTGATCATCTGGAACAGCGAATGATCCTGCGCTTGACCATCGAGCTCCCACGTGGCGTTAAAAATTTTATGGCGGCAATGTTCCGAGTTGGCCTGGGCGAACATCATCAACTCAATATCATGCGGATCACGGCCGAGCTTGGTGAAAGCGGCGACGAGGTAATCAATTTCATCTTCTGCCAATGCCAGACCTAGCACGGTATTCGCTGCGACCAGCGCCGCGCGGCCGGCGGCCAGCAGGGGCACGCTCGCCATCGGTTGCGGTTGGCCATGACGAAAAAGCGCGGCGCAGGCCGCTAAATCCTCCAGGACGACTTGCGTCATCCGGTCGTGCAAATGAGCGGCGAGGACCTGTTGTTGAGCGGGGGTGAGCAGGCCCAAGGGAAAGGGCGGCACGGTTTCGCCGAGATCAATGACGTAGAGAATGACGCGCTCGATCCGCGCCACCGCGGCGAGGCCACAGATGTGCGCGATATCGGTCGCTTTTGAGGACCACGGGGAGATCGTGCCGGGGCGGGGCGCGACGATTTGGTTCAGGCCGGTGAGCGGGACAGCGGTGCGGCTGGGGCCATAGGTGAGCAGCTTTTCTAGGACGCTCTGTTCGGGTGCGGTGAGGGCGGTCGTCAGATCGACCACATGAACAAACTCCGCGCTAATCGCTTGGACGGGCAGGCCGGCCGCGGCGAGATCCCGTTGCAGTTGTTGGAGGCGAAAAGTTGAGAGGGCTGGTGAGCCGCGAAGGATCAGCATGGTCAATGAGGCGATGTTCACAAAATCATCGATGCGGTCAAGTGGGGTAAAGCGCAGACTCGTTAATTTGAAAGAACGGGTCGGGTGGGTCGCTGGGCGGCCGCTCCTTTGCAGTGTTTTGGCTTTAAAAGCCTTCTGGGATAGCGCGCAGGAGCTTTTAAGCGGTCTGCGCAATTATTTACTGAGTCGGCTGGAGTATGCCGGAGAAAGCCGTTGACGATTCTCACTGGCTCCCCGAAATCTGCGGCCTTGATCCACGATTCCTACAAAGCAGTAAGCGGCGATCAGGGTGCAGCCAGCCAGCGGGCTGACTATCCCCCAGAGAGACTGCGTTTGCGCGGGGCACCGGAGAGCGCCCATCCTTCTCACCCATGAGCGAATTCATCAGCCACGAATGCGGGATCGCCTTGGTGCGGCTGAAGAAGCCGCTCGCCTATTATCAGGAGAAATATGGCACCCCGCTTTGGGGTTTCCAGCAATTGTTTCTCTTAATGGAGAAGCAGCACAACCGCGGTCAAGATGGCGCCGGGGTGGCGTGCGTAAAATTCGATGTGCCCGCGGGCGAGCCGTACATGTTCCGCGAGCGCAATGTGGAGACGAACCCCATCGACAAAATTTTTCAGTCCCTGATGGCGCGTTACACCACGCTGGTCGGGGAGGGGGCGATTCACCCGGAATTTCCGGACACCGCGAAAAAGAATTTTGATTTTTGCGGTGAGCTCTACCTCGGTCACTTGCGCTATGGTACTTCCGGCGGTTATAATTTAAGCGCCTGCCATCCTTTTTTCCGGCGCAGCTCGTGGCCGACGCGGAATCTGATGCTCGCGGGCAATTTTAATCTGACCAACACAGCAGAGTTAAATGATAGCCTCATTGCGATTGGTCAGCATCCCATTTTTGCCACCGATACCCAAGCGATCCTCGAGCGGATCGGTTTTTGTCTCGATGATGAGCATGAGAAAATTTACCGCAGTCTGCGCCAAGCCGGCCGGCCCGGCCCAGAGATTTCTCGGCGGATCAACGAGGAGATCGACCCCGCGCGCGTGCTGCGCACCGCTTCCGCCAATTGGGATGGGGGCTACTCGCTCGTCGGCGTGCTCGGGAATGGCGATGCTTTTGTCGCCCGCGATCCGTCGGGCATTCGCCCGTGTCATTGGTTTGAAAATGACGAAGTCGTCGCCTTTGCCTCCGAGCGCGCCCCCTTGTGCACCGTTTTTGATCGGGTGGCGGAAGAAGTTCATGAGGTCGAGCCCGGCTGCGCGGTGATCATGAAGCGCAGCGGTACGGTGACCGTCGAGCGGATCAAACCCGCCTTGGCCAAGACGCAGTGTACCTTCGAGCGCATCTATTTTTCCCGCGGGAACGACGCAGACATATATCGCGAACGCAAAGCGCTGGGCGCAGGTCTAGCTCAGCAAATCTGGGCGTCGATCGAGGGAAACCTCGAGCATTCGGTCTTTAGTTTCATTCCCAATACGGCGGAGGTGGCCTTCTTTGGGTTGATGAGCGAATTGCGCTGCCGTCGGCGCGTCGAAGTGAAGCAAATTTTGTTGGAAGCGGCGCGAACGGGCAAAGTCACCGAGGCGCTTGTGGATGATCTTATTCTCAAGAACTGGCCACGCGGCGAAAAGCTGGTCACGAAGGACGTCAAGCTGCGCACCTTTATCAGTCAGGAAAAATCGCGCAATAATCTCGCCTCGCTCGTTTACGATGTAACCTACGGGGTCGTGCAGCCCGAGGATAATTTGGTCTGCGTAGATGACTCCATTGTGCGCGGGACCACCCTCCGCCGTTCTATTTTGCGCATTCTGAAGCGGCTGCATCCTAAGAAGATCATCATCGTCTCCACCGCGCCGCAGATTCGCTATCCTGACTGTTACGGCATTGATATGTCGGAAATTGGCAAATTCGTCGCGTTTGAAGCGGCGATCACACTGCTGAAAGAACGCGGCCAAGCTGGCTTGTTGGCCGAGGTATATCAGCTCTGTCGTGATGAGTTGGCTAAAAAATCACCCGAGCCCATTAACCATGTGCGCAAGATCTACGAGCCCTTCACGGCGGAGGAGATTTCGGCCAAGATCACGGAGTTAGTGTCGCCGCCGCCAAACGGTTGGGCGGGACAGATTGAGATTATTTTCCAATCGGTCGAAAATTTACACGCGGCGCTGCCGAATCATAATGGTGATTGGTACTTCACCGGCAAATACCCCACGCCCGGCGGTTATCGCGTGGTTAATCAAGCTTACGTCAACTATTTCGATAAAAATGAGGGACGCAGTTATTGATGAGGCCGACCGATCATGGACCTGCTGCTCGGGTCCAGCTCGCCCTAGCTACCGATAAAATACCATGGCTTTAAGTTACGAATCTTCCGGCGTGCGTTACGATCAATTGGATGCGTTCAAGCGCGCGTGTCAGGTCGCGGCGCGCACCACCGCGAGTGAATTAACGGCGCACGGCTACGCCGAGCCGGCAACCACGCGGGGCGAGAGCGCTTATCTCATCGAGGGAGCGGATCACTATTTAGCGCACGTCGAAGAAGGTCTCGGCACCAAAAATCTCGTGGCCGATGTGGTCTACGCTGAAACGGGGAAATGTTTTTATCAGGAAATCGCCATCGATACAGTGGCGACGATCGTCAATGATCTTGTGACCTGCGGTGCTCGGCCAATATCTGTGGCCATGCATGCGGCGGTGGGCGACTCCGGTTGGTTCTCTGACGCGGTGCGGATGCAGGCGCTGGTGGCGGGTTGGGCCGAGGGCTGTCGCCGGGCCGGCGCCGTTTGGGGCGGGGGCGAAACGCCAACGCTCAAGAGCATGATTAATCCCGCGGCCATCGTGCTCGCCGGATCCGCGGTGGGGAAAATTGAGCCAAAATCTCGGCGCATCACGGGCGAGGTCGCCGACGGCGACGCGATTATCTTTCTTGCTTCCACCGGCGTGCAGACGAATGGGCTAAGCTTGTGCCGATTGATTGCGGATAAATTACCGCAAGGTTATCAAACCCCGATCGGCCACGGCGACGAGCGCACTTACGGTGAGGCGTTGTTGGCGGCTTCGGCGATCTACGTGGATTTTGTCGTTAAGTGTCAGCAAGCCGACGTGAAGCTCAACTATGTGGCGCATGTCACCGGACACGGTTGGCGTAAATTGATGCGCCTGGAAGAGCCGTTTGTGTATGAGATTACGACCCCTCGCGCGATTCCCGCGCTGTTTCAATTCTTGATGGAGGCGGGTCCGATCACGCTGCGGGAAGCTTACGCGACATTTAACATGGGCGTTGGTTTTGCGGCTTACGTGGCGCCGGCGTCCGTCGCCGCCACACTCGCGGCCGCAAAGGCGGCCGGGCATGAAGCTTGGGTCGCGGGCCACGTGAAAAAAGCCGGCGGCCGTAAAGCGGTGACGATTCCCTCGCTCGGCCTCGCCTACGAAGCCGATACTCTGCAAGTCCGGTAAAAGCGAACCGTCCGCTCTGCTGACGGTATCCTGCTGATGGTAACTCTGGCCGGGCCAAGGCTCGCTCTGTTTGTAATATATTATATTACAAACAGAACGCCGGTGGGGGCGAATTACGGGCGGCGAGTCCAGCCGCCGCGGGATAGACCACCGGGTTTACGGGGCGCCGGGGCGGAGTGACCGCTGGGCTGCTCGGGCTGACCTGGTTGAATGTAAGTGTGTGCTTGGCCGGCGCGTGGCTGGGCTGCGGGGGCCGCGTGCGGGGCGGCCTGGGCGGGGCGCGGAGCGTGGGCGGTGGCGGGGCGGGGGGCTTGGGCTGGCCGCGGGCCAGAGCTAGCTTGGTGTCCATAGCTCGGACGCTGACCATAAGCCGGCCGTTGGTCGTGAGCT
>CAIVJE010000180.1 GCA_903906135.1 uncultured Verrucomicrobiota bacterium | reverse complement strand
CGTAATGTGCGGTGACTGTCCCGACGAAATTGTCTCCGCCCGCAAGGGTTCCCCGCTTATTTTAGGCGTGGGCGATGGTGAGTACATGCTCGCCAGCGATGTCTCCGCCATCATCAGCCGCACGCAAAATGTCGTCTACCTCAAGGATGGCGAAATAGTTCACCTGACCGCGAAAAACTTCTCCATTACGACCCTCGATTCAGAGGATGTATCCCCGGTGATCGATACCGTCACTTGGAAGATCGAAGACTCCGAAATGAATGGCTACGCGCACTTCATGGAGAAGGAAATTTTCGAACAGCCCACCTCGCTGGAAAATGCGATGCGGGGTCGCTTCTCTGAGGATGGCAGCACGGCCCAGTTTGGCGGTTTAAACGTTTCCGCTTTAGATCTGCGCCAAGTCGACCGACTGCATTTCCTCGCCTGCGGCAGCGCGTGGCACTCCTGCCTCGTGGCCGAGCAACTCATTGAGCGTTTCGCCCGCTTGCCCGTGGAAGTCGATTACGCCTCCGAATTTCGCTACCGCAACATGCCGCTGGGCAAAAGCACCCTCTTTTTCACCTACAGCCAATCCGGTGAAACCATTGATACCCTCGCCGCCATGCGCGAAGCCCAGCGCAAGGGTTACAAGGTTCTGGCCATCAATAATGTCGTCGGCTCGAGCATTGCCCGCGAGGCAGACGGTGGCATTTACCAACACGCCGGCCCAGAAATCGGGGTAGCTTCGACGAAGGCATTTACATCGCAATTACTGGTCGGCGCCATGCTCGCACTCTACTTTGGGCGCATGCGTGATATGAGCTTTAGCGATGGCGTCGACTACGTGCAGGCCTTGAGAGGTGCCCCCGATCTCGTGCGCCGCACCCTCCTGCAAGCCCCCCACATCAAGGCCATCGCGCAGCGTTATGCGCATTATCACGATTTTCTTTTCCTCGGCCGACTTGCCCTTTTCCCCGTCGCCCTCGAAGGTGCGCTGAAGTTGAAGGAAATTTCCTACATCCACGCCGAAGGCTATCCTGCGGCCGAAATGAAACACGGACCGATTGCCCTTATCAGCGAACAGTGTCCCTCCGTCTTCCTCGTGCCCTCCGGCGAAATGTTCAATAAAGTCGTTTCCTCGATGCAGGAAATTAAGGCGCGCAAGGGTAAGATTATTGCGGTCATCACTGAAAAGTGTGAACTGCCCGCTGGCTTGGCGGACGAGGTTATCCTCATCCCTGAATGCCATGAGGCAGTCCTGCCGATCGTCGCGACCGTCACCGTGCAATTACTCAGCTACTATATCGCCGTCGCGTTGAAGCGCGATGTCGACAAGCCGCGTAATCTCGCTAAGTCGGTCACCGTCGAATAACGTTTATGCAAGTATTCCCCTCCCGCGAAGAATTTATCCGCCTTAGCCAAGAAGGTAATGTCATCCCGGTACGAGCCGATTTGCTCGCTGATCTGGAAACGCCCGTCTCGGCCTACGCTAAGCTCCGTGGAGCGGGTCCCGCCTTTCTGCTCGAATCAGTCGAAGGCGGCGAAACTGTCTCACGCTACAGCTTCATCGGCTGCAACCCGCGGAAGATTTTCCGCGCGCAACCGGGCGATACCGACCCCCTCATCGCCCTTCAGCAGGAGCTCGCCCAGCACCGCCCAGTCAGCGTGCCTGGTCTGCCGCCTTTCACCGGCGGAGCCGTCGGCTACCTCGGCTACGAATACATTAATAGTGTCGAAAAATCCGTCCCGCTGGCCGCTCGCGACGAATTGGGCATGCCCATGATGTGGTTCATGCTCTGCGATTCCGTCGTCGCCTTCGATCGCGCCCACCAGACGATGCGCCTCATCGTCAATGCCCACGTGAACGGCAACGCCGCGGCCGCCTATGATGCGGCCTGCGCCGAACTGGCCCGCATGCAGACCGCCCTCGCCCAGCCTTCGCCACTCGTTTCGGCGGCCTTAGTCGAAGCGGGCGCCGTGCAAGTCCCACCGGGAAATTTCACCCGCCCGGCTTTTGAGAAAATGGTGAACGACTCCAAAGAGTTTATCCGCGCCGGTGACATTTTCCAACTCGTCCTCTCACAGCGTTTCACTCAGGAATTCACCAAGTCGCCGCTCGATCTCTATCGCGCCCTGCGCACCGTCAATCCGTCTCCATATATGTTCATCCTCGAGGCGGATGACTTTGCCTTGGTCGGTGCCTCCCCCGAAGTACATGTGCGCTTAACCGGCCGCAAAGTTGAAATTCGTCCCATCGCAGGCACCCGCCCGCGCGGGAAAACGACCGCCGAAGATGTGGCGCTAGAGAAAGAGTTGCTCGCCGATGAGAAGGAACGCGCGGAACACCTCATGCTGGTCGACCTCGCTCGCAATGATATCGGCCGCGTGTGTTCCTACGGCACGATTAAGGTGCCAGAATTCATGACCATTGAGCGCTACTCCCACGTGATGCACATTGTGTCACAGGTGGAGGGACAACTTGCGCCAGAAAGTTCCGCTTTTGATCTCATGCGGGCGACCTTCCCCGCCGGGACCGTCAGCGGTGCCCCTAAAATCCGCGCCATGCAGTTGATCGCTGAAAAAGAGGGAGCTCAGCGCGGTAGCTATGCCGGAGCTCTGGGTTATTTCAGCTATAACGGAAATCTTGATTCCTGCATAACTCTGCGCACGGCATTAATTAAAGCGGGTAAAGTTCATATTCAGGCCGGGGCTGGGATTGTCGCCGACTCCGTACCCGCAGCAGAATATCAGGAGACGATCAATAAGGCGTCAGCCCTGTTTAAGGCTATTGCTTTAGCTAATAAGCTAGCTCGCTGAGGCGTCCAGAGGGCACGGCACCGCGTAATAGCGGTCAGAGATGAGTAGCGCGATAAAATCGGCTGAATTCGGCATATTCTATGCATGAAGTTGGTCGAGATTAAATCCTGTCGCACTGCCCGTCCTTAAAACCATGCCGCACCGCAAAAAGTTGCTTCGTTCGACGCCCGTCATCGTTCAATTGCCGGAATCACGCGTCACATCCCCTCTGACGATCCCTTCGTCTCGCGCTGGCCTAGCCCTGCGCCCGATCGACACCACCTCGGTGGTTCCTTCCCCCTTCGATCAAGCCTCGCCCGTCGATCGCCGCGACGATCGCTCGAATCTGCAGCTTTATCTCAATGAAATCCG
>CAIVJE010000179.1 GCA_903906135.1 uncultured Verrucomicrobiota bacterium | reverse complement strand
TCGAATTACCCCGAGCGAGATCGTCGCTGGCTCCCACCCGCGAGAAGATGCGATCAACCAGTCCCACGCGGCAGGCTTTAGCGGGAACCCAACTGCCGATTTGCGCGAGGAGGGTGATCAAAGCAACTTGCCGAATGTAAGTTGATTTACCGGCCATGTTCGGCCCGGTAATTAACATGATTTGCGCGGTCTCAGCGGAGAGCGCAGTATCATTGGGGACAAACGTGTAACTCCCCGCTAGCCCGAGGCGTGCTTGTTTCATCATTTGCTCCACGACCGGATGACGACCATCGCTGATGCTTAAGATTTCCCCGTCATCGATCTGGGGTTGGCAGTAATCCCACTCGCGAGCTAAGACCGCCCAGCCAGCTAAAACATCTAATTCGGCCAACGCCTCAGCTGTGCACGTTAGCGCATGGGATTCCGCCAAGACAGCGCTCACTAAAGTCCCAAATAATTCGAGCTCGCGGGCGAGTGATTTTTCCTCGGCGGAGAAAATTTCTTTTTCTTTCAGCTTGAGCTCTTCGGTTACGTACCGTTCGCCGCTGACCGTGGTCTGCTTGCGAATGTAATTTGCGGGCACATGCGCGAGATTAGCTTTTGTGATTTCGATGTAATAGCCAAACACCGAAGTGTAACGAACCTTGAGACTGCGAATACCCGAGCGCTCCTGCTCCGTGCGTTCGAGCTCTGCGAGCCAAGTTTTATTATCAGTCGTCAGGCTGCGCAGACGGTCGAGTTCGGCGTCATAACCAGCGCGGATATAATTTCCGTCTTGGAGGTCATTGGGCAGCGTGTCTGCCAGCGCGGCCGCTAATAAATCCCGCAACGAGGGTAAGTCTGTCAGTCGCTGCCGGAGTCGGGAGATTTCACCGCCGTGAGTCCCCACGAGGTGAGCATCCAGTTGGTCGAGACAGCCTATAATCGTGGGTAACTGCTCCAGGGTGTCCTTCACGCCACCTAACTCGCGCGGATTGCGCAGGCGATTTTGCAGGCGACCAAGAATCCGAGGTATGTCGCGAACTTTATTCAGGTGCTCGCGCACCTGGGCGAGGTCACTCGGCTGATTCAGCAGTTCACCGACGATCGTTTGCCGACGAATAATTTCCGGCAATTCGAGGGTCGGGGAGGCTAGCCAGCGCTCGAGTAAGCGGGAACCCGCGGCGGTTGTGTTGCGATCAATCGCGCCGAGCAAAGAGGCCTCGCGGGTGCCGCGGGCTGATTGGAAAATCTCTAAATTCCGGAGAGTGGCCGGATCAAGTAGCAGGGTACGCGTGCTGCGATACTCTTGTAATGAACGCAGATTTTCAGGTTTCGCGCAGAGATTTTCCGTGGCGTAGTAAATGACGGCACCAGCTGCGCCCAACGCGAGATGCTCGTGCGTAAGGCCAAAGCCTTGTAAATTAAGTACGCCCAGTGTCTCCATCACCAGCTGGGCGCCACTCGCGGTCCCGAAGTGGTAGCCAGGTAATTCGGAGCAGAGGCGGGCCGCACAGAATTGATGCAGCGCATGGATGGCATGCTCCTCATGCGGTGCGTTTTGCCACTGAGTGAGCGCGCCTTCCATGATGACCAGCTCGGCCGGATCTAACGCCGTGAGGACCGGTAATAAATTCTCGGCGCGGGCATCAGTTGCCAAGCGGAATTCCCCCGTCGACAGATCCAGCCAAGCTGCGTGCAGGCCAGCTTTGTCGTAAGTGAGTGCGCAGAGGTAGTGATTCTTCGCCGCCTCGAGCTGACTGGCGGCGAGCGTCGTCCCGGGTGATAAAATTCGCGTGAGGTGCCGCTTCACCAATTTACCGGCCTTCGCCGGTTCGGCTTGATCGCAAAACGCGACTTTTTTGCCAGCGGCGAGTAACTTGCTGACGTAATTGTCGGCCGCATGATGGGGAATGCCGGCCATGGGGGTCTCTTGGCGCTTCGTCAGAGTAATACCCAGCAAGCGCGAGCCAATTTCGGCATCCTCAAAAAACATCTCATAAAAGTCGCCGAGCCGGAAAAGCAGGAGGGTATTCGCAGGCAAACCGCGTTTGACCTCGAAATACTGCTGCATCATGGGCGTTAGCTTCTCTGACATGGAGCGTTTTTATTGCACCACCGAGAGGCGAAGGGCACGAAAATAATGCACGCAAGTCTGAGCAATTTTCTCTTGGTTTTGGTGGCCTTCCCGTCCTTCGTGGCTCCGTGGCTGATTTACATCATGTTGATCTTGGTGGCGCGGGCCTGCCGCCGCTCTTGGTGCTTCACGGTATGCTGGGATCCTCTCGCAATTGGCAAAGTGCCGGACGCGAGCTGGCGCAGACCTATCATGTAATCGCCTTGGATGCGCGCAATCATGGTCGTTCTCCTCATGAACTGGTGATGAATTATGAAGTCATGGTTGCTGATCTGATTCAATGGATGGACCAGCAAGGGCTGGCCGAGGCGACCATCGTTGGTCACAGTATGGGCGGTAAAACTGCCATGCTCATGGCCTGCCGGCACCCCGAACGAATCCAACGCTTAGTGGTCGTGGATATCGCGCCTAAAGATTATTTCTGGCCCGCCCATCGCGAAGAATTTGCCGCCTTAAATGAACTTAACCTCAGCAATTTAGCCTCACGCCAGGATGCGGAAGACCGGTTTGCCGCGCGGATTTCTAGCTATGGACTGCGGAAGTTTTTGAGTACTAATCTTGAGCAAGATGAGGCGGGGACGTGGCACTGGGTGATTAATTTACCCGTGCTGACCGCCGCGTTGCCAGTCATGGAAAAAAACTGCCTGCAATCGCCCGACCTTTACCGCGGTCCCGCTTTATTTATAGCGGGGGCAAATTCCCTTTATCTGCCCCCGAGTGATCACGAGCTTGTTTTAGGCCATTTTCCCCAAGCGCGCATCGCGGTTATTCCTGATGCAGGGCACAATCCTCACGTCGAGCAACGCGCGGAGTTCGTTCGACAACTGCTAGTGGTATAATCCTAAAAATCTCGTGGGAAATGCGTCGGCTGTGGAAAACCATCAGTCAAGCTTAGCGCATGGACCAAAGGCGCAGTGACGTCAGCAGGAAATCCTCAAAGGCCGCGGATTCATTAAAATTAACCCGCAACAATCCGGCGTTGTGCTCGAGTTTTTCGATCGAGGCCGTCAGGGCGCGACGCACGGAATCGTCGCCGGCCAATAACCGTTCTTGGGCAAAAGTCCGCGTCGCTTGCTCAATTTCAATAAATAGTTTTTGCCGGATACCGTTGGCAATACCGGTCTCAATCGCGATCTGCT
>CAIVJE010000178.1 GCA_903906135.1 uncultured Verrucomicrobiota bacterium | reverse complement strand
CTACTTTCCCAAGTTTTCTCTTTTCCTCCCCTGCCTCGTTCGTTTTTGCGCCTTCTGTGGCGGTTCGGAATCAGCGGCTCGATCCGGACTTAAACTTAAACTCTAAACTTAAACGAGCGGCTCCGCCGCTCACCTAGCGGGCAACAACGAGAGCATGTCGAGCGGCAGATTGGCGAACTCACTGTACAGGTACCGCGCGATCAACGCGCCAGAACCGGAAAGCAGCACGAGTCCCGCCAATAAGCGGACGGAAAAGCTGAGCACAAAAACATTCATCTTGGGCACCGCTCGGCCGAGGACGGAAAAGGCCAGCGTCACGAGAAAATTCATGGCGATAAACGGCGCCGCAATGCGCAGCCCGAGTTCGAGCACATGGCCTGTTGCTTGAATAAAAAATTCCGGTGCCCCCGCCTGAAAAACGGCGTGGCCCGGCGCGGCCAGACGGAAACTGCGGGCAAAGGCGGTGATCGCCGTGAGATGTCCGCCCAGCAGAAAAAACAATACGCCCGCAAACGTGCCGAGAAAAGCGGCGAGTGGTTCATGCGACGGCTCAGGGATTCCCAGTCCGGGCGAAGCGGAAAAACCAACCTCCGAGGTAATCATGCGTCCGGCCATTTCCACCGCCGCAAACGCGAGCCGACCGATAAAGCCCATCGCCAATCCCAGAACGATCTCCCCCGCGGCCGCCAAAGCCAAATCACTTTGGCCGAGGGGGATTTGCGCGGGCGGGACGATGCCCGCTACCAACGTAGCTAAACATGCCCCGAGCCCGATGCGCATCATGATCGGCAACGGTCGACCCGCTAAGGTGGGCAACAGCATCACGAGGCCGAACGAGCGCAGCAGCACCATCATCCAGGTGAGCAAATATTCCAAACTCATGGGCGCAGCCTAACGGCCCATCGTGCCCATTCGCGTGATGAATGAAATGGTGAACTCAGAAAAGGCATGCAGCAGCCACGGCGTCAGCAACAACAAGGCCCCCGCCAAGGCGAGGAGCTTCGGCGCAAACGATAAGGTCGGCTCCTGCAAACTGGTCACCGCCTGCAGTAAACTCGTCACCAAACCAACGACTAACGCTACGCCGAGAAAGGGCATGATGACGTACAGTGCAAAGATGATGGTCGTCTTAAAAATATCGGTCGCGAGTTCGGGATTCATGGCGCGAAAATTAATTGGTGAAACTTTGCACCAAGGCCCGCACGACCAAGTGCCAGCCATCAACCAAGACAAAAAGCAGTAATTTAAAGGGTAACGCGACGGCCACGGGGGGCATCATCATCATGCCGAGCGCCATCAGCACGGATGAGACGAGGAAATCGATCACGAGAAAGGGTAGAAAAAGTAAAAAGCCCATCTGGAAGGAGGTTTGGAGTTCGCTCACCACGAAGGCGGGTACCACGACGCGTAGTGAAAGATCTTTCACCGCCGTGGGACCATAGCCGCCGAGCTCAAGGAAATATTCCAAGTCGCGGGCGCGGGTTTGCTTTAACATAAATTCTTTCAACGGCACGGAGGCGCGCTCGAGTGCGTCGACCGAAGTCATTTTACCCGCGAGATAAGGCTGGATGGCCTCGCCGTTCATGCGGTCGAACACGGGGCCCATAATGAAGAAGGTCAAAAAAATGGAGAGCCCGACGATAATTTGATTCGACGGCGCACTCGGCACCCCGAGAGCGGTCCGCACAAAGCCGAGGACGATCACGATTCGGGTAAAACTGGTCATGAGCAGCACGATCGACGGCGCGAGCGTGAGGAGCGTCATTAAGATCACGATCTGCACCGCGACGCTGACATCCCCAACCTTGGATTGGCCTTCGAGGCCGATGGTTAAATGCAAGGGATCAGCCTTGGTGGCGGCAGGCGTACTCGGGAGCGCGCCGGGCATGAGCGGCGTGGTTTGCGCCTGACCTAAAGGTGAAGCGAGGCCGAGGGTAAAAAGGGCGGCGAGCCCGGCGAAAAACAAGCGACCGCGTTTCATGGTGCGGGCGGAGCCGTTGGTCCGCTGAGTGGGGTCAGAAGTTCAATGCGGCCCGGGCACACGCTCAGGAGAAATTTTTTATCCTCGTAGGCGGCCACGACTAGAAATTGGCGGTTACCCAGAGATTTTGTTTCGCTGATAATCAATTTGCGGGACACCGCCGAGCGCGGGTCGCGCCGCCCCCGCCAGAAGAGCCAGCCGCCGATGCCGGCAAGTGCGACCGCCAAAAGCAGACCAGTCGCATAGTTAGTCGAGCGACCGGGAGTCGACTCTGCCGGGAGTCCTGCACTCCGCGGATACAAGACCGTCCCCGCCGCCGGTATTTTATCGTCGGCCGCGCGCGCGACCACCACGAGGCTGGCAAAAAAGCCCACCAAAAAGAGGCGCGTACAGGACCGCCACCGCGCGGTTAAAAAAAGTGAAGAAGAGACCATTAAAAATCAGGCGTTGAGCGCTCGGCTCAGAGCACGGGTTTTATGCTGCCGACGAGTTCGATTATTTTAATACCGAAGTTGTCTGCGACGACGACGACTTCGCCGTAAGCCACCAGCTTTTCGTTGACGTAAAGGCCCACCGGATCGCTGGCCTTTTGGGTCAGTTGCACCACGGACCCTGGCGCCAGGGCGAGCACTTCACGCATGGGCAGCTGGCACGAGCCGAGCTGCACCGTTACTTTCACCTTAACATCGAGTACGATATCAAGCGTTCGTTCATCTAGCTGAGTTGCCATAGTGTAGATCTCCCGAGGTAAGTGGTTTAATTAATTTAAGCGCAATGCGCTCGGCCTCGAGGCCGACACTGCCGCTAAATTTAAGAGTGCCGTTGAGCAGCACATGCGTGTTTTGCAATTGGGCTGCGGGCATTTCCAAGACATCCCCCACGCGCAGGCTGAAAATTTCGCGCAGACTTAATTCGAACGCCGGCCATTCCGCGCGGACCGGCACAGTGATCGCATCATAAGCGGGCTGCCAAGCAGGCGCCTGCTCTTTCGCCCCATTCGTGCTAGCCGGCGAGCGGTTGCCCTGTCTTTTTTTCAACAACGGCTCGAGCATGCTATAAGGCACCGCGAACTGGAGCTGCTCATGACACTCGCCAAAGTGAGCGGCCAAAGTGAGGACCAGCATGCTCGTCTGGGCGACCGAAGTTTGTAAAAAATCGCCATTACTTTCGTGGCCGATGATGAGCGGCTGGAGGGCTTGCTCGTGCTGCCATTGGTTGGCCCATTCCTCGAGCATGAGTTGGGTGACATCCTCCAACAGCGCGACTTCGATTTCCGTCAGCGCTCGCGCCGACTGCCCAGTGGCGCCGCGGCCCCCGAGCAGGCGATCAGCGATGGTGAGAGCCAGCGGCGACGGCAGGGCCAGAATCCCCACGCCGAGCAAAGGCTCCGCCTTAAAAAGGGTGAGCGGAGTGGGATGAGCGAGCGCCGCAGTAAATTTCACGAACGGCATGAGCGTTAAGCCCTCGAACTGGAGGCTAAGCTCCATCCGCAGAAAAAGCGAAAGCCGCGCACTGAGGTAGCGGATGAAATCTTCTTGGGCAAGGCGCAGCCGAGCCAGTTCCTGCTCAGATAAAAATAGGGGCTGCCGGAAATCATAGGCGGCGACCGTCAATTTCTCGCCCGAGCTCACGCGCTGCCCGTTCGACTGCAGCACCGGCGCCGCGGAGGCGGCGAGCGGGGGCGGCAAAACGTCCGTCGCCGGCAATGATGAGTCGTCAGCCATCGCAGTTAATTATTGGACGACGAAGTCAGAAAAATAGACCTGTTCGGCCACGCGTTTGCCCAGCGCTTGATTGTAAGCTTGGACCAGTTTTTCGCGTAGAATATTTTTGGAGCCCGGTTCTTCGAGGTCAGCGAGCGATAAGGATGAGAGCACGTTGAGCGTGATATCAGTCAGCTTAGCTTTTTGGCTCTCAAAAGTGGCTTTAATGGTGGCATCGGCTCCGGTGACGAGGAAAGTCGTCTTGAGATAACGGGTGCCCATCGTACCGGAGAGGTTCACGACAACATTTTGAAATTCATAATTAGCCGGATTACCGCCCTCTTTGCCGTGTTCTTTTCCCTCTTTAGCGCCCTCAGCCTTCGCCTCGGGAGCCGCGGCTTCATGTTTTTCCGCGGTGTCGCCCGCTTTAATGGCGGTTAATTTTTTCTGGAGGCGGGGCAGCAAAACATACTCGGCGACGGCCCACGTGAGCACCGGAGCCAACACGAGCGCGGCGATGACGGGCAGCCAAGGGGCGAGCGCGGAATTTTTTGCCACAACCTCTGGCGCAGTCGGCGCGGCGGGCGTGGTTGCGGCCGCGGCGGGCGGAGGGTCAGATTTAGTCGCCATAATAAAAAGCCGTTAGCGATTAGCGCTTCAGGTTAACGATATCCTCGAGAATCGTGTCAGATACCGTGATCAGCCGAGACCCCGCTTGAAAGCTGCGCTGCGTGGTGATGAGGTCGGAGAATTGTTCGGTGAGATCCACGTTAGATAGCTCCACGGTACCGGACTGAATCGAGCCGAGGCCATTAGCGCCCGGGGCATTGCCGGTGCCGACCTGGAAGGCGAAGCTCCCGCTTGCCGCGCCGACGGGGCCCGCGGCCAGCATACCCGAGAAAAGATTGCTGCCTTCCTTAACCAACGC
This sequence comes from uncultured Verrucomicrobiota bacterium, assembly GCA_903906135.1. Taxonomy (GTDB): domain Bacteria; phylum Verrucomicrobiota; class Verrucomicrobiia; order Opitutales; family Opitutaceae; genus Lacunisphaera. The sequence continues at coordinate 11,353 of CAIVJE010000178.1, read as the reverse complement.
GGACTGATCGGTGAAATTCTGCAGCAACACCTGATTGGTGGTGGCCGAGCTGCCATCCGAATAAAATTCGATAACGTTACCGCTCTTGTCGAAGCTCACCGACTGCAACTCTGCGCCTACGGGAGGCGTGCCCAAAGTGATATCGCCAACGGTGCCCAAACCACCGCCGGTGAGACCTTGCACGCGGTAACCTTGATTATTAACGAGCTTACCTTGGTCATCCCAACGGAAGCTGCCATCACGCGTGACAAACTCCGTGCCATCACCGGAGTTTTTAACATGAAAATAACCCTCGCCGGAGACGCCGAGATCAGAACTCCGCCCGGTGTTCTGCAGTGAGCCTTGAGAAAAATTAGTGCTGATCCCGCCGAGCTTTACGCCCGTGCCGAGGGCGAGAGCCGCGGTGTTGGTCGCCGTCGCGGAGGAAGGCGCCGAACGCTGGAGAATGTTGCTGAAGGTATCGGAGTAAGCCGCTGAACTACTCTTGTAGCCGGAGGTGTTCACGTTGGCGATATTGTTGCCGATGACTTCGAGACCTTTCATGAAGGTGCGCAGAGCGCTGACGCCGCTGCCGAGAGTGCCGATGAGAGTAGACATGGAATAGTTGGGTTAGAGGATTAGACGCTGGGATTAGCTGGCAGAGAATTTGCCGTGGGCACGGGCGCCGGTTGCACCAAGAGCACGGCGGACAAGGGATACGTGACGCCGCCGACGATGATGCTCGGGCCGTCCTTATTAATCTGCACCGCACTGACGAGGCCGTTAACGGTCCCGCCCTTGCCGGTGTCGACGGTGACCTGTTGGCCGAGATAAGTGTTAGCAGTCGCGAGTTGCTGACCTGTGCTGAGCTTCGCCATTTCCGTGGTGAGGCTTTGCGATTGCTGCAGGGCGGTGAACTGCGCCATCTGGGAAATAAACGCGGTATCTTCCATCGGCTTCATCGGATCCTGGTTCTTAAATTGCACGGCCAAGAGATTCATAAAATCAGCCGAGCTCAGGGTCTTGGGCGCCATCACGGCTGCCGCGGTCGGCTGGGTGCCGGTAAAGGAATTAATCGAGGAGATAGTCATAAATAATTCAGGCGAAGACGTGGAGGAGCGAAAGTGAGTGGGGCGCTGGGCTGACGGAGGCCGCGGCGACGACAACCGGAGCAGCCGTCCCGGAGCGATGCCCAGCCGCACCACGCGACGGGGCCGGAGCTGGGCGGTCCTGCGGGTGACCCGAATTAAGTGAGTTAAAATCTGACGGACGATCAGCGGTTGTGCCGAAAACCGGCGGGGCGACGTTCAGTTCGCGGCTGACGAAAGGGGGCATGGCGGACTGCCATTCATGCGCGAGTGCGGCGCGCAACTCGGTGGAATCCGTGCGGAAGAAAGTGTGCAAGGTGCCCTCGCGCCACTCCACGCGCACGCCGAGTTTGTCACCCCCGACCTGAAATTGAAGATCAACCCGCGAGGCAGCCCCGCTTGCGCGATGCTCCAGCGATTCAATCGCCGTAACCACAGCCACGAGGGTTGCACGCACGGTGGCAACCGGGGCCGGAGACTCGACCGACGAGGTAAAAGCGGCCGTCGGTGTGAGCGAGTTGGTAAACGCCCCAACAGAAAATTCCGCAGAAGCGGTTTTAGCACGGTTGACGGAAGTAAAAATCATCGGAGCGATCTCCTTAGCAACGCGAGTGCCAACCGAAGATGACGCAGCGTTAACCGACTTTAGATCAGTGAGTAAAAAATCTTTTTTATCTGAAATAGTCATCCCATCCGCGTTCGACGCGGTGAGTTTAAGTTCAGCGGCAATTTTTTCCCCACGAAGCGCCACTCGCGTCGCTTTTAGGTTTTCTTCGAGCGGCTGCTCAATCAAGGCGAGGCCGGTGAAATCAGCGGCGACTTCGCTAGACGAGCTAACGAGTGGATTACTCGGCTGTGTTAAATCAGCGGCACTTGCTTCAATCGCAATCAGCGGATCGGCCACCAAGGGGGCCAGTGCAGGAGCCGGTTTCGCGCTGAGCTCATCACTCGTTGCAACGGAAGAGCTGACGGGAGCCATGCCCCATTGCCACGAACTAACGGGCCTGGGCGGTATCCCCGGATTGAGCCAACTCGCCGCCGCGAGGAACGCAGCGGCTTCGACAGCAGCGGAATCAGTTTCGGGCTTTTCCGCTGGGGCTGGATCAGCCTCAGCGTGAGGCAAGAGTTCCGCGAAAGATTCATCGGGAGCATGGGGCGCGGTCGTCGCCGGGAGACCAATGAGGGCATCCACAGGAGCGGCGGAGAGTTCGGATAAAACGGAAAGAGATAATTGCATCGCGTGTTTCCATCCGTGGAAGGCGACCACCCGATCCTTGGGGGGAAGATATTAAAGAGGAGAAAAGAGACGGTGGACGGTCAATTAAGGGTTCGGTGCGGTCTTGGATTTCAGCAAGCGCAGGCGATCAGATAAGTGCGCGGCGCGGCGGGCTAAATTCTCCGGGGCGGTGGTCCGGCTCATTTGTTCAAAAATCGGCGCCACAATATCGGGTTTCATCATGGCGAGAATTTTCACGACCATGGTATCATCGAGTTCTTTAATAATCGCGACCGCGGCGACGGGCGAAAGATTGGTGTAGGTCTGGGCCAGCGTGCGGATATTTTTGGCTTCATCCGCGTTGATCTCGATCACCTTGGTCGCGATCTCGGTGCGCAAGCTCTCGATTTCACTCCTCACCTTGTTGAGTTCTTGGCGCTCGGCGGCTAATTGAGTTTCCCGTTGCGTGAGTTGCTCGGTGCGTTGATGGAGCTGATCGCGCTCCCCTTTCAATTCAGTGGCGAGATTTTCAATTTCAATCGTCCAGAAATTCCAGCCCCGCTCCCGCGCTTCGACCGGCAAGGCATCATGGTGTGGCACCAAACTCGCCGCGTGTTCGAGCGCCACCGTGGCGGCGCGCCAGATAATAGTGAGACCGAGACCCACGCCGACCAATAACGCGAGGGCCGCCGCCATAAAGGGATTAGCTAATTTACTCATCAGGAAAATCGGGTGGTGGCGGCGATGCGGCGCGCGCGGTACAGCCCAGCCAATTCATCGAGCTCGTTTTGCGCGGTGCGCTCACTCGCGCGACGGTAATCGACCCGCGCTTTTTGTTCTAATTGTTCAATCACCTTCACGGCGCGGTGAGCTTCGAGGTATTCCGCCCGACGTTTCTCCATCGTCTCGCGCGCCTCAATGACCGCGCATTCAGCGATAACTTGCTCCGCACAAGCGCTGCGATAAGCGCCCCAGAATGAAATTTCGTCGGCCGCCGAGAACGTGGCCCGCCGCCCCGTCGCAATAAGTTCTGCGAGCGTCCGCTGCTGCGTCACGACCCGCGACTGCACCTCCTCCGCTTGCACATAGGCATGCACCGCAGCCGCAAATATTTCTTGGGCGCGCGCTTGGCGATGTGCGCGCAAAACTGCGACCGACCGCAGGGGAAAGAAGAATCTTTTCATGGGGTAAGGATGGTTGCGAGGTGAGTGAAAGTCTGCGCGCGGGGGCTATGCTCATCCACGAGCTGGCGGGTGAATTTCCCCAGCGGTTCCTGTAAAGCGATGGCCTGGTCGAGCGCGGGATTGCCGCCTTTTTGATACGCGCCAATGGATACGAGGTCTTCATTTTTCCGGTAGAGCGCGAGGTGCTCCCGGGCGCGGCCCGCGAGCGCGACCTCGGCCGGCGTGCACACATCACGCGTCAGCCGACTAACACTTTCCAATATATCAATCGCCGGATAATGGTTAAAATGAGCGAGCGAGCGCGAGAGCACCAAATGGCCGTCGAGAATACCGCGCACCGCATCTGCTACCGGCTCGTTCATATCATCGCCTTCGACCAAGACGGTGTAGAGCGCGGTAATCGCCCCCACTTCGCCAGCCCCAGAGCGCTCCAGCAGACGCGGGAGCAGCGCAAACACTGAAGGGGTATAACCGCGCGTCGCGGGTGGCTCGCCGATCGCGAGTCCAATCTCGCGCTGCGCCATCGCAAAACGCGTCACTGAATCCATCATGAGCAAGACATTCTTACCTTGATCGCGCCAGGCTTCGGCGATCGCCGTCGCCGTGAAGGCGGCGCGTAACCGCAGGGGCGCCGCTTGATCGGAGGTCGCGACCACGACGACGGCCCGCTTCATGCCCTCGGGGCCCAAATCTTTTTCAAGGAATTCGCGCACTTCGCGGCCACGTTCGCCGACCAAGGCCACCACCACCACGTCGGCTTCCGACCCACGGGCAATCATACCCATCAGGGTTGATTTACCGACGCCTGAGCCGGCGAATAAGCCGAGCCGTTGGCCGCGCCCCAGCGGGACAAACGCATCGATGGCGCGCACGCCCGTCGCAAAAGAGGTTTTAATCCGCTGCCGGCGCAACGGATGCGGCGGAGTATTGGCCGTCGTGGTCTGCGCCGCGACTGGCAGCAAACCTTTGCCATCAAAGGGCCGACCGAGCGCATCGAGGACGCGACCCAGCATCTCGGGACCAGGCCGCGGCAAGGGCGGACGTTCGAGGGCCGCCACTTCACAACCAACATGCAGTCCAGTGGTTTCGCCGAGCGGCATCAACAGCACGCGGTGTTCGCGAAAGCCCACCACTTCAGCTTGCAAAGAAAAATTGCCGCGCGGGGAACGCAACAAGCACAGCTCACCCAGTCCCACATTGGGCCCATCGGATTCGATGATTAAGCCCGTAACGGCGGTGACCGTGCCCAAGCGCTGCACGGTGGGCAGATGTCGCACCTGCGTGCGGATGGCTTCGACCAGAGGGGCAACGGCGACGTTCATGCGATCGCGAGGGAACGCGCCAAGGCGTCGAGTTTAGTTTGTTGCCTCGCATCTGTCAGCCCAAAGCGACTGCGTACTTGGCAATCGCCCGGCGCGAGCGTCAAGTCGGCCCGAATTTTTAATCCGGGATAACGTGGGAGCCACTCGGGATTAAATTGCGCGAGCAACGTGGCATCGCGTGGACACAGGATCAGTTCGAGATTTTCCCGTTCGGGAAAGAGCTGATCGAGAGATTCCTGACACAATCGATCAATTAAATCTGCGGTCGGCTCAAAACCTGCGAGTAAGTGACGCGCGAGATCAAGCGCGAGCGCGGGCAATTGTTGCTGCAGTTGGGTCAGGAGGCCGGCCTCCACATGCGTGAGTTGTTGGAGGACACCCTGACTGAGTTGGGCGACTTCCGCCCGCATCTCGACCATCTGTTGATCGGCGAGTCCCCGCGTGGCATCAACCCCTTGACGATAGGCTTGTTCACCGTGGGCGCTGTATTCCGCTTCAGTGTACAAGCGCCCCACCCGTCCCGGCGAGGTGGTGCCGGTCAACGGACGATCGAAGGCGATTAGCTTGGTATGAACCATGAGCTTAAGCGACGAGGCTTTCCGCGCCTTGTGATTCAAGGGTAATGGTCCCCTCTTCCTCGAGTCGACGGACGACTTGAATGATGGCATCTTGGGCCGCCTCGACGTCCTTGAGGCGGACCGCGCCGAGCAAATCGATTTCTTCGCGGAGACTCTCCGCGGCGCGCTTCGAGATGGCGCCATAAATTTTTTCGCGAATGGTGTCGCTGGCGGATTTCATCGCCGTGGCCAAATTAGAGGAATCAATTTCCCGCATGACGCGCTGCAGATCCGCCGGGGTGATCAGATTGAGATCCTCGAAGCTGAACATTTTCTTGCGAATCGCCGCGCCGAGCTGCGCGTTGCGTTCTTCGAGATGAGCGAGCAATGCTTTGGAGCTCTCGCGGTCCATTTTCTTGAGTAAATCGGCCACGGACTGTGCGCCACCACTGTGATGGAAAGCGGCGGGCGCCTTCGCCTCCACATGCTTGCGGAGAGCCCGGACCAGTTTGGCGACCAGCTCAAGCGAGGTGGATTCAATCGTGCCGAGACGTTCCACCACTTCTTGACGCAGTTCCGGGGTGAGCAAAGCAAAGACCTCGGTGGATTTTTCGGTACCCAAATAAGAAAGTAAAAAAGCGATTGTCTGGGGCTGCTCAGACCGAAGCAGATTATAAATCTGGCGACCTTCCATCTCGCGCAGACCCTTAATCACCTCCGACTCAACCAGGGCGCCGACCGGGCCGACGCGCCCCATAATCGCCGAAGCTTTATAATCACCTTTCGCCAGACCCACGGCCTGCTGCGCGTAAGGCAATCCGCCCAAGGTAGCACTGGCACTCACGACGAGGAGTTCCCCAAATTCATCGATGGCCAATTGTTGCACGGTCTCGGGCACGACGGGAAAGGTCGCCATTTCGCGGCACAATAATTCGATCGTCGGATCGTCGAGCTCCTTGAGGAGCTCCGCCGCCGCGACCGGACCCACCACAATTAAAAATACGGCCAGCTTCTGCTGCCGCGAAAGTTTTGCGTAGTCGATATCAGCCATGACGGGAATTAGTTTTTATTGCTCGCCACCGGCGTCGCGACCCAATCGCGCAAGGTCGCACCGATATTAGCCGGTTTGTGCCGGATGAGATTATTCAACATTTCCGGGGTCACTTTGCCGCCGCCAGCAGCGAGCGAGCGGCCCAATCCCGTCGGCGCCAGCGAGAGGATTTCCACCGGCACTGGCTCCGGCTTTTGTTTCGACAGCAAGCGGAAGAAGTAGCCGAAAATGACAACGGCCAGACCGACGGCGGCCCAACGACTGGCGGCTTCGGTCCAACCCATCCACCGGCTCTCCGCTTGGATGGCTTCAATCTGCGCCGGCAAACGCTCGACGGATTGGAACGCAACTTCCTGCAATGAAACCAAGGAATCGATCGACTGGCCCGGACCCACTTTGAGGCCCAAGGCATTGAGCACGATCTGACGGAGCGCGGTCATCTCTTCAACCGTGCGCTTAGGTGCCGGCGTCGGCGCCGCGGGCGCGGCCCCCGCGACAGCCGCCGCCACCACGGCCGGCCGCGGGGCGATAAACACGGCGGCACTTAAATTTTTAACGGTCCCGGGATTGCGGGTCGTGTTGGTCGTGACGCGATTAATTTCGTAACTCGTCGTCCGATTTTTTCGGTTCTGCTCGCTGGTCGAAGTCGGCCGAGCCGCCGGTTCCGCCGCGCCGGCTTTTTCTGGCAGATTAGCACTGATACCCACGGCGCCACCGGTGGCCCGCTGCTCGGCGGAATTGGTGACATCTTCCGTAATAGTCTGTGAACGGACCACTTGACCTTCGGGATCATATTTTTCCTGCGTTGAAGTCATGGCCTCCGTTTCAATTTCGGCTGACACGCGGACAACGGCATTGCCCGGCCCAATCACGGCCGCGAGCATGCTTTCCACTTTCTTGGAGAGATAATCTTCCACCTGCTGCTTGTAGCGCATTTGGCTCGAAGCGGTCCCGAGGGTGGGATCCTGTTTCAATTCTTCCGACAGCACATGGCCGCGGTTGTCGATGACCGCCACCGCATCGGTTTGTAAACCCTGCACGGCATTGGCGACGAGGTGCCGGATGGCGTTGACCTGCTCTGGCTCGAGGCGCGTGCCGCCAACATCCACGAACACCGACGCCGAGGGCTTCACGCCTTGCTCGGTCAGCAACAAGCGATTCTCCGGCTGGACGATCATCACGCGAGCTGTCCGAACGCCTTGCAGTTGCGTAATGGTCCGCGCTAATTCGCCCTGAATCGCCCGGAGGTAGTTAGTTCGTTGAACAAAATCAGACAACCCGAACTGGCCCTTGTCAAAAATCTCAAAACCGACTCCGTCGCCGCTCGGCAGGCCTTTCGAAGCGAGCTCCATGCGGAGTTTATAAACTTGCTCCGACGGCACCATGACGGCGGAACCGCCGGATGTGATTTGGTGGGCCACGTTGAGCGTTTGCAGGTGGCTGATGACGGCTGCCGCATCTTTTTCGCTCATGCGCGCGTACAGCAATTGATAATCGGGGCGCCGCGACCAGAGGACGACGGCGAGCAGACCGCCCATGACGGCGAGGGAGGCGACGATCAGCGAGACGCGCTGGTTGAGGCCGAGTTCACCCCAGAGGGCGAGCAGGGATTTAGCGAAATTGTTCATTGATTAAATTAATCTAAAAAAATTAGACCTGGGTGCGCATGAGCTCTTGGTAGGACTCGATAAGCTTGTTGCGCACCTCGACCATGAGGGAAAAGGCGACGCCGGCTTCCTGCAGCGCGATGACGCTTTGGTGCAGTTGATCGCTATCCCCGAGGAGGACCTGTTGGGTAATCGACTGCGCTTGCGCCTGCTTCGCGTCGACGGTGGCCACGAGGCCATCGAGCATCTGGCCGAAACCCGTGGAAGGCACTGGGCCGGTTGGCGCGAGCGTCGCGCCCGGCAATTTGGGCAACGGACCATCGAGCTTAGTGAGCGGAGTGGCACTCGCGAAGAGGGAGGAAACTGAACCAAGCGGTGACATCGGATAAAAAAATGCGGAGCATTACTTCCCGATCGCGAGAGTGCGGGCGGCCATTTGCCGGGCATTTTTCACGACGGAGAGATTGGCTTCGTACGTGCGGGAAGCGGTGATGAGGTCCACCATTTCCTGCGAAAGATTAACATTGGGCATGCTCACCATGCCGTCCGCGGAGGCATCGGGATGCTGCGGGTTGTAAACCTGCTCGCCCGGCGAGCGATCGGTGGTCACCTGCGCAACCCGCACACTCTGCAAAGCGCTGTGGGCGGCACCTTGGCTCCGCACGAGTTGGGTTTCAAATGAGACGACTTGCCGCTGGTAAGGACCGCCGCTGGCGGTGCGGGTAGTTTGGGCATTCGCGATATTTTGCGCGACAATATCGAGGCGTGTTTTTTGGGCCGCGAGGGCATTGGCACTAAGATCGATTCCAGAAATTAAATTCATAGGGCAGTCCGGGTGAAATTAATCAGGTCGTATGGCCGGTAATGGCCATTTTGAGTTGCTTGATATTCTGCGTAATAATTTCCGCGAGGAACTCGTGTTCGACGGCGTTGCGATTCAGGGCCAGCAACTCGTGCTCGATTTCTACGGTATTGCCATCGGGGCGCAGGGAACGCGCGTGGGGATCTTCCGTCACCTGCGGCCCAAGCGAATCGCCCAGCCCCTGAAGTTTGCCGGCAGCCAGTTGCGCCTTTAACTGCGTCGTAAAATCAGCGGACACATCCACGCGCCGATAGCCGGGGGTCTCCGCATTGGCAATATTGGCGGCCACGGCTTCCTGCCGAAGCACGGCAGCATCGAGTAGGCGCCGAGCGAGGACGTAATTGTCAGATTGAAAGACGGGATCGACCATGGAAGTTCGCGTTATGCAACCGCCATGCCAGCCCTCTGATTAGGTTTTCATCAACCTATTCCCCAATGAGATAAAAATTATATCGCCCCTCATTTGCTGCCAGCGAGTTCGCCAACTCCTGACTCGCTCGTTCATCGGCAATTTTTGCCCAACCCATAATTATCATTTTGCACGCGCGCTTCACTCCGGCGGATTTGCGCCGATATCACAGCAGCTCATGAGGGAAAATAATTTAGCATTTCAGTCCAGCCCTACGATCGTGCACGGCGACCGCCCACCCGACCAGCTCAGCACTTTACCGACCGCGGCTGCTCCGCTTATGAACGAACTTTCACCTGCGACCGAACCGCCGGCCATTCTCATCGTCGATGATGAACCCTTTGTCCTGGCGGCCTTAAAACAAACGCTCGAGCGCGAAAATTATCACGTCGTTGCCGTCAACAGTCCCCTCAAAGCCTTAGCTATCCTTGAGGAGCGCCGCTTTGCGGTCATCATCTCCGACCAGCGCATGCCGGAGATGCTGGGTCTCGATTTTCTCGTCGCCAGCAAGCGACTCCAACCGAATACCTCACGTATCCTGATTACGGCGGTCTTATCGCTGCCCACTTTGGTGGATTCAATCAATCAGGGTGAAATTTTCCGATTCATCGCCAAGCCGTGGTTACGGGAAGAACTGACGGCCACCGTGCGCAACGCCGCGCAGCGCTATGAGCTCATTACCCACAATCAGGCGCTGCAAGCGGAAGCGTTGCGACTGAATGGTGAACTCCAGACGGCGAATAGCGCGCTGCAGGCCAAGGTCCAAGATCTCGAGGCCCAGCGGCAGCAACTGGATTTGCTCAACCGTGAGCTGGCCACTTCCTACGAACATTCCCTCGAATTGTGCCGCCGCATTCTCACCACCTTTGATCCGGTCCTCGGCGGCCAAGCCAAGACCCTGGTCGAAATTTGCGCCCGCATGGCCGAAACGGAGCACTTTAATGAACAAGAGCGACGCGTGCTCCGCTCCGCTCCCCTGCTCTGCGATCTCGGCTTGATCGGCATTCCCCGCGAATTATTTCGCGCATTCCGCACTCACCCAGAGCGCTTGTCCGAACGCGAACGCGCCATGTTGCGCAACCATCCCGTCTTCTCGCAAACCCTCGCGACCTTTGTTGATAGCCAACCGGCTCTCGGCGAAACTATCCGCGCCCACCACGAACGTTACGATGGTCGTGGTTACCCCGACGGTCTCGCCGGTAATAATATCCCCTGGACCGCGCGGTGTCTCGCCGTCGCCGCCGACTTCGTCGAATCAAGCCTGCCCAAACAAGCCGCCCTCGATGCCATTCTGGCTAATTCCGGCCAAGCCTATGATCCCGAAGCGGTGCGCCTCTTCCTCAAGGTCACTCAACTGGCCCGCCTGCCCCGTCAAGTCCGTGAAATTATGCTCGAAGAACTCGAATCGGGCATGGTGCTCGCCAGCGGCATCTACAGTCCGCACGGCCTCCTCCTCATTGGCGAAGGCCAAGCGCTCGGCGTGGCCACCGTGGCAAAAATCCGCAGCCATAATCAGGTCACCCCGATTCAGCAACGCCTGCTGGTTTATTCCTAAGCCCGCCCCCGCCGCCCACTCGCCGAGTTCATTAACTCATTGCCAGTAACGTCTGGTAATTCGCGTTCGCCGCCATGCGCTCTCTCCCACCCACCAGCCCGCCTACTCCGCTCTTCGCTCTGAGTGCTCGGTCCGAACGGGTCCAGTCAGCCCCACTCCACCTGGCGCTGTCGCGACTCATTATTGGCATCGGTGAATTAGCGATCTCGGCGGACCCGCGCATGATCTTGAGCACCTATGCACTCGGCGCCTGCCTCGGGGTCATTGCTTACGAACCGCAACTTAAAGTGGGCGGAATTATTCACATCATGTTGCCGGACTCTACCGTCTCGACAGACAAAGCGCTCAAACAGCCCGCCATGTTCGCTGACACCGGTCTGCCTTTGTTTTTCCGTGAGCTCGCGAAACATCACGTTGACCGAACAAGGCTCCGCCTCTTCATCGCGGGTGGCGCTGGCATTATCCGGGGCTCAGACCCCATTAAAATTGGCACCCGAAATCTTGCCGTGACCCTCGCTTATCT
>CAIVJE010000177.1 GCA_903906135.1 uncultured Verrucomicrobiota bacterium | reverse complement strand
GGGGGACCTTACGCGTCGGTGACCGTGTAATCGTCATGCCCTAAAAATGGCTTCCAGAGCCAAATTCTTCCTGCGATGAACCAAGATTCCTGGTCCAATTTTACCAACGCTGAGAGCCTGCTGGCGATCGGCGTCGCCCTCATGATGATCGGCATTATCCTGCAGGGCTTTGTGCGCAGCAATCGCCGGGCGAGCGCGCTGCGTCACCAGCATTGGCTCCATACGCGCCAACTGGGGGAGAGCGAGCCCGCCGGTCAAACCCCCGACTGGTTGGAGCGAAGGCTTCCGCTGATAGCTAACCTCGCAGGGGTCGCTGGTTTTGTGATCACCCTTATTTCATTTTTTCGGAAATAATCAAAAACGCCCGAGCCAGGGCCTAGTATAAACGAGCTGCTCGGCGCCTCATTCTCCTGAACTAATCCTCACTGGGCCGGCCCCGGCGTGATTTTATTTTCGCGCGATGCTTTTTCCCTTCGATCATCCGCGCCTTCTGTCCCCGAGATTTCTGCCGATGCTGCCGCCGCACGAGTTCCCGTGATGCTCGCGCCTGTCGGCCAGCCGCCACTTTGCGGTCAGTCAGTTTTTCCGCTAATTCTGTCCACGCGAGCAGCCGATTAACACTTTGGCTGCGTTCCCGCTGACACCGCACCACTATTCCCGTCGGCCGGTGCTGCAGCGAGACCGTCGATGAGGTTTTGTTGATTTTCTGCCCACCGGCCCCCGTGCCGCGGATGAATTGCTCCGTCACGTCTTCCGCCCGGACCCCCAAAGCGGTCAAACGCGCCTGCACCGACGCGCTTAAGATATCAGGGAAGTTGCCCATGAAGGAGTTTAGCCACAAATCGATCGAAAAAGATACGCCAAACCTTGAACAACTTAAGCCATCGCCTGCCGGGCAGTTCTCCGCGCAATTTACCGTGATTTTTTTAACTTTTCACTGCTATATCCTGCAACCCTGAGCCCTTTTGGCAGTCTGAACTGTTCCGTCACCCAACCGCTGGCTGCACAATAATCGCGCATCTTCACTTGTCACTTTTCCCCTCCCTCTGCTAACTCCCTCTCCATGATTAAAGGTCCCGACTGGTCCCTGAAACTTCGCAACGAAATCGGCAAGGCAGTCATCGGCCAGAATGTCGTCATCGAACGCATGCTGGTCGCCCTGCTCGCCAACGGCCACGTTCTCCTAGAGGGCATGCCGGGCTTAGCCAAGACGCTCCTCATCAAGTCACTCGGCTCCGCGCTCGGCGTCCAATTCGAGCGCGTTCAATTCACGCCTGATTTGCTCCCGAGTGACGTGGTTGGCACCATGATTTTTTCGCCCAAGGATGGCGGTTTCGCCACGCATAAGGGCCCGATCTTTGCTAATTTAGTTTTGGCGGATGAAATCAACCGGGCACCGGCTAAAGTGCAATCAGCTCTCCTCGAGGCCATGCAGGAACGGCAAGTCACCATCGGCGGCAATTCCCATAAACTCCCTCGGCCATTTTTTGTTATGGCGACGCAAAACCCCGTCGAACAGGAAGGCACCTATCCCCTGCCGGAAGCGCAGACCGATCGTTTTCTTTTCAAACTGCTCGTCGATTATCCCTCGGCCGCCGAGGAATCATCGATGATGCAGATGTGGGGCCAGGTCACCAAGCAACCTGAAGTGAAGGCGGTCTCCAGCGGCGAAGAGCTCCTCGAACTCCGCACCCAAGTTGACGCGATCCACGTCTCCCCGGCCGTGCAGGCTTATATTCTCGCTCTCGTGCGGGGCTCGCGTGACCTCGCCGCCCAAGCGGAGGGTGGCAGTAACAAACGATTACTCAATTTCGGCGCTTCCCCGCGCGCTTCGCTCGCCCTCTTCCAAGCCGGTCGAGGCCTCGCTTGGCTGCGCGGCGCTGATTATGTTTCGCCTGACCTGATTCAAGAAATTTTCCACGACGCCCTCCGCCATCGCGTCGGCCTCACCTACGAAGCCGAAGCCGAAGGCCTTTCTGCCGATAAGATTCTTGATCAGGTACTCAATCGTACGGCGGTTCCAGCCAAGGCCTGATCTTTAGCTGAGACGGCGAGTTACACCTGACGAGCCGCGGCTCAGCAGAGAACTCGGCCTCCCGACCAAGTCCGCTCCATGTCTGCTCCCACTCCTAATCCCACCTCGCTGGTAACCTCCCAGCTCGCGCTGCTCAAGCAGCTCGAATGGCGCGTGCGGCATGCGGTGGAAAATGTGCTCAGTGGCGAATATCGCTCCGCTTTTCGCGGCCGGGGCATGGAGTTCGACCAAGTGGTTAAATATACTTTCGGCGACGATATTCGGGATATCGACTGGAACGTCACGGCTCGGCTAGGGGAACCCTATCGCAAAAAATTCATCGAAGAGCGCGAAGTGTCACTGCTCCTCGTTTTTGAAGATAGCGTCAGTTTGCAATTTGGATCTGGGGCCCAAACTAAACGTGAGGCCCTGCTCGAACTCGCGGGGCTCGTCATGATGCTGGGCGCCGTCAACCGCGACCGCGTGGGTTTTCTCTATGCGTCCCCCGCGGGCTACACCTTGAAGGAACCCGTTCGCGGCCGTGGGCAAATCTTGCACGCCGCCGCCACCCTGCTCGGCCAACCCGCCCCCGTCATCGAAAATCGCGAATTAAAAACTGAAAGTTCCTTTGTGCCTTGGCGACTTCTCGCCAAAGCGGCCCCACGGCATAGCATCATGATTTGGCTCGGCGATTTTCCGCCGCGCATTGAACCTGAGGGCTGGAGCGTTTTATCGCGGCGCTACCAGACGATGGGCTTCCGGGTCGACGACCCGTGGGAGCGCGAGCTACCCAGCGACCGGATCTTGACCACCTACGATCCGGTGGCCGGCCGGATCGTGACGCTCAACGGGGCGACGACCGCCCAACGCACCGCGCACGCGGCTTGGGGACAACAACGCGATGCCGCCTTTCGGGCTATTTTCCCTGCGCCGCTGAGTCGGCTGGTGGTCGGCACCCATGAATCACGTCTCGACTCGCTGGTACGCTTTTTCCACGCCCGCATGGCGGCGGGCAAGAAACGCTGAAGTTAAAAAATCCACTTCAGATGATCACCCACGTCCTCTTCACCGCACCCTTAGCCCTGCTTGAAGGTTATACTTTTCACGACCCGCTCTGGTTGCTGACTCTGCTCTTGTTACCCTTGTTAATCTGGGTGCGCGGCCGCCGCGGCGCACCGGTGCTCATCGTGCCTTTTGCCGCAGCTTGGCATCGGCCGGCTTTAATTCCGACTTCCCGCTGGCCCGCCGCTCTGGCCATGCTCGGGCTCGTTCTGCTCATCATCGCGCTAGCGCGGCCCCAAATCGTGGAAGACAAGCGAGAGGTTAAACAGCAAGGCTATGATCTGATGCTGGCCATCGATCTTTCGGGCTCGATGTTGGCGGAAGATTACGAGCGCGATGGCAATCGGCTTAACCGCCTGCAGGCGATCAAGCCAGTGATTCAGGCGTTTATTTCTCAGCGAGTGAGCGACCGGATCGGCCTCGTTGTGTTCTCTGGGCGAGCCTACACGCTAGCCCCGCTGACCTTTGATCATGAGTGGCTCGCGCGACAAATTGAACGGCTCAAGATCGGCCTGATTGAAGATGGGACGGCCATCGGTGATGGTCTCGGGGTGGCCTTGACGCGCCTGGAGCAAGCGGGCCGCGAAGATGGCGCCAAACGCAAAGGGGCTTTCGTCGTGCTGCTCACTGATGGCGCGAATAATCGCGGGCTCCTGACGCCGGAGCAGGCGACGAGCATCGCGCAGTCGCGGGGTGTGCCGGTCTACACGATTGGCGCAGGCCGCGATGGCTTGGTCCCTATGCCTGTCTTTGATGATAGCGGCAAGAAAGTGGGCTACCGTCGGGCGATATCTGATCTCGATGAAAACCAGTTGCGCACGATCGCTGAATCAACGGGGGCAAAATTTTTCCGCGCGGCAGATTCAGATACCATCGAAAAATCTTTTGCCGCCATTGACCGCGCCCAAAAAATTGAATTTACCGCTAAGTCTTACCTGCTCACCACCGAGCTTTTTCATTGGTTTTCAATGCCCGGAGCCGCGCTGCTTTTTCTCGGGGCGCTCTTGGCCTTGCCCCCGCCCTGGCCTTTCCGGCGGAAAGCCCCCGCCAACGGAGTCATCACTTGAGCTTTTATTCGCCACATCTCCTCTGGCTGCTCGCCCCCTTGCTCCTGCTTTTTTCGTGGGAACTCGCACGGCATACAGCGCGCGCTGCCACAAATTGGCCCAACATTGCGCGCGCTTGGGCCGGAGCCTTTGAAGTTTCTCTCGGGGCCAAACACACCACCGCCGAAACTCGCCCCCGCCTCTGGCTCTGGTTTGGTTTAGCCCTTTGCCTCATCGCCTTGGCCCGACCGCAATGGGGCGTAATCGAGGAGCAGGTGTTCGACCAATCGCGTGAGGTCCTCATTGCGGTCGACCTTTCTCGGTCGATGCTCGCCGCCGATGTTAAGCCCTCTCGCCTCGACCGCAGCAAACTGCTCATTCAGTCACTGCTCGACGGCCTCAAGGGCGAGCGCGTGGGCCTCGTGCTTTTTGCCGGCACCGCTTTTTTGCAAAGCCCGCTGAGCTCTGATTATGAAATTTTGCGGGAATTCCTGCCGGCGATGAATCCAGATTATTTACCGGAAGGGGGCTCCAACTATAAAGCGATGCTGGAAACTTCCATGCAGGCCTTCGGTACTTCTACCGCTGATCGCTATCTGATCATCTTGAGCGATGGCGAAAGTACGGAAGAAGATTGGAAAAGTTTAACCGATCCATTGAAACAAAAAGGTATTCGCGTCATCGGCTTAGGCGTCGGGACCACCGCCGGATCCTTCATCACCGACGCGGGGGGGAGTTTTATCAAAGATGAACGAGGCGCCGTCGTGCTCTCGCGCTTGAACAGCGCCACTTTGCAAGAATTGGCCCAAGTAACGGGTGGCGCTTACACGGATGCCAGCGCGTGGGTTGATCTAGCGGGCTTACTGAAAAAAACCGTGGAAGCAGGTCGCAAAGGCGAGTTCTCGGAAAAAAATGCCGCGCGCCTCATGGAACGCTACCAGTGGTTTCTCGCCCCCGGGGTGCTCCTACTCCTGATCAGCTTCTGGGCTGAATTTCCCGTGCGCCCCCGGGAGCGCGCCTTGCCGCTCGGTCAAAATCGGGGCCGATCGATAGCTCAAGTCACCGCGACCCTGCTCATTATTTTTTTAATCATGGCCCCTGCGCCTTCAGTTTACGCGGCAGAAGGCAGTCAAGATACTCTGGCCAAACCGCTCGTCACGGCGGTGGCGCGTTTAGCTGAAAATAACACCTTAACGGCGAGTGATTGCGCCGAGCTAGCGCAGACCACCCTCACCTACGGCCAACGGGTAAAAACCGCGCAACAACATCCCCCAGAAAATGTCGTGCGGGATGCGCTGCAAGCGGTGGCCCTCGGGGAAAAACTCGCCCGTCAGGCGGCTGACTGGCCCCACTTACGGCAAGAGCTTGAAGCGCTGCTCAAAAAAGAGGAGCCGCCGCCGGAAGATAAAAAGCAACAAGATCAGGATAAGAAGAAACAGGATCAGCAATCCAAGCAGGAGCAAAAAAAGGATCAATCATCGCAACCGGATCAGCAGAAATCTGACCAGCAAAAATCGGATCAACCACCGCCAGCCGAACCGCGGCCCGCTAAAGACAAGGATGCTTTTGGTAATATGCAGGAGCCGAAAAATCAGCCGCCGGAAAAGAAACCAACTCCGCCACCACCGCCGCCTGGGACGCAAAAAGTCGGCGGCCAGCAGGACAAAAAACCTGATAACCAACTGCAAGACCCCGAGCTCGCCATGCCGCTTCAGAAGCTCGAACAAGTCCGCAACCAAGATTCTCCCGCCAAGCTGCAACAACTCATGCAAGGCCAAACGCAAAAGCCCAAAGCCAAGGGCAAGGATTGGTAATTCCCATGCGCCGTATCATCGCCCGCTTTATCTCTTCCTTCGTCGCCAGCTACTCACGGGCGATCACCCCATCGCCGTTACGTCAGCTGACGTCCATCGGCTTGCTCATGCTGCTGGCCATCTCCAGCAACGCTCGCGCGCAATCCGTGCGCTGGGATCCGCCGGGTGGACAACTCGGCTTTAATCAGGTTTCGCAAGTCGCCCTGACCTTTGAAGACTGCGAGCCCGACGGCGACCCCCGCTTACCTAAGGTTGATGGTCTCGCTTTTGGCCAGCCCTCCCAGAGCTCGGAAACCAGCGTGGTTAATTTTCATGTCACGAGTCGCTTCTCCCTAACCTATCCCGTGCGCCCCACCAAGCGCGCGACTATCGTCATTCCTGCTTTTGAAATTAAGACCGACAAAGGAAATCTCCGCGTGACCGCCGCATCGTTCAACGTCGGCGACGCCACCGTGGGTAATGCGGGCACCGGCCCGGCGCTCGATGAAGTGGCCACCGCCAAACTCACCACCACCAAAAATAATTTTTGGGCCGGCGAAGTTTTTCCCATCACTTATAATCTCAACGTTGTTCGTCGTTACTTCCATTCTCTCGCCACCAATGTTGAATGGCCCGCGCTGCCTCTGGTGGCCGAGGATTGGAGCAAGCCCGATCCGAGCGAGATGCTCATCCGCGGCGAACGGCGCGTCGTTTCCACCCAAACGACGCGAGCCTATGCCAAACAACCCGGCCGCAGCACGCTCAAGCCTGCTACGCAAATGGTTAACCTGATGGTTGGCACCACCGGCTTTGGTCTTTTCTCGCAAGCCACCGTCGAACAACGCGCCCTTCAATCCAGTCCGCAGGATATTACGATCCAAGCGCTGCCGCCGAGCCCCGCCAATTTTTCCGGCGCGGTGGGCCAATTTACCTTCACCTCTAAAGTCGTGCCGACCTCCGCCGCGATCGGTGAGCCCGTTACCTGGACGATCGAATTGGCCGGAATCGGCAACTGGCCCGATATTGCCGGCCTGCCTTCGCGTGAGGTGTCCAGTGAATTTCAGGTCGTTCAGCCAAAATCTAAACGCACCATGAAAGAAGGCGCCTTGTTCGAAGGCGGACTCAGTGAGGATGTCGTGCTCGTGCCGAGCCATCTGGGATCCTATAAATTGAAGCCAGTTCATTTTACCTATTTTGATCCCCAAGCCGGCACCTATAAAACAATCTCGAGCGAACCGGTGACCTTAACGATCACCACGGGAGCGCCGGAGACCCCAGCGCGCTCCAACCCGGGCGCGCCCGTCCAATTTTCACTTAGCCCGACAGCGGCGGCTACCCCCGCACTGCCCACCGCCACGCCACCCGTGCCGCCCGAGAATCTACCGCGTGATCCGCTCGCAGGTCCCCGCCTAGGTGGCGTGCCCTTCCGTCCTGATAACTTCTGGATCGTGGCCGCGGCTCCCGCCGTCGGAATCGTCTTGATCGCGTGGCTCAGTCTCGCGGCCCTCCGCTCCCGCGCGACGGATCCTCAGCGTCATCGCCGCCAAGCTCGCGCCCAACTCGCCGCGGCCTTAGTGAAACTTCGCACAACGGATGGCCCGCTCCCAGACAGTGCCGCGCTACGCTCTTGGCAGCAGCAAGCGGCCGCCTTGTGGGAAATACCGCACGCTGCACCCGGCACCCCTCTTCTACAGGCCTGCATCGTCGCCCACGCACAGGGCGGCGCGACTGCTCCTGACTGGGCCTCCCTCTGGATCGAAGCTGATCGGGCCTTACATAGTCGTGAACCTAGCCTGCCCGCCGACTGGTTAACCCGAGCTGAAACCGCTCTGCAAAAAGTTCGCGTACCGAGCTGGGCGCCATTCTC
>CAIVJE010000176.1 GCA_903906135.1 uncultured Verrucomicrobiota bacterium | reverse complement strand
CAAAGTCCGCTGCTTGCGGGAGCCAGCCCGCGAGAATGCGCATGCTCTCGTGCTGGACCAAACGGTAGCGATTGAGCAACCGACGGTTGGCATCAATATCGATCGCGATCTGCGCTGAGCCGCCTTTGCTTTTGGCACTGGCGCTAAGTGAGCGCGCCGCCGTCTTGATCTTTGTTTTAGCGCCGAGGCGCCGTGAAATGATCGATGAAGGGCTGCGGGGTTTCATGAGTAGTAATGAATCAAAGAGGAGAGCTTCGCGCGGCCGGGTTAGGCTTTGACGTCAGCGCAATTAACGCGGAGCCCTGAATCGGCGGAGGCGATGGCGGCCAGATTGAAGCGCAAGGTCTGGAGCGCCGCTTCCACGGTGCATAATTTGGCTGATTTCCCTTCGAGTTGATCGATAAATAAATTAGCCTGCAGGATGTAATTGGTATCGCGATCGCTGAGCGGCAATTCGCGCCAGTGCCAATCGGCGTCACCCAGTCGGAGGGTGCCCCAGCGGCGATTATGAAATTCTATTTTTACACTGCCAGTCGCGGTGTTGAATTGCAGGGTGCTCTCGTTGGGCGCTTGAAATTGGTTCAGCGTATAGTTTACGAGGATGTTGCCATGCCTTGAGCTGAGATTGATCGTATCCTCTACGGTGACGCCGGGCAGTGCTTGATGGGCGCAATCGCAATAAAGGCTATCAGTGGGTCCAATCACACTCTCCACCCAGTTGGCCATGTGGGTGAGGGCATCTTGGATCGCGCCGCCGCCGGTTTTACGGTCGCGATAATAGGTCTGGGCGTAAGGCACCGCATGCGCCGGACGCATAATGGGAAAATGCTGACCGCTGGTTAAGGTGACGTGCAGGATCGCGCCCAATTCCCCCGTGCGGAGGAAATCACGAGCGGCGATGAGCAAGGGCGATGAATGCAGGGTGTACCCGACCACGGCTTGCCGGCCGGATAAATCGCGCGCCTTGAGCAAATCATTAACCCCCGCGAGCGAGATCGAGAGAGGCTTTTCAATGAGGACATGGCAGCCTTTTTGCAGAACGCGAATCGCCATCGGCACATGTAAGTGTGCCGGTGTACAGATTATGACCGCATCAAATTTCTCCTGCGCCAAGGCCAACTCCCAGTCGGTAAAGGTCGCGACTTGGTAGGTTTTGGTGAGATTAGCCAGAATAGTGGGGCTGGCATCACAAGCCGTAACTTTAGCCCGTCCGGTGCTCTGAAAACACCGCAAATGGCGCTCGCCAATACTGCCACAACCAATCACAAGTACAGATATCATGTTTTAGGAATGCCGGAAATTTTTTTGGAGGAAGAGCGACTGTTGCTGATATTTCTCTGAATAAAATAACGGACACGAAAGATTCAGTATTTCTATCTGTATACAACTAAAATTATATCGTCATGAAAAGCGTTAACACCGATGTCGCGTACAATTATATCCGTAAGCGGATTTTGAATGGGGAATTTGCCCCTGGAGCGTATTTAATGACGGAGGTGCTCGCGAAAGACATCAAAGTTAGTCGCACGCCCATCCGCGATGCCTTGCGGAAACTGGAGACCGATGGCTTGGTCACGATTCGGGCGCATTTGGGTGCTAGCGTTAAGCAAATGAATATCAAGGAATTCCGCGAGATGTCTGACTTGCGTTTAGCGCTTGAGAGTCACGCGGCTGGTCTGGCGGCCTCCAATCGCACCGAATCGGACATACGGGAAATTCAACTCGCCCTCAAGTCTATGCAGGGGCTCACCGAGCAAATTATCGCCGCGCCGCAGGAGCAGGCCTTACTGAGCGAATTGATCGTGGAGGATGTCCGCTTTCATATCGCGATCATGACAGCGGCGAGGAATGAGCTGATGAAAAAGGAAATTCTCCGTCTGCATTTGCTCAATCGCGTGATCTCTGGCCCCGCTCGAGCGAAGTTTTCGGCTGGCCAAAAACTCAAATCTGAGGAACGCCGTCGAGCCGTTCAGGCCATGCACGAAAAAATTTATGATGCGATCCTGCGATCTGATGTGGTGGCCGCTCGTAATGAGATGGCCTATCACTTGCAGGAATTGATCAATCATAACTTGATGATCATGACCCAGACCGAATCTGGCCGCGCCCGTGAGCTGACCGCCGATGAGTTGGCTTATAATACCTAACAGCTCGATGATCATTTAGTCACCGGTATGTTGGGGTCGGTTCGGCCAATCGACGGCGTGGTTAAACGACGTGAAGCGTGCGGTGTGGGAGCCTTATTTGCTACTTAGCTGAAATTGCTAGGTGCAGTTCCATGCCGCCTCAAGGTGGGGTAGTCCTGCTGGCGGACACCTTTTGCTAGTTGGCAGGGTAACAATTAGGGCGCAGTCCCGAGGATTACTTTTCTTATTTTACCGGTGATTCGCAAATAAAGGATATCAATCAAAAGGGCGGCAATGCGTGAGCCCTATTGAACAATTTTTGCACCTGCAGCTTGTTTGCGAGGTGCTATTGTAAATTACAAGCTGTAGGGGCTGTAAATCAGAGTAAAAAGATTTAAAAAAAACATGATTGAATGTATATTCATTTGTATGAATTGTATGCATTGAAAGTGTGTTTCCTTAACCCAACCCTAACATGAGTTCAAATAAAAATAGTTTAACCGCTCCTCGCAGCATTCTTGCCGCGTGGGTCGTTTGCTTGCTGACCGCTCTCCCCCTTAACGCCCAACTGACACCGCCTGCTGGTGCCGAAAAAGAAAAAGCCCTCGAGCTTTCTGTTTACCGCGTTTCATCATCATCCGGTACCGGCTACATTGCTAAAACGGCCACACCGTTTAAGACCAAACAGCAAATCGTAGATATTCCTCAGTCGATATTTTTGATGCCCCGCGATTTGCTCGATGATATTGGCGGGACCAATACCTCTGATATTATCATCTATGCAGGCGCGATCCCTAAGTATCGCAGCGAGGCATTCTCGATGCGCGGCAGTAATGCTGGGGTAACTTACCCGCTGGTTGACGGTCAAATCGACCGGACAATCTTCATGGATAGTTTCTTTGTGGATGCCTACGAAATTATCAAAGGACCAGCTGCGATGCTTTATCCGAACTCCGCTCTTTCGGGGGTTATCAATAAAGTAACGAAGAAGCCCCTGCAGATATCGCAAAATTTCGTGCGGGCCAGCGTGACGAGCCTAGGTTTGTATCGGACAGAATTAGACTCGACGGGTCCGCTCGGTCAATTGGGTGACTGGAAAGTCAGCTACCGTTTTCTCGCGGCTTACCAAGATGGTGATGCTTATTGGCGCAATGCCAAGGATAGCAGAATCTTAGTCCATCCTTCGCTCCAGTTTGATCATAAGGATACCAGCATATTCATTGCTTATGATCACCAAGATATTACGCGCCCATCAAACGGCAGTGGTATCATTCAATTGGACGGGAAACCCTTCGTTGGGGCAGGTCGCAACGAGCTGAATCTTCCTCCTGGGGCCAGTGAGCAGCATTTGCATAACGCCATTCGGGCGCAGCTCGTCCAGACGTTCTCGAAAAACTGGGAAGCTAAAATTGCCGGCGATATCAACGAGCTCGATCGCAAAGGAAGCATCGTATTGCCGCTGGGTGGGGTAAACTGGGACAACAAGACCATTTCTTTCGGTAATCGGCTCAATGATATCGTCTTGGATCATTATAATTTCTCCGTGGATGTGAATGGCCGCTACGATCTTTTCGGGATCAAGCAGCAAAGCACTTTTGGCACGACGGTTACCGTCATGGAAACTCGGCAGAACTTATGGACTAATACTGATTTCACCGATTCGAACAACGTCGCGAATCGCATCATTCGGCCATTATACACCCCGAGTGTGGATACCTTGCCGGTGAAGCCCTATAATGCTTATGTACGGCCGGCTAATCCTGGGAGCAAAACTCGGGCTGATTTGGCGAATTTTTACTTTCAGCAGAATATGGATCTGATTCCCGACCGCCTTTCTCTGGTTGGGGGAGTTGCGCAATACAGTAATGAAACTACGAGCGTTTCGAACGTCAGCGTTCGCCCAGTAGTCGCGAGCGTCTTACGGGCCAATGCTTTGGTTCACCGTCTGGGGGTTGTTTTCCACGTGACCAAAGACATCACGCTTTATGCGATGGATGGGACCAATCAGCTGCCTCCCACTACGGCCGTACTGCAGAATGGCAATGTGGTGCTCCCAGCTGATGGTAAGGGCAAAGAAGTTGGTTTGAAGTATAGCTTTTTTGACGGCAAAATATCTGGTCAAGTCGCTTCATTTAATCTCGTGACCAACGGGCTGACCGTATTCGGCGGCACCTTGCCTCCTTCGCTCGGTGGCGGACCCTATGTTCTGCCTGTCGGTAGCCTAACGCAAAAGGGCTACGATGGCGACATTGCTCTGCGGCTGACCCCGCAATGGCAATTGGTTGCTTCGTTCTTCAGCGGTACGGTTAAAAATCAAGATGGCCTGCCGATCGATGATTCCTACACCGGTTCTTGGAGCTTCTTCACGAGCTATGATACTGTATCAATCAAGGGATTAACCTTCGGTGCCGGTGCCTCTCGGGCCACGGGTCGGGTGGTTAGCACTGGCGGGGTAACTTATCCCACCGGAACGACGAAGCCACTATTTATCAATGTAGCTCCTGGCACGCCAGTGGAGCTATTTGCGAATTATAGCCCTAATCGCCGTTGGACTTACCGGGTGCAAATCGACAATGCCCTCGACAGCCTATATGCGGTTGGCCTCAACGCGGCCTACCTGATTGATACGAGCTTACCGCGTAGCTTTACCTTTTCCGCTAAGTATAAATTCTAAGCGATTTTTTAAAGCCTAGGTGAAATTCTTAACCGCATCTCCGGCGCCTGCCGGGGATGCGTTTATTTGTTTTTAGCGTGCCGGCAAGTAGCGGTTGAACATCCGTAGATCTCATTCAGAAATAGGCTTCGAGCGAGCGCTCAGTGGTAATGCTCCTTCGCTAGCACGGCCGAAATTTATTTCCTCCTTTGCCTCATTTGAATAACCCTGAGCCCAATCGTCGCGACTTCTTGCGTCGTGCGGCGCTGGCCGCCGGCTTGGCTTCACTGCCGCCGGCCTTGGCCGATGCCCCTGAGGTGCCGCCCGTAGTGGCCGCGCCCGTTCCCTTGGCTGCTGGTTATCTTTCTTTTGGTCTGGAGGAAGCTGCTTTTGTGGAAGCGATGGTGGATGTGATGTGCCCGGCGGATGAGCATACTCCGCGTGGCGTGGAGTGTGGCTTGGCATTATTTATGGATCGACAGTTGGCGGGGGCTTTTGGTCGTGGCGAGCGACTCTATCTGCGTGGACCGTGGCGGCAGGGGCGACCGGAAGATGGCTATCAATTACCCTTAACGCCTGAGCAGTTTTTTAAAACGGGCCTGAAGGCGGCCGACCATGCTTGTCACCAGCAGCATGGGCAGCATTTCGCCGACTTAGCGGCGCCGCTGGCCGACGTATTTTTATTGGCGATCGCTGAGGGTAAAATCCTCGATGCGCGCCTCTCTTTGGCGGAGTGGTTTAATGATTTAGTTTATCCCTTATTCACCCAAGCCTGCTTTGCCGATCCGATTTACGGGGGCAATCAAGACAAGGTATTTTGGAAGCTGTTGGGCTATCCGGGACTACCGGCCGTCAATGGCCTCAACATGGTTAAGTATCGGGGTAAACCATTTCCGGGCGCGAAAAATCCTCAGTCGATTCAGGATTTTAGCTAACCAGCACGGCATGAAAATTCTTCCACAACGCAGTGTCGTGATTGTTGGTGGGGGGATGGCGGCTGGCTTGATTGCCCGGCAACTGGCCCGCCAGGGGATTGACACCGTGGTGCTTGAGCGCGGGGGCGATCATCGGGCTGGACCCGAGGGAAAAATTCCCACACAGCGTGATGAATTGCGTTGGGATGTGCGCTCCGGCTTGATGCAGGATGCGGCCACCGAAACTTATACGCTCCGGCGCGAGCGGACTGAGTCGGCGCTGCCCATGAGGCGACTAAGCGCTTTTCTGCCCGGCACCGGTGTCGGGGGCGCGGGTAATCATTGGAATGGTCAGACTTGGCGTTGGGCGGATTATAATATGGCCCTACGTTCGCGGTTGGAGGGACGTTATGGGCGCGCGGCCATTCCACGTGATATGCCGGTGCAGGATTGGGGGGTCACTTACGACGAGTTGGAGCCGTATCATGATCTGTTTGAAAAATTATTTGGGATTGCTGGTCAGGCCGGAAATATTCGCGGAAAAATTATTCCTGGCGGAAATCCTTTTGAGGCTCCGCGGCAAAATGCCTACCCTCAGGCGCCTTTAGAAATAACCGAGGCTGGGTTGATTTTTAAAGAAACCGTGTCCCGCGAGTTTGGCTATCACCCCTTTCCTTCGCCCGCGGCTAATTCGACGGGGGCCTACGTTAATCCTGATGGGATGCGGCTGGGCGCGTGCCAATATTGCGGCCACTGTGAACGCTTCATCTGTGAGGCTAATGCGAAGGGCACGCCAGAAGTCTTGCTCTATCCCTGGCTCGAGCAGCAGCCGCATTTTGAACTGCGGCGTTACTGTCAAGTGCTCGGCCTAGAATATGATCACGCCGCGCAACGCGTGCGGGGCGTCCGTTATCTCGATTTGCTCACGGGGATCGAATATTTTCAGCCGGCTGGGGTGGTGGTGTTGGCGGCCTTTACCATGACCAATACGAAGTTGCTGCTCACTGGCCGGATTGGTCAGCCGTATGATCCTGCCACCGGGGCGGGCGTGGTGGGTAAGAATTTCTGTTACCAAGCCAATTCTGGCATCGCGTTGTTTATGCGCAATCGCTGGTTGAATCCTTTTCTCGCGGCCGGTTGTACAACCACGATCATCGATGAATTTAATGATGATAATTTTGATCATACTGGACTCGGCTTTCTGGGCGGTGGGTACATCGGAGTAGGCGTCTCTTCGGGTCGGCCGATTAATACTCGGCGCCTACCGCCGGGCACCCCGCGCTGGGGGACGCGTTGGAAACAAGCGAATGCCGAGTGGTATGCCCATACGGGTGCGATTGGTACGCAGGGCAGCTGTTATCCTCATCGGGAAAATTATCTGGATCTCGATCCTGACTACACGGACGCCTTCGGTCAGCCGCTCGTGCGCATGAATTTTGATTTTCGCGAAAATGAACGACGGGTATCGGCCTTTTGCACCGAACGGGCTGAGCAAATTGCTCGCGCGATGGGGGCCACGCTGATCGGGCCCGTGGCGGCTCGCACCAGTCCTTTCGATGCTCGAATGTATCAGGGGTCGCACATTACTGGTGGCACCATCATGGGTGCTGACCCTGCGACGAGCGTGGTGTCGCCGCGCCTCCAGCATTGGAATGCCGAGAACCTTTTTGTGGCTGGAGCCTCGGTCTTTGCGCACAACGCGGGACACAATCCGACTGGGCCGTTAGCCGCCCTGGCCTTGCGCTTGGGGGATGATATTGTCCGTTACGTAAAAACTCCGGGTTACTTATCATGAT
>CAIVJE010000175.1 GCA_903906135.1 uncultured Verrucomicrobiota bacterium | reverse complement strand
ATACAATGCTGGCGCCGCCCGCCCCATCATAAAAAAGCGCCAAGCGATCGCGATCTTACCGCGGACACTTTCAGATTATTCCCGCGCGCCAGTTTGCCGCAAAATCTGACTTACCGCCTGCGGCGTCAGACCAAGCAACAGCGCCGCTTTGCTCTGATTTCCTCCGGTTTTGCGCATCGCCCCACGCACAAGCTCCACTTTAACCGCGCGCAAATAGTCCATGATCGAAAACCCCTCGCGTAATCGAGGGACTGCCGCCGTAAAGACATTGGCAAGATTTACCGCCAATTCAAAATTAAGATCATCTGGCAGAATCGCTGACTGCTCAGATGTCAGCACCGCGTGCTCTACGACCCGCCTGAGCTCGCTTACATTACTCGGCCAGCGGTGGCTCTCCAACTTAGCTAAAGCGGCCGCTGAAAAACGCTTCGGACGAGGCAATGTGCGATTCAGCCGATCGAGTTCATCTTTAGCGAGCAAGGCGATATCACCTGGGCGCTCTCTCAGTGGAGGCAGCGTGATCAACGCGGTCCTCAATCTTCGCCAAATCCCTGCGGTCAAATTACCAAGACGCACTTCTTCTTCAAAGTCGCGCTCAGTCGTAAGAATGAGCCGCACATTCACTTTTACGGGCAAAATTCCATTGAGTCGATAGTGCTGCCCATCATCCACCGCTTTGAGTAAGCGCAGGAGTAACGCAGCCGGCATTTGTTGGGCTTTCAGCATGACGAGCGTGCCGCCATCAGCCTGCCGTAATTTCCCCTCTTCCTCCGTCCCCTCTTCACCAAACAAGAGCGAATCCATAACCGCTACCGGCACAGTCGCACAATTAAAAACGACATATGGACCGCTCGCCTTATTGCTAAATTGATGGACGAGTGCAGCGAATAGATGCTTTTGCGTACCAGGTTCGCCTTTCACGAGCAGCGGCGCGTAATGCCGACTTAAATTCACCGCCAACTCTAATGTCGCCCGAGAGAAATAATGACGCGGAGTCGTATGGGCGGCACTCTGTGAATCCGCATCATCCCAACGATCACGCCGCGCCAAAAGCAGCGATAATGTTTCGGGACGCAAAGCCGCCAGCGGCTCACTCCAGTCCAATTCGCGCAGTAAACGCGGCCCAGCAATTCCGTTGTGCGCCGTACGACGAAAATTGAGCAATTTCGCTGACAGCTCTCCGGCAACGGCCAGAAGCACCCAACAGGCATGAATTTCCGGTGTGCCAGAAATCAAGGAAACAGACCACTCGTCTTCCGGTGCATCACTCCGTATTCGGGCCAAAACAACGCGTAGCCGAGTTAATATTTCTAGATGATTCGTCGAATCAATCAGCTCGATTTCGATTATCTCCAGAGCGATTTTGGGATGCAATTCACGCAATGCTTGCCGTGTGCGTTCAGCATGATCTCCTCGGAGGGGTCGCACCAGTAAGATCACTCGGGCATAGACCCGTTCATCAAGCAAGGTAAGTACCGGACCTTTATAGCGCCCATCTTCATTCGGGTCAGATACATAGGGGTCACGTAGTCCGACAAAGGAGATGAGAGTTTGGCGCGCCATGCGCAGTGTGTTGAGGCTCAATCGAAGCGGCTGCAATGCCTATTGTAGACATCAATTAAAATTGAAGCAATTATTTTTGCACCGCACCACATGCGCATATGACTTATGGTTAAATAATGGCGCTCACCACGACAGCACAAAACTACGCCCAATATATACTGTTGGCTGCTGTTTTCCTCCGACCGGCAATCGCACCCGCCCAGCAAACTGTGCCGACTGAATTCCGCTTACTTAT
>CAIVJE010000174.1 GCA_903906135.1 uncultured Verrucomicrobiota bacterium | reverse complement strand
GCAACCTCGGGGCGTAGAAAACCCTGAGCATCCACCGCTTTCTGCAAGGCACCCGTCTCCAGTCGGCGATCTTTCTCAATTGCGGTGGTCAGCGTACCCCACAAATCGTTGAGTAATTGTTGCGTCTGCTCGCGGCTCTCCGAGCTCATCTCCTTACGCGTATAAGGCTCCACTGCACTTTTGTATTTCCCCACGCGGGTCACTTGAACCCCGACTCCTAATTTTTCCAGCGCCCCCGTGAAAAACATCGGCTGCGACGCTAGCCCCGGCATTACCACGACGCCATAGGGATCGAGCACGATTTCACTCGCGGCTGAAGCTAAATAAAAGTCACGCGTATCAGCGTAATTTAGATAAGCCTTCACGGGTTTGCCGGACGCCTTAAATTCGGCAATCGCGGCGCGCACTTCTGCTAACGCCGCATAACCGGTCCCATAACCTGCCGGCTGGAGGGAACCGGTGAGATAAAGTCCGGCGATCGCTTCGTCTTTTGCCGCAGCCTGCAGGGCTCGGGTCAACGAACGTAGTTGGAGCACTGACCGATGATTTCGGCCTAACGATTCCATGATTTCTGCGAGGCCATCAAGTTGGGCGGGGGCATCTTGAATATTGGCGGCCAGATCAAAAACTAAATAGGCCCCAGGCGGCACCGCCACCGGCTTTTTTTGCCCGAGGGCCACCACCGCGGCTACGATCACCGCCAGAACCAAGCCGCTACCAAAAATGACCACGATGAGAGCTGTCAGGCTGGCAAAAAAAGACGTAAAAAAACTTTTCATGGGGCCAAACTAATCCGCTCTCATGCGACGGCCAGCGAAATAAATTCCGCTCTTGCACTGACCTCCCCCGCGCCGACCGCCGCCTCCGCCACTCCGCCAATTTAGCGAACCCGTTCAGCTAGTCCCTGGGGCGTTACGATCGTGGGGTTTTGGTAAAGGGTCCCAGCGGGAATACCGGCGACCGCTTGTTTTTTGAGCGAACCACCGGGACTCACGAGATTGGCCGTTACAAAAATCAGCAAATTGCGCTTCTGCGTACTTTCGCCCTTGCTGCGGAAAAATCGGCCGAGCCCCGGCAAATTGCCCACGACGGGAACTTTATCACTGACATTTTTAACATCTTCGCGCGTTAGCCCACCCATGACGAGCGTGGCCCCGTCCCAAATGGTCACTTTCGTGCTCATTTCCCGCACCCCAAAGATCGGCTGAAAAAAACCGGAAGGGACGGTGACGGTTGTGCCACCCGAGATGGCAATACTTTGCCCCCCGTATTCAACGAAGCCTTCAAATTCCGTAACCTTGGGATTCAAATCGAGACTGATACTATAATCATCTTCCTCCACCGTCGGCGTGACTTTCAATTCCACCCCGACGTTGCGGGTGGTAAATTCCTGAGGCGTCCCCGCCGTGATTGCGACGCCCGCCGAGCCGCCACCGCTCGCACTGCCCGTCCCTACTTGGCTCTGCACTTGGCCGAAAGATTGCGGGTAGCGCAGTTCTTGCGCCACGGTGATGGTGGCGAGATTGCCGGAAAGCACGGTAAGCTTGGGCGCGCTGAGCAACTCGGTACCCGCCTTCTGGGAGAGCGCACGCACCACGGCGTTGAGGTTAAACTCGCCGATAATACCGCTGATCGTCGCGAGCGGATTCGCGATCACCCCAAGATTATTGGTACCCGGAATAGATGGCGGATGATCAAGAATCGGCACGTCCGGAATGGGCGACCCAGTAGAACTCGTCAGCGTGCTATCGAGAATCGCTCCCGTGGCATCCAAGGTGGACGTGGTCGTCGTGGCCCCGACCATCCCACGAACAATGCTGCCGCGCCCGCCACCCGAGTCATTCGTAAACGCCTGCGTGAGCGAGCGATTCGCCGTCTGATAATTGCTCACGGCCGCACCACTATGTTGCGTGGCTTTTTTACCAAGATTCCATTGCACCCCGAGTTCTTCGAGCGCGCCTTGCTGAACCTCCAAAAACTTCGCCTCAATCTCCACCTGACGAACTTCATTATAACGCGTCAAAATATTTTGGATGCGCTCTAGATTGCGGGGTGTCTGGGTCACAATCAACTGCGAGCCGTCGAAGGCCAAAGTACTCCCCACTACGCCCTCGAAAATTACGCCGGCCAGCTGCAGGAAATCTCGAATGGCTTGGCCCTCCCCGACCATGGTTAATTCATTACCCACCGGCAGCGCGAGTAGACTCGGACGGGGGCCGCCACTCGCCCTATTTTGGCCGATCATCCGCAAGACCGTCGAGCGAGCGATGGCGAAGAATTGCGTGGTCAGCGCCGATTGCTCCCCACCCGGTCGAATAATAACGGCATCGGCCTGCACCTCATATTGGTAACCCACCGACTCGGTAATAAAGTCGAGCACGCGCTTGAGCGAAAGGTTGCGTAGAGTCAGATTAATGAGCGGATGGGCCATGCTGGGATCGACCAGAATGAGGTTAACCCCCTTGGGGCTGGCGCCAGTGAGATCATACTCCTCGGTCAGCGCGCTCAGCGTGTTGATCACGCGCCCAATTTCTAAGCCGCTGAAATTCACGCTAGGAATTATAATGCGGTGGAGCTTATCTTGGAGCGGCGATGGTCCGGTCGACGCCGCCACGGTGCCTTCTGGTTCGCGCCGCGCACTGGGACGCTGCCAAGCCCGATCAACCGCCCCGAGCATGGCGGCACTCGCTTGAACCCGAGCTCCGCTTGGGCCGGCACTTTCACGGTGCAGCCGATTGATAAAAAACTGCGCCTCAGCATTGCTTGGATCAGCCGCGAGGGCCTGCTCTAAAGTATGCCGCGCGGCGACCGGTTCGTCGGCGAGATATTGTCCGCGCCCCCGCGCCACCAACACGGCGACTGCCTCCGCCGGCCGCGCTCTGAGCAACTCAGGCACCGGCGCCAACTGGGCGATCTCCGCGCTCAACAAGTAATCAGATAGCCCGCACAATAAAACACTCCAGCGAAGAAAAGTTTTCATATTTTTTTAAAAATTTTAACGGGCGGCAACATCAGGGACCGCATGCGCCGCTCCCCGCGGCATCCCGTCAGCTTGGGTCCGGATCAGCGGCAGTGGACTATTGACCGGTCGGAGCAGATGCGTTTCGGCCTCGGGTAAACCAATGATTTGTCGGCCCACCCGCACCTCCGGCGGAGTTAGCTGGACGGCCTCAATCCGGTAGCTGTCCCCCGCGATGGAAAAGGAATCACCCGCATGGAGCTCGTGCCGCGAACCCCCGGCCAGCGGTTGCAGCACGGCCAGCGGCGTATCCGTGTAGTGCGGGCCACGGCTATCCAGCCAGACCTCGCGCCCCGTGCGGTCTTCCGTTAGCAGGGCGAACGCCGCCGCCTCGTACACAGGCCCAGTTTCACTCGTTGGGACTAAGACCTTCTTCACCTCAAAGTGCGTGAAGGTTAGTCCAAGCTCCGCAAAATAATAACCCGGCCGAACCAAGCATGCCTCAGGGTGCTGCGGCCGAACGAACGTGGCCCGATAATCCTGTGCTGGACCGACGTAACCCACCAACTGCAGCGGATAGAGCTCGGGTTTTACCGCTAATAATTGGATACCGAGAGACGGTTTTCCCTCGGTCAAATAGGCGGGCACCGTTACCGTGTATGTTCGATCGCGCCCATCATAATAGATGACGGGCGGGGTGAAGAGCTCGTAGACCCAACCGCGGCCCGCTGACTGAGCCGGCGGTTCCGGCCAGATGGGCGACTCCTGAGCGAACCGCGCCGGCGGGACGATCGGCCAGTTCGCCCCAGACAAACGCACGGCCACGGGCTGGTTGCGAATCCGCCGGATAACCCCTTGCTGCTGACTAGACCAAATCCAACTAGCGACGTTCAAGCCCACGACTGTGACCAGCAGGAGTTTTTCCCCAGACTGCTTAATTCGCGCCATCATGCGGCCGGTGGGGCGGAGCGAGGTAACAGATCAATCGCCTCGATGATCACGGAGAATTTTGAAAAAACAGGGGGCACTAACACGGCCAGCCCAGCGGGAGCAGTGGGGGCGCTCAATCCCACGGTTTGGGTCAGGTTAGTTAAAGCCTCCACCTCCACACTTCGAACGATTAACGGCAGATCAAAGTCCGCTAGGCTCTGTAAAAATACGCGGAGGGCTTGCGTTTGGCCGGTAAATTCCACGCGCAAGGCCGTGCTCTCAATCTGGCCGGGAACGCGGAGCGACCAAACGGTTGGCAGCACAAAAAAATCGTCCCCCGCGCCCCCCCGCGTCGGTGACGGTGCGACCATATTGGCCGAAGCAAACTGCGGGGGCGGCAGCGGGCTGCCCAGCGCTCCAGGGAGTGGACGCTCGCGTTGGAGCGAGAGCAAGGCCAGTGGTCGGGCGGCGTAGAGCAGTTGGAGTACTTGTGCGGCCAGCTGGCGCTGACGAAAAACGGCCGCCGCTAACTCAACCGCTGGACCCTCATGGGCATAGTCTGAAAAACCAAAACTCTCCTCGGGCCGCGTCGCAACGTGCGCGCGCTCAGCGAGCTCGCGTGATTTTTTAATAAAATCAGCTAAGTCAAAAAAAAGCCCGATCGCCGTCGGCGGCAACGGTTGCTCCAGAGCCGCGGCCGCCCGGCCCCGCAAGGCGGTCCGCACCGCTCCGAGGCTCGCCGCGACGTTATGTTCTTGAACGAGCAGAGCCTGATTATTCTCTTCGCCTAAACTTGGCCGATGCAGAACGAGTTGCTCCCGCTCATTTTTTTTGGCGCGTAATTCACTTAGCGCCTGTGTCGTTGCCCGATAACCACGCCACGCCAGCCCCACCTCGACCACGAAGATGGCGGCTAAGATAATCAGCCCCCAG
>CAIVJE010000173.1 GCA_903906135.1 uncultured Verrucomicrobiota bacterium | reverse complement strand
GATGGGCGAATTATTTTGGAGCGGCTGACCATTAGCCCGCTCTTCATTGGTGGGGAGGAGATCACTCATTTTATTGGTATTCGGTGGGATATTACCGAGGAAAGAAAAGTCCAGCAACAGCTGCAGTCGCTCGAAACGCAAAATCAGCAGCTGAAAAAAGCCGAGAGTCTGGGCCGCATGGCTGGGGCCATCGCCCACCATTTTAATAATCAACTCCAGGGGGTGATGGGAAATCTGGAGCTCATTAAGATGGGGCGCACGAGTGAGAGCGAAAAAGGATATGTCGCGGCCGCAGAAGCTCACGCGCGGAAAGCGGCTGATATGAGTAGCCTCATGCTGACGTATGTGGGGGAGAGTACGGAGGAGCTGGGGCCGCTCGCCTTGACCTCGGTCGCGGCGGAGTGCTTGCATTTGCTGGGTGCCGTGACCCCCGCCGGAGTTGTTTTGCAGGCAGACTTCGCTTCTCCCAGCCCCGTCATTTTGGGGAATCGGCCACAACTCCACCAGATTTTCAGCGCTGTGCTCACCAACGCATGGGAAGCCAGTCCGCGGCCCTGTGTGGTTCATGTGGGCCTGCAGATCGTCCTCGCCCAAAATATTGAAACAAAGAATCGCATGCCCGTGAACTGGCAGCCGACCCACTCGACTTATGCTTGTCTGCAAGTGATCGATAATGGCTCCGGCATCGCCCCAGATGCTCTGGCAAAAATTTACGATCCCTTTTATTCTATCTATACCATTGGCCGCGGCCTTGGTCTTTCGGCGACCCTAGGGCTGGTGCGCGCGCATCATGGGGTGATCACGGTGGATAGTGTCCTCGGCGCGGGGACGACCTTTCGAGTCTATTTTCCTTTGAGCGATCTACCCGTGCCGGCGGCGACCATGCGGCGGCCGTCCGCTCCCCCTCTGCCGACTGCGCCTCGGGGGCGGACGGTGTTGGTCGTCGAGGATGACGCGAGTCTGCGCTCGACCGTTCGATTAGCTTTGGAAATCGAAGGTTTTCCCGTGCTCGAGGCCGCCGATGGGGTGGAGGCCATGGCCCTTTTCCCTTTGCACCAAGCCGCCATCGGTTGCGTATTATGTGATGTGATGATGCCCCGGATGAATGGCTGGGAAACCCTGGGCGCCCTGCGTAAATTTTCCTCCGACCTCCCGATCATTATTGTGAGTGGCTACAGCGAAACTCACCTTAACTCAGAGGCGGGCCCACAGCCGCCTCACTTATTTATGCCAAAGCCCTACGCTTTAGCTGAACTCACCAAAATGCTCCGCTCTCTTCTGGGCTGAGTGGTCGGCTCACTTCCGTTTTTCCTCTATCTTGCTATGACGCCTGCTCTGCCCACCCCTGATTCTGCGCCGACTAAGTCCAGCCCAGCGCGGCGCTTCAACTCACCTTATCGTTCAGAAGGTATCCTAGTCAGTGGGATAGCCGTTCTTGTAGTTCTTCTCGTTTTTTTAGGATTATTCACGATTGCCGTTTTCATCTATCCGAGCATCGGTCAAAATCTGGATGGTGAGGCGAGGTCAATCATTCAGCTCAGATCTAGCGCTGAGTATATTGAACTCGTTCTCAGGCCCATGGCGCAAGCGTCCCACTTAGAGCTTTCCAGCAGCAAATTTAGGCAAGGAGATGTGCTGGCTAAGCTTGATGCTATGGCCGCTCCGCTTCGGCAGATCAGGGAGGCCGGCCGAAGTGGTTTCTTACTGATCAATCATGAAGCAGACCGCAAAATACGGGAAGAATTTTCCACCGAAATGTCGGCAGCCCTGGGATCATATCATGAGCTGGTGGGGCAGCTCGGGGCTGGGCCGCAGCCTACCGTGAGTTCGGGGGTGATCTTTTTAAAAATTCAGACTCTGCTGAATGGTTACGAGCGGCATCTCATGAATATTCGTGAGGCTCAGCTGAGCCAGCTCCGCTGGACCGCCCGAATCGGGGCTGGGCTGATTGTGCTATTTGTTTTTTTGACGTATTATTGGTTCAAGCGCTTTAAGAAATTCAAAAACAACCGAGCGGCGGATCTCCAACGAGCGGTCGATCAGCAGACCGTCGAGCTCAAAGAAAGAGAACAGGCGCTGAAGGCACAGGCTGAATTTTTAAAACTTATTTATCAAGGCAGTCGGGATGCGATCGCGACCATTGATGCGCGCACCAAGCGTTTCAGCTCCTGCAACGCGGCTGCGCTCGAGTTGTTCGGCATTCCCACGGAAGCTGAATTTTGCGCACAACTCCCGGGTGCTTTGTCGCCTGAGTATCAACCGGATGGTCAACGCTCTGAGGAGCGCTCCACTCAGATCATCACGCAGGCCTTTAAGGAAGGATCGCTGACGTTTGGATGGCTGTGGAAAAAACGCGATGGCACTACCTTTTCGGGGCTGACCACACTCGACCGCCTGCAAGAAGGCGGACAGTCTTTCTTGCTCGGAACCCTGCGCGATCTCACCGCTAAGCATGAACGTGACCGGCAGCGCAAAGCGTATGAGGAACAATTGCTCTCCGCGGCGCATAGCCTCGCCACGAGTGAGGCTCATTACCGCGCTCTTTATGAGCATAGTTCTGATGCGATCGGCACAATTGATCCAAGCACGACGCGTTATCTATCGTGCAACCGTGCCGCCCTCACTTTGTTTGGCGTATCAAGTGAAGCCGATTTTCTAGCCTTAAATCCGGGACAGCTTTCGCCGCCATTCCAACCCGATGGCCACCGTTCGTCGCTCAAAGCAACGAACTTATATAAGCAACTGCTCACTCAAGCGTATTATTCTGGCGAGTGGCTTTTTAGGCGGTTGGATGGCCGTGAATTTTTAGCCCTACTCACATTCGCCCAGGTCCATGCTGGGGAGAAGGTCTTTATTTTGGCCACGGTCCGAGACCTCACGCTGCAAAAATTGGCTGAAAAAAATCTGCAGCTGCAGGCTACTGATATGCAGCAACTCGCTCAGAATCGTCACGAGCAATTTCGGTTGAGCGAAAATCGTTATCGCTCGCTGGTGGATGCTTCGCCGGATGCCATTCTCGTCGTGACCCAAGCGGGTCAAATCGAGCTGGTCAATCCTGCCGCTACATTGTTCTTCGGTTACGCCCCCACCGAAATCATCGGCCAGCCGATCGAGCAGTTCATCCCCACTCTATTGGCGAAAGTCCAAGCGGCCTTCCGAGCGCAATATCTATCGGCGCCCACGTTGCGCCCGATGGGGCAAGGCTTCATTGAAGTTCATGGTCGGCGCAACGATGGGAGCGAATTTCCTGCTGAAGTTATCTTGAGCTCGATGGAGTCACCTGATGGCAAACAGGTGATCTGCGTGGTTCGCCATATTTCAGCCACTAAGCAAGCTGCCCTGCAGATGGCGATCCTGCTGGAAAAGGAAAAGGGCATATCGCAGATGAAGACCCAGTTTATTTCTCTGACTTCCCATGAATTTCGCACCCCGATGGCGGCCGCCATGGGATCAGCGGAAATTTTAGCGCACCATCTCGACCAGCTTGATCCAGCCAAGCGGCAGGCCTTGTTGGGGCGGATCACGACCTCCCTGCAGCACATGAACCGCATGCTGGACGATATTTTATTGTTAAATCGAATCGATGCTAGCCGAGTCGATCTGCGATTGCGCTCGGTGGATTTGGCCCAGGAGCTGCAGTCAATTCTGCACGAAATTGAACTGGGCGATCGTGGGCAGCATACGTTCCATTTTGCCCCCACGACGGCGGATCCTGCATTCGTGAGTGATCCCAGTTTGCTGCAGCATATTTTCTCTAATCTTTTGAGCAACGCCGTGCGTTACTCGCCCGCCGGCACCGTGATCACCCTGCGCCTTAATTTCACGGTCGATGCGGCTATCGTGGAGGTCGAGGACCAAGGCATCGGTATCCCCCTCGCTGATCAGGCCCGCATCTTTGAGCCATTTGAGCGCGGTTCCAACATCGGGCAGATCGCCGGCACCGGTTTAGGTCTAAATATTGTGCACCGGATGGCTGGTTTAATGCATGGCACGGTGGCGATGAGCAGCATCGCCACCGGGGGGACGAATTTCACCATCGTGCTACCGCGGATGACCGCACCCCAGCCATGAAACCGTCCCGTCAGACCACCATTCTGATCATTGAGGACAGCGCGGCCATCCGCGAAACCTTGGTGGATCTGATTACGCTCAATGGTTTCCGCGCCCTCACCGCGGTCGACGGTATGGAGGGTCTCGCCATCGCGCAACGGGAAGCTCCGTCACTCATTATTACTGATATTAGCATGCCGGTGATGACCGGTTTCGCTTTGTTGGAGGCGTTACACCAAGCGGAAGGGTTGCGCATGATTCCGGTGATTGTGATCTCGGCCAAAACTGATCGCGCCGATACGCGTCGCGGGATGGAACTGGGCGCGGCTGATTATATCACCAAGCCCTTTAGCGAAAGTGAAGTGCTGCGCGCGATCACGATTCAGTTAGAGAAAAAAGAACTCCTCGATGAGCTTGATGCCTTCGCTCACACGGTGGCGCACGATCTCAAAACGCCGCTTTTCACCCTCAGCGGTCGATTGTACCTCGCCACAGAGGGGCTCGGGAAAATGGATGAGCCCGCGCTGCGACGTAATTTGCAAGAAGCCAGTCTCGCGGCGGGCCGTCTCTCCATCATTATTGATGAACTCCTCTTCCTCGCGCTGGTGCGGCAGGAGTCGATCAAAACAAAGATGACCGCACTCGAGATGGGGGCGATCGTGACGGAGGCCTTGGCTTCTTTGGCCAGTCAGCTCACGGCCTCCGCTGCGATTATTCATCAACCTGAGCAATGGCCGACCGCGGTTGGGTATGCTCCTTGGTTGATCCAAGTGTGGGTTAATTATATCGGTAATGCGCTGAAGTACTGTGGGCCTGCACCCCAGATCACGCTCGGCAGCACCGTCAGTGCGGACGGCTCCATGATTCGTTTTTGGGTGAAAGACGACGGGCCGGGGCTCGATGCCGCCAGCCAGCAAGGCATGTTCGTACCGTTCACGCGGGTCGCCAAGGTGAGTGCGACGAGCCATGGGCTCGGCCTTTCAATTGTCCGTCGCATTATGGAGAAACTGGGTGGTGGGGTCGGTGTGGAGAGCCAGTTGGGCGCGGGGGCGCTTTTCTGGTTTGAACTCCCTGTGGCCGTAGTAGTAGACTAACCGGCTATGACCGATTGAGCGCAGGCGCGGTTTACCCATGAAAATCCTAATTATTGAAGATGAGCTCGAGATTCGCGAGACTCTACGCGATCTCCTAGAGCTCAATGGACATACCGTGGCCGTGGCGATCGATGGTCCGATGGGGATTAGCATGGCGGCGGAACATCCTGATTTGATTATTTGCGATATTGGCATGCCGGGAATGAATGGCTATCAAGTGATCGCCGCGATTAAGGCTCTCCCCGCGTGCCAAGAGATTCCCTTTATTTTTCTGACCGCGTGGGCGGATCGGGAGCATCAACGCCAAGGCATGGCCTTGGGCGCGGATGATTATATTACGAAGCCTTTTACCCGAAGCGATATCATCGACGCCATCGCCGCCCGTATGCAGCGGCTGCGGCCGCTGCGGGAGCGAATCCTGACGTTGCTCGCTGATCGTCGGGTGGTGGCTCACGCCAATTGGGCGAATGAACTTTTGCCGCCTTTTAATGGCATCATGGGCGGTTTGGAAATGATTGAAGAGGCCGCGCATGACATCAAACCAGCTGAATTAAAAGAGCTGCTAAAAATCATCCGCACCAATGCGCATCAGCAGTTCGCCTTGTCGCAGAAGCTGGCGTTGCATTATGAATTAGAGCGGCGGAAAGCGCCGCCCTGTCCTGAGACTGGGCGTTGTGCCGCCAGCGAGTCTATTATGGCAGGCGCGGCCCGTGCGGCTCACAAGGAGCAACGCATCGCCGATTTAAAGCTGCATTGCGATCCCGGCACGCTGCTGCTCGATGAAGGCTATCTCATTTCCGCCATCGCCGAATTAGTCGGCAACGCGTTCCGTTTTTCCGCACCCGGCCAACCGGTAACCGTGACGGGTCGGCGCCACGATGCCCGTTACCTCATCACGGTCGTCGATGTGGGGGTGGGCATGACGGAGGCCCAGTGTGCGGCGATCGGCCCCTTTATTCAATTTGCTCGCACCGACCGCGATCAGCAAGGGCTCGGCTTGGGCTTAGCCATCGCTCGCTCTGTTGCGGAGATCGCCGGCGGCCACCTCCACCTGCAACCCGGCCCCGCCGGCTGCGGCTTGCAAGTGACCCTCGATCTGCCCTGCGCCTAAGCGCGCCCGTAAGCGGGCGGGATAGTTTTAAGTTTTAAGGTTTAAGTTTTAAGCTCGGAATTCCCCTTTCGCGCCCTTTCGAGTTTTTCGCGGGCAAGAATGCCTTGGTCAGTTTCTGCGCCTTCTGCGCTTTTTGTGGCGGCTCGAAGATCGAGCTCATGCTCAATCTAAAAGCATCGATCGCCACGCGGAGGACGCGTTGGGTGGCCTCAGCTAAACATGAGCCGGCAAATGATGACTGAGGCTACCACTCCAGCCAGATCGGCGATTAAACCGGCGGCGACGGCGTGGCGTGCGCGCTGCACGGCGATCGAGCCAAAATAAACGGCGATCACATAAAAGGTCGTTTCGGTGCTGCCAAAAATGGTGCCGGCCATGCGGGCCGTCAGGGAATCAGGCCCGAGTCGCTGCACGAGTTCTGTAAATAATCCGGTCGTCGCGCTGCCGCTCAACGGTCGCACGAGCACCATGGGCAGGAGATCGGGCGGAAAGCCGAGGGGCGTTAGCACCGGAGCGAGCGCACTTTTCAGCGCTTCGATGCCGCCGGCGCCGCGAAACATGCCGACCGCGACCAAGATCGCGACGAGAAACGGGATAACGCGCAAGGCCACCCCAAATCCTTCCTTCGCGCCTTCCACAAATTCTTCATAGACTTTCACTCCCCGCAGTGCCGCGTAGAGTGGGAAAAATCCCAGCAGGAAAGGCACCGCTAATAAGGAAAGCATCCCGATGGCCCGCAAGGCGAGGGGCGCGGTCGCTTCGGCGGCGGGGGCGACGACCGTGCTGGGGAAAATTAAACGGTGCAGGTGAGCGGTTGATGCTTGGTAGGTGGCTGGCGCCATGACCTGCCAAAAGAAAAGCCCGGCAAAGAGTGCGATAAATAAAATTAACGCCGCCCGGCCCCACGCCGGCAAGGGCGCGGGCGCCGGCGGCAGAATGGGCGCGGCCGTCGCGGGACTCGCGCTGGTGGCGCTGGTGGCGACTTCGCCTGGCTGCACGCGAAACATCGGCCAATTTTGCATCGCCTTCACGGCGACCACGCCCGCGACGGTCGAGCAAATGGTCGCGAGGAAAGCGGTCCCGACGATGGCGGTCGGATCTTGCGCCTGCTGTGAGGCGAGAATGGCGATGGCGGTGGTCGGCAGGAGTTGAATGCTACTGGTGTTGATCGCGAGAAAAGTGCACATCGCATTGGTGGCCGTGCCCGGCGTGCGATTGAGCGTTTCCAAATCACGCATCGCGCGCAGACCCAAGGGCGTCGCGGCATTGGCCAGGCCCAGCATATTGGCGGCCATATTCATCACCATGGAGCCCATCGCCGGATGATCAGCGGGCACATCCGGGAAAAGGCGGCTCATGAGCGGTCGCAATGCCGCGGCGAGTTTTTGCACGAGCCCGCTCCGTTCAGCGAGTCGCATGACACCTAACCATAACGCCATGATGCCCACGAGTGGCAGGGCGATTTTCATGACAGCCACATCTGCCATCTGGAAGGCGCCTTCGGTGACTTCCCGCAAGCGGCCGGTCGCGCCGCCGATCAAAACGGCCAAGGTCACCAACGCGAGCCAGAGGTAATTGAGCATCGAGGAGAATTAAAAGCCTCACGCGTAACGTCGCGAGCGAAAACCAAACCATGGAAATACGGGAATGCTGGAATTGTCGCGCGCACGACCAGGTGCCGCGCGGCGCTGACGTAAGATTGCCATTTGGTGCGATGGGCCTAGCTATGCGGCTGTGTCCTTCCCTCAATTATTGACTCTGCAGATCCGCCGCGTTGGTCGGCGGCGGCTCCCATGAGTGCCGCAACTGATTGTTCACCTCATCGCGAAGTGCATTGTGCTGATGCGATCCCGTGGATGCAGGCGCGCGGTCGCATCGCAGGAGCTTGCGCGGTGACCTCTTTGCCCGATGTTTCCGAAGTCGGCCTGACGCTGCCCGTGTGGCGTGAATGGTTTCTCGCTGCGGTCCAACTGGTCGTTGCGGCGGTGCCCGATGACAGCGCCGCTATTTTCTTCCAATCCGATATCAAGCGGGATGGGTGCTGGATCGATAAAGGGGCGCTGGTCATCAGTGCGGCGGAGGCGGCGGGGGCGCGGGTGCTTTTCCATAAGTTAATCTGTCGCCGGCCTCCCGGTACCCTGACGCTCGGCCGGCCGGGCTATACGCATATGATCGCCGTTTCCCGGGCGCTGCGGTGTCCGGATGTCTTGCCCATCCCCGACATTATTACGGATGCCGGCCGTCAGCCTTGGGTCCGCGCGATGGGGGTGCGGGCGGCGGCGCATGCGGTCCGTTTTGCTCGCGATCAGGCGGCGGCTAAAATAATTTTTGATCCATTTTGCGGGGTGGGGACGATACTCGCTGTGGCCAACCGCCTCGGTTTGGACGCGCTCGGGATCGAAAAAGCTAAAAAACGCTGCGAGCAATCGCGCCAGTTAATCGTGACCCCGAGTGAAGTGTGAGCCTGTCCCCAGCGGGGGGGCGCCGGCCTATAAAAAGCGTAGTTTGCTGGATTGCGCTTTGTCATTTGCTCGGTAGCCCTCGCGCATGACGCCAACGCGCAGTGGATCTATCCACCTTTTTAAATTCCGGGGCATCGCGGTTTACGTGCACTGGTCTTGGTTTTTTGTCGCCTTTTATTCCATCTCGACCCGGGTCAATCATTACACCTCACCGCTGTGGGGCGCGCTGGAATATCTTGCGCTGTTTTTCATCGTGCTCTTGCACGAATTTGGGCACGCACTGGCCTGTCGCCAAGTCGGCGGACAAGCCGATCAAATCATCTTGTGGCCCTTAGGCGGGGTCGCGTACGTCGATCCACCTGAGCGCCCGGGGGCCGTTCTGTGGAGTATCGCCGCCGGGCCGCTGGTGAATGTGGTGCTACTGCCCGTCGCGTGGTTACTGCAGGCCTGGATGCATGCGATCGGGGGCGCTCAGTTGTACCCTAATTTGACCAGTTTTGTGTACGCGCTCTTCATGATTAATCTGGGCTTATTGATCTTCAATTTGCTGCCCATTTATCCGTTGGATGGGGGCCAAATTTTGCGATCATTGCTTTGGTATTTTTTGGGGCCCGCGCGAAGTTTACTCGCGGTTGCCGCTATCGGCTTTATCGGCGGCCTTGGACTCCTCGGCCTCGCGGTGTGGATTCGCTCTCTTTGGATTGGGATCATGGTGCTCTTCCTGTTGGTGAATTGCTGGCGCAGTTTTCGTGAGGCCCGGCTATTCCGTCAGCAGGAGCTGCTGCCGCGTCGCTCCGAGTGGCAATGTTCGTCCTGCCAGAGAGCGCCGCTTGAGGGTC
Organism: uncultured Verrucomicrobiota bacterium; assembly: GCA_903906135.1. Classification (GTDB taxonomy): domain Bacteria; phylum Verrucomicrobiota; class Verrucomicrobiia; order Opitutales; family Opitutaceae; genus Lacunisphaera. The sequence goes on along the minus strand of CAIVJE010000173.1, from coordinate 11,435 downwards.
GGTATTGGCTCTGTCATACCTGTCTCCATGTTTTTGATGTTTTTGCCGGTCAAGGGGTCTGTCCCCATTGTAATAGTTATCTTTCACTCGTGACTTGCCCCGATTGCGGCGATGCTCGTGGGCTGCTCTTGTGGCGCCCGCGCCGCCCCCCCGAAATTAAGGCGCCCCCGGCGGCGCTCGATTTGTAACATATTATATTACAAACCGAGCGCATCATTCCGGCGAAGGTTTGGCCCTGACCAGCGCTGAATTGGTACCCGGTGCGTGGGGAGCGCTTCATCCCCGTGATATGCTCCGCTTTAAGTGTAAGCCCGATGACCTGACTGACACTCGCTCTGTTTGTAACATATTATATTACAAACAGAGCGAATCGAGGCGGGTCTTTTTTTTGCGAGGAGTCAGTGACTATTAGGGCGAGTGGAAGGGCGGCGGTGGGCGGGCGAAGCGTACAAGTAAAAGCGCAAGCACGAGTAGAGGGGCGAACCCAAGTCCAAGTTTAAGTCCAAGTTTGGGTCCAAGTTCATGGGCGGGTTCAGGGGTGGGTCCAGGGGCGAGTCTAGGTCCAAGGACAAGCGCGAGTACGAGCGCGAGCGAGCGGGGGGGCTTTTGCGGATGGCGCTGGGTTTTAATGAATAGTTTTTTGATTCGTGTTTCTGGCATTAATGGCCGGAATTCGCTGCATGGGTCGGCCTTTTTCTAACCGTAGCGAGATGCAGAACCGTTTATTTGCGGAGCTCTCGCAGATGTTCGGGGTGGAGGTGCCGCTTTATGCAAAGTCGCTGCTGGTTAATCGGTGCTGCAATAAAACCATCTGCACTTTGCTGGCCGCGCGCTTCGCTGATTTTAAACTGACGGCCGCGCAGCAGGAGCAAACAAGCGGCGAGCGGCATGGGGCGATTCGGATCGGGCGGCCGGATGAATATCGTTGGGTGGGGCGCTTCTTCGCAGCGTTCGGAATGGAGCCGCATAATTATTACGACCTAACCAAACTCGGCGCGAAGAGTCAGCCGATCATCGCGACGGCTTTTCGTTCCCGTCGTAAACCTGAGCATCGCATTTTTTGTTCGTTGCTGATGACGGATTTTTTTGCGCCTGCCACGCGGGCACGGCTCGAGACACAATTGGCCACACGCGAGATCTTTTCGGCGCAGGCCAAGGCGCTGATTGAGCAGCATGAGCAACAGGGCGGCTTAACCGCGGACGAGGCGACGCAACTCATCCAGGAAGGCGTCCAGCACATCTTTAAATGGACGGGTCGGGCCCGCAATTATGGGCTGTATCAAGAACTATGCGCCGCAGGTTTTAAAATCGCGGCGGACATTGTTTGTTTTGAGTCACATCACCTCAACCACCTTACCCCAAACACGCTCTGGCTGGACCTTTACACGGCGGCGATGCGGCTTTGCCTCGGTGAATTAACGGCCGCCGATTTTCGAGCCAGAGCCGCCGCGGTGCTCGCGCGGGTGACGGCACGGGCCGATCACGATTATCTCCGGCTGCATTTCCGGCACCTCGCGCACGTAGAAATTGCCGAGTGGCAGTCCCGCATGGTGCCGGCGGCCACGCTCGCGGCGCTGGCGGATAGTTTAACGGAACGTCTCCAAGCGGCCGATCTCATGCTCGCAGATTGGCCGCATGCTGGGTTTAAGGAAAATACGGAAGGGCCCGCGGAAGACACGCCAATCTTATTACGGCAGGATGCCTATCGAGCCCTGACTGAGCCGGTGGTGTTCACGGAGCTTGATGGGGCGCAGATTTCCGCGGTGCACACGGCGCGATTTGGTGAAATTGAACAGCGTTTTTATGCCACGACTCCCGCGGGCCGCAGTCAGTATGATGCCTGTTTGACGGCGGCAGAAGCGGCGCGGTCAGCGCTACCGCGAGAGTCACGCGCAGATTTTACTGAGGCGGAGAAGCTTTATGCCGCCCCGTTTGCGGTTTTTCCCAAAACGCTCAGCGCGTTGCTGGCGCAGAAATTAGTTTATGGATCTTACCGTGTGACGGCAGCGGGGCGGCGTGCGGCGCAGGCGGGAGCGATTAAGTTAATGCCTTGGCCAGAGTTGATCCGCCGCGGCTACGTCATCGTGGATGGATTGCGTTATGAAGATTTTCTCCCGGTGAGTGCCGCGGGAATTTTTGCATCTAATCTCAAGGAAGGCGGCACCTCGTCGACCGCGGCGGAGCCCGTGACTTATCCGCAGAGTCGTTTGGAGGCTATTTTAGGCCGTAAAATAATTGATACGACGCTGACCTATGCGGGCTTGGAAGCGGAGTCGCAGCAGCAGGTCTTCACTGAACTGGGTTTATGGGATCAACTGGCCCCAGCTGCGCGGGCGGCTTTGCTCGCCACTATAGCCCAAGCTCAAGAGGCTCCGGTCGGGGTCGCTTAGCCGGTTTCGCTTATTCGCGCGCCGGTAGCGTGGTCCGCCAAGCATCCCGTTGGAGCCCCATTTTATTAATGGGCAGGGGCGCAAAGCCAAATTGGGCCCAGGCTGCAGGGTCGCGGGCGGTGAGGGCTAAGGAGCGAGGATCAAATTGAGCGGGCGCGGCGCTCTCCAGTCGGTTGCGGGGGAATTCTTGGCGGGTCGCCGCATCGGCAGTGAGCAAGAGCGTGTACCCCTCCGTCCCATCGATGTTCAGATAATAGGGGTCGAGAGTTTTTTCGGGCTGGGCGCGGCGGCGTAAGAAACCGCGATCAGCGACCCAATTATTTTCCAGGGTGATCGTCTGCTGGAAATCAAAGGCGTAGAAATCATAAACGTCACACCAGCGGCCGTTGCCCCAAGAAATATTTTTGGTGATCACATTGCCCTTGGGGACCGCGGGGGCATCTTGCAGAAGATTTTTTAATTTGGGGTAACGGGTCGCGTAGGGCGGCTGGTCGGCGTGCAATGCTTGGTAGGTTTCAAACAGGGTTGGGTACTCGCCGTTAAAATAATTTGCCGCCCAGCTGAGTCCGCGGGCATCGAGATGAATCGACGGCTGGCACTCCACGAAGAGATTGTTCGTGACCAGATTATCGCGGCCTCCGCCGAGTTCTACGGCGCGGCCGGCGCGGTAAAAAATATTGCCGTAGATTTCGTAGCCGCTGGAAAAATCATCGAGATAAACCGCCGTAACGCCGTGCAGGCCGGGGCCCTTGAGGTCGTGCCAATAATTGTAGCGAATCACATTGCCCTGCCAGGTGAAATCGCGGCCCGTATGAATCGCCCCCGCATCGCCGGTCTCGGTGCAGACGCGATAAACTTCATTATATTCCAACAAGTGATCATTACCGCGCTGATAAATGGCTTCAAAGGGGGCATCATGAATTAAATTATGCGCGACGCGTTGACCGACGCCCTCGATGAAAATCCCGTACTGACCGGTGCGGAGCCATTGGCTGAAATCGTGAATATGGTTATTAATAATTTCATGCTGCGCGGGGTGCAAAATAGTCCGATCGCCGCCGCTGACGTGCAACGCGCCTAAGGCTAAGTCGTGAAAATCACAGCTGACAATCCGGTGGTGGTGGCCGCCGGTTACCACGAGGGCTTCACCGCCGAGTTCGTGCAAGGTGGCGCCGGCGATCTGACAATGCTCACCGCCAGTAATGACTAGGCCGCTGCCCCGACTGTGTTCCAAGGTGAAACCCTCGAGGGTCACGTAGGCGACATCCTGCAAAGTTATTAATGGGGTCGAGAGCACCGATACGACCACCGCGTCTGGGGTGAGCGCCGCGGGGGGGTAAAAATAAACGCGGCCGGCGCGGCGATCGAGGTACCATTCACCCGGTTGATCGAGTTCTTCGAGGATGTTGAGATAACGAAAGCGCTGTTGGGGCGCGTATCCATAATTATGATGGGGTGCGGCGAAGGTAATTTCGCGGTGAGCGGAATCGATGGACTGGATGCGTTGAAATGAATCGCTCCAATCCCAAACCCAGTAGCCTTGGGCATAACTATCATCCGTCGCGGCCCACGTCGCGGGTCGATTGCCGTCGTAAGTGATGCGGCCATAGTGTCGGCCCACCGGCACACCCGCGAAACGTTTTTCCCGCTCGAGACCTTCGAGGAATCTTTGCGGACCGGTTTGGGGCACGTCGGCCGTGAGGATCCAGCCTTCATTGGGATAACGGGCGAGCTTCATGCGGTGGCCGTCAAAAAATAATTCAAGACCGGGACTGCCGCGTTGTTCGATCCGACCAAAGTCAGTGATACCGGCCGCACGAAGATCCGCCCAGCGCACTTGGGCGCGGTTGGCGAGGGGCAAGCGCGCCGCGATCGCGGGATCCGTGACGGGTTGCCATGGGGTGAGCGCGCGTCCGCCGGAAAGAATCACCGTGGCTCCGGGCGCGGGTCGCCAGATGATCGGTGCGGTCGCGGTGCCGCTGTCGGCGGCGGTCAGGGCGAGCGAACTCGTTAATTCATAAACTCCGCCCGTGATTTCCAAAATCACGCCACCGGTCGGTAGCGGGCCGCGGGCTTTCAGGGCGGCGAGGGCCGATCGCGCTTCTAGGAGCGACGTGGTGATGGTTAGCGGCGCGGCGCCAGCCGTCGGGAAAAAATTGAGAGCCAGAACAAAACACCATAAGGCCAGCCGAGGTGATGACATGCACCTAATCTTGCCCTCTTTATCGCGATGGCAAGAGCGCGGCGCGGTCCAGCGTGGGACTCACTGAATTTTCATCAGCGTGAATTTGATCCCGTTGCCGCAGCGGCTGAGCGATCAGAGCTGCGAGTAAGCTTTCGGCGTCAGGAAGCGGGCGGTGTTTTTTGAAACCGTATCCGCAAAGCGGGGCAGATCTTTTATCGCGAGCCAGCGAGGATTAGGACCAAATTTGCTCCAATTATGCAGGTGCGCGGTCAGATCGGGTCCACTCGTGATATAGCGCAGATGCGGCAGATCGGGTCCGGCTAGGGCTTGGCCAAAACAGACGGGGTTCAACCCGAGATCCTGCATTAAATTAATTTCACCTTCATCAAACATGGCCATTTTACGGAGGGCGGGCAATTCACCGTAGCTTTCGTAGTCACGCATTTCAAATACCCGCGTGGGGCTGCGTTGCTGAGAGAAAGGCGGCACGCTCATCTGCGGCTGGCCCTGGAACGAGCGCAGCAACCACGTGTCGATGCGTTCAAAGGCGGGTTGAGTTTTGGGCGTCGCCAGATAATCGCGGCCCGCTAATTGGACGGCGGGATCAGCGTTGAGGGTCGCACTGACTTGTACGAAAGATTCCAGCGTGGGGTGCGTCACGAGGAGCCAGACGGGGGAAAGTGATTTAGGCGTGCTCGTGCCGGCGGCTTTGTTCACGTCGAGTTCAGTGAAGACGCCCGTATTTTTGAGACCGAGTTTGTCGAGAGCGGGCAGCAAGGCTTGTTCCAGATAGCGATCTAGGAGCGCGGGGTTGGCGTCGGTTTTAAGGCGCGAGCCAGCCTGTAAATGATAGCAGCGGAGTTCGTAATAATCGCGGGCGGCGGCTGGTGCCTTGGGCGCGGCCGCGAGGTGGGTAGTGAGGGCGGCCGAAGCCGTGGCGGCGAGAGAGGTCTGGATGAAAGTGCGACGGGTCGTGCTCATGGGAGTGGGGCGATTTTTAATTAGTTTTTTGAGGTGAGGGGCAAAATGCTTTGGACTTTCTCGAGCAAGGCCGGCGCCGTAAAAGGCTTCATCAATAAACCACTGGCACCGAGGGTGGTGAGTTGGGGAATGACGGCGTGATCCGCCGGTGAAGCGAGAACAATTACCGGAATGGCGGCGAGTTCGGGGGCCGCCTTGAGGCGCGTGAGCATCTCCACGCCGTCCATCACCGGCATGCTGATATCTAGTAAAATTAAATCAGGCCGCATGCGCTCAATGGCGAAAAAAGCATTATAGCCATTGGCGGCTTCACCGTGATCGCAGGCTAAGCCGGCGAGGGCTTTTTGGACAAAGAGGCGCAGTCCTTTGGAATCATCGACGGTCAGAATGTGGGGCAGCGGGGACAAGCCGTCACGGTGGGTGTCCGGCCATAACGCCTCAACCTTAATTCTCTCTGGCCGCTGTTTCAGGTGTGGCGGAGATGCGCGCACAAGTGAGCCAGGCCGAGGTCGAGTGAGCCGGTGGGGCGCCACCCGGCTGCGCGGAGGCGATCAACATTGGCGCGGGAGTGGCGCACATCGCCGACACGTTCTGGCGCGAACACAATGGTCGAGGACGAATGGGTCAGCGCGATGATGCGTTGGGCCAAAGCGAGCACGGAACTTTGCTCCCCATAGCCGGCATTAAATACGCCGGTGAGGCCAGGGGTTTGCGCCACAAAATCGAGGGCGCCGACGATGTCGCGAACATCGATGAAGTCGCGGGTCTGACTCCCGTCACCATGAATCGTGATAGGTCGACCGGCGAGGGCTTCACGAAAAAAAATGGGAACCGCCGCGCCGTACGGACCGGCGGGATCTTGCCGAGGGCCAAAGACATTGAAGAAGCGCAAGGCGACCGTGGCGAGTGACCCGCGAGCAGTGGCTTCGGCGCAGAGCACTTCTCCTGCGAGTTTAGTTTCCGCGTAAGGACTCCGTGGTTCGGGCGTCATCGTTTCAAGTTTTGGCACGCTCGGATTATCCCCGTAAACCGCGGCCGAAGAAGCGAAGCAGAGTTTTTTAACCGAGGCTTGGGCCGCCGCGGCGAGAACATTTTGGAGGCCCGTGATATTGATGGCGGTGCAGGTGGCGGGATCGCGCACCGACTCAGGCACACTGACGAAGGCCGCCAGATGAAAGACGTAATCAATGCCGAGCATGGCCCGTTGCACGACGACCGGATCGAGGATAGATCCCTCGATAAATTCTACCGCTAAGCCGGCGAGATTATGGCGGTGGCCGGTGCGCAGATTGTCGAGCACGCGAATCGTCGCGCGGCCTTGATACAGGGTGGCGAGATGACTCCCGATAAAACCCGCGCCACCGGTGATGAGGATTTTCATGGGGAGCAGCGCGCGATGATGGCTTCCATGGCATCGGCGTGGTGTTCGAGGCGGCGCAGGAGGGCTAATTGATTACGCGTGCGGTCGAGATTATGTAAGGGGCGGCGAACTTTAAAATAGGTGTCGCCGGCGAGATAGTCGGTCAGAAAGCGAATCCCCACCTCAAAGGTGCTGAGGCGGCCGGCGAAAACCAGTAGACTGCGTTCCACGGGATTAAGGAATTCGTGAGCAGACGAAAGATAACCCTCCGCGAGGGCCGAGAAAATGGGCAAGCGAGCTTCGACGAGGCTGAGATCAGCTTCATCTTCCGCGGCGGCATTCGTGGCGGTGCGCACCATGTCACCAAAGTCAGACAAAGTTAACCCTGGCATCACGGTGTCGAGATCGATGACGCAAATGCCCTCGCCGGTCACGTCATCGAGCATGACGTTATTCAGTTTGGTATCGTTGTGCGTGATGCGTTCCGGGAGATCCCCTTGAGCTTGGCGGGCGAGCAGGCGATCGACGAGAGGTTCGCGTTCGCGGCAAAAAGCGATTTCGGCGGCGGCGGTGCGCACGCGGTCGACGGGATCAGCCGCGATCACCGCTTGGAGGTGATCAAAGCGGTGGCGGGTATGGTGAAAAAACGGGATCGTCTCGTGCAGGCGAGCTCCCGGCAAATCAGTGAGATTTTTTTGAAATTCCCCGATGGCCCGCGCGGCCGCCCGCGCTTGTTGCGGCTGTTCGATGAGATCGTGAGTTTTGGCGCCCTCGATAAACGTGTAGCAGCGCCACCAGTGACCATGAGCATCTTGGCCGCAGGGCTGACCCTGCGCGGTGAAGAAGAGATTTAAACTCCGGCGGGCCGCGTCGGGGTGAGCGGTCGCCGCAAGGCGGGCTTGGCTGTGGGCTGTGACGCGCTGAATATTTTCCATCAGCGCCGGCACATTTTTAAAAATACGATCGTTGATCCGCTGCAAGAGGTAGCGAACGGGCGGTCCGGCTGGCTGGACGGTGAGGGCAAAGGTATCGTTGATGTGGCCGCTGCCGTAGGGCTCACCGGAGATAAATTTTCCGGGCAGACGGAATAGATCTAATAAAAAGGCCCAATCGGCGGCTGTTAGTGGGGTCGAGGTACTCATAACGAAAATGCGGGCGTTTAACCTACCCAGGTGCGGGCGTTTTGGAATAGACGCATCCAAGGCGAATCCTCGGGCCACTCATCCGGCGCCCAGCTCATGCAAGCGCTGCGGTGGACGCGTTCGGGGTGCGGCATCATGATCGTGACGCGCCCGCTCGTGGTGGTGAGGGCGGTCATGCCAAGCGGCGAGCCGTTCGGATTAAGCGGATATTGTTCGGTAACCGCGTGGTGATTGTTCACGAAGCGAGCCGCGACGAGGCCGGAATTGCTGCAAGCCTGCATCGCGGCGAGATCTTTGAATTCCGTGTAGCCTTCGCCGTGGGCGACGGCGATGGGAAGCACCGAGCCCACCATGCCCTGAAAAAGAATACTCGGGCTGGGCTCGATCTTGAGCGAGACGAAGCGGCTCTCGTAGCGCTCGCTCTGGTTTTGCACAAAACGCGGCCAATGGTCAGCGCCCGGAATGATGGAGTGAAGGTTACTCATCATTTGGCAGCCATTGCAGACGCCGAGAGCAAAAGCATCTTCGCGTTGGAAGAAAGCGGTGAACTCGGCGCGGGCGCGGTCATTGAATAAAATACTCTTGGCCCAGCCCTCGCCGGCGCCGAGGACGTCCCCGTAGCTAAAACCACCGCAGGCGGCGAGTCCGCGGAAATCGCGGAGGGACACGCGACCGCTCAGCAAATCCGTCATGTGAACATCGATGGTGCGGAAGCCGGCGCGGGTAAACGCGGCGGCCATTTCGGTCTGACCATTCACGCCCTGTTCGCGGAGAATGGCGACGGCGGGGCGCGATGATTTTTTCCCGCTCGCGGCGGGGCGGGCGGCCGCCAATGAATCAGTGAGGGCGAACGTTAATTTGGGGGTGAGGCCGGGATCGGTCGGATCGAGCCGCAGTTGCTGTTCAGAATCCGCCGCGGCAGGATTATCGCGCCGCTGGGTGAGACGATGGGTGACCTCAGACCAATAGCTGCGGAGGGTGGTGAGGCTTTCGTTATAAATTTCCTGACCCGATTGCCGAATGCGCAAAGCGTAGTGTTGATTGAGCGCCCCGATTCGCGAGACGCAGGCCTTGAGTCCATGTTCGCGCAGGGTGAGGTAAACCTCGTCGCAATCTTCCGCCCGCACTTGGATCACAGCCCCGAGCTCTTCGTTAAAGAGCGCGGCGAAGGGTTCGTGTAAATGGGGTAGGTCGAGATCGATGCCCACGTGGCCGGCGAAGGCCATTTCTACCAAGGTGGCTAACAGGCCGCCATCCGAACGATCGTGGTAGGCGAGGATTTTTTTCTCTCGGCCCAGTTGCTGGATCGCGTTCCAGAAGTTCTTGAGATCGGCTGGGCGATCAACATCCGGCGGGGCTTCACCCGTTTGGGAGACAACTTGCGCGAGGATGGAACCGCCGAGACGATTCTGCGAACGGCCGAGATCGATCAGGAGCAGCACCGTTTCGTTGCTCGCGCCGGCGTCTCCAGCTATCGCCGCGGTGCGCAGTTGGGGGGTGAGAGAAAGGCGGATATCGGTGACGGGTGCGAAGGCAGAAATGATGAGCGAGATCGGTGCGGTGACGCGTTGGTCTTGGCCATTTTCCTGCCAAGCGGTGCTCATGCTCATGGAGTCCTTGCCGACCGGAATCGTGATGCCGAGGGCGGGGCACAGTTCGAGCCCGACCGCTTTAACCGCGGCGTAGAGATCGGCGCCATCGCCCGGGATCGCGGGAGCGGCCATCCAGTTCGCGCTCAGATTAACGCGGCCCAAATCACCAATCTGCGCGGCGGCTAAATTGGTGAGGGCTTCGCCGACGGCCAGCCGCGCGGCGGCGGCGGCACTGTTGATGGCAACGGGCGTGCGTTCGCCCATGGCGAGAGCTTCGCCGGTGTAGACATCGAAGCTGGCGGCGGTGACGCCGCAATCGGCGACGGGAACTTGCCACGGGCCAACCATTTGATCGCGACAGATGAGTCCGCCCACGCTCCGATCGCCAATGGCGATGAGGAAAGTTTTATCCGCGACCGTGGGATGCGAGAGCACGAGGCGAATGGCCACGTGAAGGGGAGGCGGGCCGTCGCGCGAGGAAAGTTCTTTTAAGTTGAGCGGCGCCAAGGTCCGTGTGAGGGCGTGGTCCGTGCGCGCCATCCGCGGTGGTTTGCCGAGGAGGACCTCGAGGGGGAGGTCGATGGGTTTATTAGAAAAATGCGCATCCTCGAGGACGAGTTGCGGCGCGGCAGTCGCTGCGCCCACCACGGCAAAGGGGCAACGTTCGCGTTCGCAGATATTTTTGAAAAGCGCGAGTTGGGCGGCGGGAACGGCAAGGACGTAGCGTTCTTGCGACTCATTGCACCAGATTTCGAGGGGCGACATGCTTGGCTCGTCGTTCGGGACGGCCCGCAGTTGGAAGCGGCCGCCGCAGCCAGCGTCATTCACTAATTCCGGCAAGGCGTTGGAGATGCCGCCGGCGCCCACATCATGAATAAAGGAAATAGGATTCGCGTCGCCCAAGGCCCAGCAGCGATCGATGACTTCTTGGCAGCGGCGTTCCATTTCTGGGTTGTCCCGTTGCACGCTGGCAAAATCGAGCTGCTCGTTGCCGGTGCCGCTGGCCATGGAGCTGGCGGCGCCGCCCCCGAGGCCGATGAGCATGGCAGGTCCGCCGAGCACAATCAGTTGGTCGCCGGGGAGAATCGCGCCCTTCTTGACGTGGTCGGCTTTAATATTACCCAAGCCGCCGGCGAGCATGATCGGTTTGTGGTAGCCACGAATCTCGGTCGCCGCCGTAGCTGCGCCTGCCTGAGCCGCGGGGACGGCTTGCTCGTAGGTGCGAAAATAGCCGTTGATGGCGGGGCGACCAAATTCGTTATTAAACGCGGCGCCGCCGAGTGGACCGGCGAGCATGATATCGAGGGCGGACACGATACGGCTGGGTTTGCCGTACTCTTTTTCCCAAGGCTGGATGGCGCCAGGAATTTTTAAATTGGAAACCGTAAAGCCCACCAGCCCTGCCTTGGGTTTGGCCCCGCGGCCGGTGGCGCCTTCATCGCGGATTTCCCCGCCCGAGCCCGTCGCGGCGCCAGGGAAGGGGGAAATCGCCGTCGGATGATTGTGCGTCTCTACTTTACAGAGCAGATGAATCTCTTCGTCGTGGGCCGCATATTCGTGCGTCCCCGGATCGGGATAAAAACGCCCACCCCGCGAACCCACCAGGACGGCCGCATTATCTTTATAGGCGGATAAAATTCCCGTGGGGTGCAGCGCGTAGGTGTTTTTGATCATCTGGAACAGCGAATGATCCTGCGCTTGACCATCGAGCTCCCACGTGGCGTTAAAAATTTTATGGCGGCAATGTTCCGAGTTGGCCTGGGCGAACATCATCAACTCAATATC
>CAIVJE010000172.1 GCA_903906135.1 uncultured Verrucomicrobiota bacterium | reverse complement strand
GACCAATGATTGCCACGATCTTACCAGATGCACGGAGCAGCGCGTAGGTGAGGGCGGCGATTGAAATAATCCCGGCGATGATCGCCAGGTAATCAGTCCAGTGAGTCGCCAGTGAGGTGAAGCCGAGGGTGACGGCAATCGAACCGGGACCACTGAGCATCGGCATTGCTAGGGGAGAAAACGAAATATCGGTTTTTTTGCGGGCGGCCTCGCGTTCCTCATCATCGGCTTTGCCGGGGCTGTGGTGGTTCGTAAGCATACCCATACCAATGCCGGTCATTAAAATCCCCCCGGCAATGCGTAGGCCAGGAATCGAGATGCCAAAAAAATTCATGATAAAGGTGCCGCCGGTGAGTGCGCCCACCAGAATACAGATCATATAGAAGCAGCCTTTGCGGGCCTGCTCGCGGCGGCGGGCATCACTGTCGCCCTCCGTGATGGCCAAAAAAGTCGGGGCAGCCGCGAGGGGATTAATAATTGGGAGAAGCCCAATGAAGGTTCCGAGGAAAATGGCCCAGAGGTGAATAACGTTCGACATGAGATTTAAGATTATGGTGAAACCATGAGGCCGCGCTCACCAAACATCAACGGGCCCCTTCGGTACAGGAATGGACTCGCGGCGCCGGAGAGCGAGTTCCTCCGGGCTGAGCATAAAGGACGCCATCATCGGTTCTGGCTGAAAGCGCGTGAGCAGCTCGCCTGTAGCGTCAAGAAAAGGCGCGCGCCATTTTTCATAATTCACGAGCAGGGTTTCAAATTCCGCGCGGGTGCCAAATTGCGTAATCCCCTTTTTAAATTCTTTAGCGGGACCAAAGCGTTTCGCATACCAGCTCGCGGGTTTGCGAAAGAGGCGGCAGCCATGATCTTCGCCAAAGACCTCGATCATCAGATCGAGGTGGCGGCGCATGACGTGCACGCGTTCCCGGTAGCCAGCTTCCGGGCGGAGCTCGCCGGTTTTGAGGTAGTGCTGGGTGTGGGTAAAAATCCAGGGATTATAAAATGCCCCGCGGCCAATGCTCACGCCGGCGCAACCGGTTTCATTGAACATATGGCGAGCCGCTGCCGGCGTGGTGACGTCGCCGTTACCAATGACCGGAATATGTTTCACGGCGGCCACCACGGCGCGAATACCCGCTAGATTGACGGTTCCGCTAAAACCCTGCGCGCGGGTTCGCCCATGCACAAAAATTGCGGCCACTCCGGTGTCCTCCAAGACGCGGGCTAGATCTGGAGCGGTTAGATTATTTTCATCCCAGCCCAGTCGCATCTTAGCGGTGATGGGGATTTTAACGGCGTCGACCATCCCACGCACGAGCCGTGCGGTCTTGGCTAGCTCCGTCATCATGGCGGAGCCACCGCCGATACCGGTTACTTTTTTTACCGGACACCCCATGTTGATATCAACGGAGGCAATGCCCAGCGACTCCACGATGAGGGCGGCGTCGCGCATTTCTTCTGGCACCGCGCCGAAGAGTTGCACCGCGAGCCGTTGCTCGGCCGGAGCGGTGCGAATCATTTGCAGCGCGCGCGGGCTTTTTTCAATCAGAGATCGGGCGTTAACCAGATCTGTTGTGGTCCAGTCCAGTCCGCCAATTTCGCGCACGACCAGCCGGAAGGGCAGATTGGTGTAGCCCGCGAGTGGCGAGAGAAAGAGATTCGACCCGAATTCGTAAGGCCCAATACGCATAGTCAGCTTCAGTCGTTATCGCGGGTGGCCGCAGATGCAAGGATGGGCCGAAGTTGCCTGAGATCGAGGGGCCTAGACCGGCGCGCGGCGGTGCATCTGGCCATTGACCGCCGGCCTGCTTCGGGCAAAATTGCCCACATGAGTGGAACTATTATTTTAGCGCTAATCGTGCTCGGGTTATTGGCGGCGGCCGCTTTAACTTTTAAGCCACTCAGAAAAACCCTGGGCCTGTTGCTGGTGATATTGGGGGCAATCGCTTGCCTCACTTTCATCGGTTTAATCATCGGCGTGCCCATGATCATCGTCGGCGGCATCTTACTATTTATTTAAAGCAATGCGCCAAGCGGTGCATTTGCACGCTCACTACCCGATGGAATAAATCGGGCAGCGGAGGGAATTAGATTAATGTCACGGCGTGCCGATTGCGGCGACCGCGCGCTTCATACGCTGCAGGGCTTCCCGCAGGGTGGCGGGGGGGCAACCAAAGTTGAGCCGGACATGGATACCGCGCGGCTCCCCAAAAAATGAGCCTTCACTTAACCCGACGCCATGTTGCTCAAAATGCGCAATGGGATCAGCCAGTTTCAGCGCGGCCACATTAAGCCACGCGAGATAAGTCGCCTCAATGGGCGCCTCGATGGTGATGCCGGGGAGCTCGCGCGCGACAAAATCAAGAATGAGGTCGCGATTGCTCCGGAGCGTTTGGAGCAAGGCTTGGCGCCAAGGCTCGCTATCACGATAAGCGGCCTCGCACGCGGTAAAACCCAAGACGTTCACTTCGGCCATAATACCGGCTGAAGCGCGGATAAATTTGGCACGTAGGATAGCATCGGGAATAATGGCCATCGAAGTGCAAAGGCCGGGAACATTATACGTCTTACTCGGCGCCATCAACGTGATGGTGCGTTGGGCCATGGCATCGCCTAAAGAAGCCGTGGGGAGGTGAGGGAGATCGTCCAGAATCAGATCGCAATGGATTTCATCAGAGCAGAGCACCAGATTATGGCGGAGACAGAATTCGCCGAGGCGCTCGAGCTCTGCGCGCCGCCAGACGCGCGCGATAGGATTGTGCGGGTTGCAGAGAAAAAATAACTTGGTGCGTGGCGTGACCGCTCGTTCGAGCGCCCCCCAGTCAATTTCCCAGCGGTGGGCGACAAGGCGCAGCGGTACCTGCGTAGAAATTCTTCCGCTATTTTTTGGCCCAGAAATAAAGGGAGGATAAACCGGTGTCAGCGTCAGGACTTCGTCGCCGGGTTCGGCGTAAGCTTGCGCCGTTAAATTGAGGCCCGCCACTAAGCCCGGTAGCCACACGATCCAGGTGGGATCAATCGTCCAACCGTAACGTTGGGTCAGTGCGCCCACAAAGGCCTCAACGGTTGAGGCGACCGGCCGCGCGTAACCATAAATGCCCTCCGCGACGCGTTGCTGCAGGGCGGCTACGATGGCGGGGGAAGACTTAAAGTCCATATCGGCCACCCACAAAGGAAGGATGTCGCGGCCCGCATATTTCTGCCATTTCTGGGAGTCGGTGCCGAGGCGCTGAGGAACGTGGTCAAAATCAAAGGTCATGAGTGAAGTGAGTAAGTAAAGCCACGGCCCGCTGGGACGCCACGGAAATTTTAATGGGGGCGCTGCGGTGCCGTGCGGCCCCCGTGGGCGAGGTTCAAGCGAGGGAGCGGTTAAGGAAGAATGGATTGACGCTCGCGGGCAGGCCAGAAACATCTGGGCCATCTATGATGGCACTTACTTTTCCGCATGGCGCATTTAACACTCCCTGGGATTTTGCTTGGGCGGTGCTTAGCATCGTATTGATCGATATTGTGCTGGCGGGTGACAACGCCGTGGTGATTGCTCTCGCGGTGCGAACGCTCCCGCCGAAGCAGCGGTTCCTAGGTATTTTGCTGGGCTCAGGCGTCGCGGTCGTTTTGCGGGTGGGGCTGACTTTTGTCGCCGCACAATTGCTTGCGATGAACTACATCAAGTTGATCGGCGGCGGGCTCATTCTGTGGATCGCGGTAAAACTCCTGTTGGATAACACGGGAGATAAAACGCAGGGACAGTCCGCGGGCGGCGTTGGGCAAGCGATTTGGCTAATTCTCGTCGCTGATATTACGATGTCGATCGACAACGTGCTGGCGGTCGCGGGCGCTTCCAAGGGTCATTTCCCCTTACTCCTTTTTGGGTTGGGGCTAAGTATTCCGCTGGTCGTCTTCACCAGTAATTTATTGGCGAAGCTCATGGATCGTTATCCGGCGATCATTTACGTCGGGGCGGCCATTTTGGGTAAAGTGGGCGGAGGAATGATTATGACTGATCGATTGGTCGAGGAGGTTTTTCAGCCGGCCCTGTGGTTAACTCATGCCGTTGAGGGCTTGCTCGCCCTCGGGGTAATTCTAGTAGCGTTGGGTTGGCGCCGGACCCGCCGCTCAGCCAATCATTGACCAATGCCGCGCGGCAGTTTTTCTAAATTTTAAAATTATGAATTTCCGTCCTTATATTGCATGGGTTAGTTTATTGTTGAGCTTAATGCTCGCCCCTGTGGGGCGGGGGGAGACAGCGGCCGCAGGAGTCGGCGAAGTCGCGCCAGTCCCCGCGGGCACCGTCAAAGCAGCCGCGCCTGACCTGCTCGAGCATTTAGTGGACGCGGTGCTGGAGAAGTTTTCCGTCCGGAGTGGGGAAAACACCGCGGCTCACTATGGAATCGCCGCTTTATTTTTAATCGGCGCCGTGCTGTTACGCCGCGTTGCGACCACCATTATCTTTAATCAATTAAAGAAACTGGCAGCGAAAACTGAAACTACGCTCGACGATAAATTGTTTCCCGCCCTAGAGGCTCCCGTGGCGACCTTTATCATGCTGGTAGGTATCTTCAGCGCGCTCAAGGTGCTCAAACTCTCCGAGCACACCGATCTTTTTATCGGCTATGGCGCCACGGTCTCTTTCTCGCTCGCCATTTTTTGGGGTTTATTATGCGCCCTGGATGCGCTGCTCGATCACGCGCACGAGGTTGCGCTCGAACGGCAGATGAGCGTGGCGGCCTTCATGCC
The DNA here is from genome assembly GCA_903906135.1 of uncultured Verrucomicrobiota bacterium. GTDB lineage: Bacteria > Verrucomicrobiota > Verrucomicrobiia > Opitutales > Opitutaceae > Lacunisphaera. The sequence continues at coordinate 35,937 of CAIVJE010000172.1, read as the reverse complement.
GTGGATTAAAAAATCACTGGTCGCCATGTTTGTGGTGCTGGGCTTGCTGCTCACGGTCCAAAGTTTGGGTTATAATGTTTCCGCCATCCTGTCTGGTCTCGGGATCGGTGGTTTGGCCTTCGCCCTCGCGGCGCAGGATACGATTGCGAATCTTTTTGGCTCGATTGTCGTCGCGATCGATCAGCCTTTTAAGCTCGGGGAGACGGTGAAAATTGGCGCGCATGTGGGCACGGTTGAGGATATTGGGCTTCGTTCGACCAAGCTGCGCTTAGCCGATAAATCGCTCATCATTATTCCCAATAAAACGGTTTCTTCCGAAGCCATCGTAAACCTTTCCCGTTTTACAGGTCGCCGGGTCGAGCAAGTGCTGCCGCTGACTTATGCTACCAAGCCGGCGCAGTTGGAGGCGCTGGTGCAGGAAATTGGTGATCTGATTCGGCACGAAGCGGAGGTGAATCCCACTTCGGTCATGGTTTATTTCCGAGACTTGAGCCCCTCCTCGTTGGATCTTTGGTTGGTTTATGTCGCCCAAGATGCTGATTTTCAGAAACACATGGCGTTACGGCAGCGGTTAAATTTGGCCTTCATGCGCGCGGTGGAAGCTCGAGGGTTGGCCTTCGCCTCTCCAGCACAGACCGTTTACGCGGTTACTTTACCTGCTGAACGAAAGTAAAAGGTGGCGGGCTCATCAACCAGCCTCGCCGCCCTTTTTTGCGGGGCCCACCATAACCAGGGAGATAATTAATCGAGCGTTTGGCGGTAGCGTTTAACGCCGACCGTCATCGCCACGGTGAGGAAAAGCAGCAATGGCCAAAGCTCGGGGGCAATTTCGGCAAGGCCGTTGCCTTTCAATAAAATTCCTCGCGCAATGCGGAGGAAGTGAGTGTTCGGTAAACAAGTGCCGATCCACTGTGCCCATTCCGGCATGCCGCGGAAGGGAAACATAAAGCCGGAAAGTAAAATTGAAGGGAGGAAAAAGAAAAAAGCCATCTGCACGGCTTGGAGTTGATTTTTAGCTAGCGTGGAAAAGGTGATCCCCATCGCGAGATTCGCCGCGATAAAAAAGAGCGAGACTCCGTAAAGCAGCATAAAGCTACCGTCCATCGGGACATGAAAAATAAAATGCGCCGCCAATAGTATCAGGGTTACTTGCACGTAACCCACGGCGATGTACGGCAAGATTTTGCCGGTCATGACCTCGAAGGGGCGCACGGGAGTGGCGAGCAGATTTTCCATCGTGCCGCGTTCGCGTTCGCGCGTGATCGCCAGGGCGGTGATCACCACCATCGTCATCGTGAGGACAACCCCCATCAAGCCAGGGACAATATTGTATTGGGTGATATTTTCCGGATTATAGTGGGCGTGGATGCGAAAATCGACGGGGCCCGGTTTGGCGCGCAGTCGACTGAGGGGGCCGGGTAAATCGCGATTAAAGACACTTTCGGCTAAAGCACGCGTCGCGGATACGGCGGGTCCCACGGCGGCGGGGTCGGTGGCATCCGCTTCAATCAGCACCGTGGGTCGTTCCCCCCGCAGTAATCGGCGGGAAAAATCTTCTGGAATATTAATGATGAACTGCACTGCGCCCACTTGCAGAAGGCGTTGGGCTTCACTTTCAGTGGGGGCTTCACGGACGAAATTAAAGTAGCCACTGTTTTTGAGGGCGACAATGAGCGTACGGGCGAAGGGGCCCTGATCCGCGCTGCGAATAGCGGCGGGGAGATGTTTGGGATCAGCGTTAATCGCAAATCCGAAAATGATGAGCTGCATCAAAGGAATGCCGATCATCATGCCGAAAGTGACGCGATCGCGTTTCATCTGAATAAACTCCTTCAGCACGATGGCCCAGAAACGATGGAAGGTGAAGCGCGGTGGATTCATGGGCGCGTGGTGCTCACGAAAAATTATCCTGAGCTTCATCCATTAAACTGATGAAGACATCTTCTAATCCAGAGCGCACCTGCGTCCACTGATGAGCGGGGGTGCGGATTTGCGCGATCGCTGCTGCAAGCAGGGCGGCGTCTCGTCCGCTCACATGCAAGGTCGTCCCAAAAGCCACGACCTGCTCGACGCCCGGTTGACGGCGGAGTTGGTCGGCGAGTACGCGCAGGTTGGGCCCCACGACTGTCCAAGTGGAAAGTTTGGCGGTAGTCAGCACTTCATCGAGGGTGCCTCGGGTAAGGAGATTGCCGTACGCGAGATAGGCCAAGCGGTGACAACGCTCCGCTTCGTCCATGTAATGCGTCGTGATGAGGACCGTTAATCCATCAGCTGTCAGTTGGTGGATGTGATCCCAAAATTCTCGACGCGCCTTGGGGTCGACCCCCGCCGTTGGTTCATCGAGGAGGAGTAACTGGGGGCTGTGGATTAGGCAGGCGGCGAGGGCGAGTCGTTGTTTCCAGCCGCCAGAGAGTTGGCCGGCGAGTTGGTGACTGCGATTTTGTAAACCGAGGCGCTCAAGACTTTTTTGTACAACAGCGGCTCGGTCGGGCACCGCATAAATCCGCGCGATGAAATCAAGATTTTCTCGAATGCTCAGATCTTCGTAGTAACTAAATTTTTGGGTCATGTACCCGACGTGCCGTTTAATTTCAGCTTGTTGGGTGCGCACATCATAACCGAGGCAGGTGCCGGTCCCTGCGTCGGGCGTCAGCAGGCCACAGAGCATGCGAATAAACGTAGTTTTCCCCGAGCCGTTGGGGCCGAGAAAACCATAGATCTCGCCGCGTCGCACTTGGAGATTGATCCCGTTAACAACTGTCTTGTCGCCAAAACGCTTAGTGACTCCCGCCACATCAATGACGAAGTCGTCGGTCGCCGCGGAGGGAAAGTGAGCGGCCATGGTTTTTAATGATTAAGCTGCGCCCCAAAAAGTCCTGTGGGGGTTAGCCCGAGCTGAACACTGGCTTCAGCAAAACCTGCGCCCATGGTCATCATGATGATTTTATAAACTTCAGCCTGACGCAAAGGGTCATGGCTGGGCCAAAACAACGGTCACGTCCACTGGTTGGCCAGGATGAAGGTCACGCCCCGGTGCGCCGTCGAAAAGAGCCTCAACGAGAAAGACGAGTTTAGCCCGATTCTCTCGATTGTAGAGTACCGGGGGAGTGTATTCGGGTTGGGGTGAAAGATAACTGATATGCGCGGCGAGGGCTGGGCGACCGCTGATGGCAATCTGGAGGCGATCACCGGCTTGGAGGGCGGCCAATTCCGCTTCCGGTACAAAGAAGCGCACTTTAATATTTTCAGAGGGTAACAGGGCGACGACCGGAGTGGCGGCGGCCACAAATTCGCCTTCGCGATACAGGGTATCGTAGACAAGAGCGGCGCGCGGTGCTGTTTGAGCTTTTTGGGCAACGCTCCAGCCGGCGCGATCGAGGAGGGCTTGCGTGGCGGCGACATCTGCTTCTGCCGCCGCGATCGTATCGGTGCGGCTCCCGAGTTGCGCCGTTATGAGCTGGGCGCCCGTCTGCGCAATGACCGTTTGATTCGCTTCATGATTAAGCCGGGCGCGATCATAATTGTCGTCAGACAGGACCGTGGTTTGGTGCAGTTTAGTGGCGCGCTCTAATTCGCGAGCGGAGAGCTCGGCGGCGGTGCGCGCTTGAGCTAAGCGCGCTTCCAAGGCGGCGAGTTCACTCGGGCGCTGCCCTTTTTTGAGGTCGGCCAGTCTGGCCTGCGCTTGGCGCAGGCGTTCGGCCATTTCACGCAGGGTGGCCAGTTCGGCGCTCTGCTCGAGGGTGAAAAGGGGGGCGCCGGCCTCAACCCGCGCGCCTTTTTGCACGGCAAGTTTCTGCAATTGGCCCGCCAAGGGCGCAGCCACGTAGATAAATTCTCCTTCTAAGTAGCCTTGCCAATTTGTAGTCGGCGCACGGTGACAGCCGGGAGCGATCAGCGCCAGTCCTGCGATCAGCGCGGCCGCAGATTTCTTCACATGACAAACTTTCATGGCGGCAGCATGGCACGAGTAAGGGTCTTCCCAAGTCTAAAAGCTTTTGGCGATCGCTGGGGTGTCGTAGTGCTGGGCAAATGATTTAATAAAAAAGCCGGACCTAGTCCGGCTTTTGAAAATAACTAAAAGGCAACCAAAGCTTGCCGCGGTGCGGCCTATTATTCGCGACCGTAGCCGCCGCCTTCGCGTTCGCCCCCGCCTTCACCGCGACCGCCGCGATAACCACCGCCGCCGCCGCGACCACCGCGACCACCGCGACCCCCGCGACCACCACCACCACCGCGATATCCGCCACCGCCGCCACCTTCGCCGAATGAACGGGGGGCGCGCTCTTCGCGGGGACGAGCGATATTAACAGAGAGGGCCCGGCCTTCGATTTCGTGGCCGTGAAATTGTTCAACGGCCTTCTGCGCCTCGTCGCCATTGCCCATCGTAACGAAGGCAAAGCCACGGGAGCGGCCAGTGAATTTGTCGAAGATAATTTCGACCACGTTGACGGTACCAACTTGGCCAAACAGGGCTTCGAGGTCCTGGGCGGTACTAGCGAAGGGCAAATTCCCTACGTAGAGCTTACTGTTTTCCATGGGATAATGAGAGCTGATGATGTCGCCCGACCGCCCGTCTCCGAAACTCGGATTTCAAATCATCACTGAACTCAACGCTCACCTGACAATTCTCCGTAGCGATAGAATCTAACAAATAACCAACTCAACGATGCGCAGGCTGGAGCTTTAGGCATTTTAGGCAAGCGATTTTCCCGTGCGTCGCTGGCGACCAGCGACATAAAAGGGGGAGGCGGGCGCGCGCAGGTTTACGAAATGTTTCGTGCACCGTTCAGCAGTTTGCCTAAGATGGAATTTCCTATGTCCCGCCCAGACCCCATGCCGTTGCTCAATTCAGGGAACGGAATTTTGGTGCGACGACTTTTCGGCTTAGCGTGGCGTTATCGCCTCCATTCGCTGCAGGTGCTCGGGATTCAGCTGATTTTACTGACCCTCGGCATCGGCGGTCTCAGCTTCACGGGTGTAGGAATCGACTATATCCGTCATCAACTTGACCACACGCCAGTGGTTGGCTCGCTGCCCAGGCTGCTGCCCATTGACTGGCCGCCGATGCACGTGCTGGCACTCTTGGCGGGGCTAATTTTGCTTTTCGCCCTCGTGCGCGCGGGGCTCAATTATATTTACGCCGTTTCGGTGAACCAACTGGTTCAGCAAAAACTCGTCGTCGATCTGCGCGGAGAAGTTTATGATAAGCTCCAGCAGTTAAGCTTTCGGTTCTTTGACGCGAACACGACCGGTTCAATTATTACGCGAGTAACCGGTGATGTGCAATCGGTGCGCATGTTCGTGGATCAGGTGCTGATTCAGAGCGTGATCATGGTGATTTCGCTAACGGCTTATGTTTTCTACATGGTGAGCCTGAGCCCTAGTTTGACGTTGGCTTGTTTGGCGACGACCCCGATCTTGTGGGTGTTGTCGGCGTGGTTCTCGCGGAAGGTCCAGCCGGAGATGTTACACAACCGGACGCTCGTTGAGAAAATGGTCCAGATTTTGGCCGAGAGCATTCAAGGCATCGCGGTGACCAAGGGCTTTGGTCGTGAGGCCGAGGCCCGCGCGAAATTTGCGGCGGCGAACAATGCCGTGCTCGAGCAGCAGCGGGGTATCTTTTGGCACATGAGTTTGTTTTCCCCAGCGGTTGGCTTCCTGACGCGCATTAACATGATGGTTTTACTGGGCTATGGCGGTTGGCTGGTGGCCCATGATCGCCTGCCGCTCGGGACTGGGCTCGTCGTATTTGCCGGACTCCTCGAGCAATTTTCTGGTCAGGTTAATAACGTCGCGGGCATCGTTAATAGCGTGCAGCAATCGCTGATTGGCGCGCGCCGGGTGTTTGAAATTCTTGACGCGCCCGTGGAAGTGAAGAGTGCGGCTGAGGCGGTGCGGCGGGCTAAGCTCGCGGGCGCCGTCGAGTTTGTGAACGTTTCTTTTGCCTACGACGGGGCGGAAGCCGTGGTGCGCGACCTTAATTTAACCGTGAAGCCCGGCCAGTGCGTCGCTATTCTCGGAGAAACCGGAGCCGGGAAGAGCGTCTTGATGAGCTTGATTCCGCGTTTTTTCGATCCAACGGCTGGGCAGATATTAATCGATGGCCTCGATGTCCGGCGGCTCAGCCTCGAAGATTTGCGGCGTAATATCGGTTTGGTTTTCCAAGAAAGCTTTCTGTTTTCTAATACGATAGGAGCGAATATTGCCTTCGGTCATCCCCACGCGACCCGTGAGCAAATTGAGCGAGCGGCCAAGATTGCTGCGGCTCATGATTTTATCACGGCCCTCCCGCAGGGTTACGATACGGTGTTGGGGGAGAGCGGTAATAGTCTTTCGGGGGGGCAACGGCAGCGGCTGGCCATCGCGCGGGCCGTCTTGCTCGAGCCAGCGATTTTACTGCTTGATGATCCGACCGCCGCGATCGACAGCGAAACCGAGCATGAGATTTTCGAGGCTCTCGACCGCGCAATTGCTGGTCGAACCACTTTTATTGTGGCGCATCGCCTGAGCACCTTGCGGCGGGCTGATTTTATTATTGTGATGGAGGCCGGTCGCATTGTGCAGCGCGGAACGCATGAAGAATTAATGCAGCGCCCCGGTCCTTATCTGCGGGTGGCGAATCTCCAGTTAGTCGATGTGCGTGATTTGCAGCTGCTCGGTTTAGCCGGCGGGGAGGGGGCCCGATGAGTTCGCCCAAGCCATTAGCCCGGGCGATGACCTTGGTGCAGCAGCCACGAGATGAAGATGCTGATGATGAGCAATTCAAGCCGCTCGAATGGGGCCTGATTCGCCGCCTCTTTACTTATACCGCCCCGATCAAGAGCAAGGTCATCATCTTAGTGATCATGACAGTGGTTCGTTCCGCGCAATTGCCGGCGCTTGGCTGGCTCATGGCTTTAATTATTAAAGGACCAATTACCGGCCGAGATTTTGCCGGCCTCGCTTTGGGGGTGGCGGGGTACGGGCTCCTCGCGCTGACGACCGATGGACTCTTTCACTTCCGGCAGCGTTTTGCTTTAGAGATTGGCGAGACTGTGGTGAATGGTTTACGCGCGGAGATTTTCACGAAGCTGCTCCGCCAGCCGATGAGCTTTTTCCATCGCATCAAGCTCGGGCGTATTATTGGCCGGGTCACAAGCGATGTGGAGGCTGTGCGGACGGGGATTCAGGATGTCCTTTTTGTCAGTGTGATTCAATTCGGCTCCATGATATTCTCCGCTATTGTGATGGCGTGGAGTGACTGGGTGCTCTTTCTCGTCGTACTCGCTTTGGCGCCATTCTTATGGCTCATCAGCCGGCATTTTCGTTCGCGGCTTAGTCGATACTCTCGAGCTTCGCAGGAAAGTTTTAGTCGGGTCACGGCAACTTTGGCGGAGTCGGTGAACGGCATTCGCGTGATCCAAGGTTTTGTTCGTCAGGAAACCAACGCCGGTTTGTTTCGCAGTTTGTTGGCTGATCATGCGCGGTACAATATCGCGCTGGCTCGCACCTCGGCCATTCTCACGCCGCTCCTGGAGTTGAACAGTCAGTTTTTCGTCGCTATTCTCCTCTTGGTCGGCGGCGGTCGGGTGTTTCACGGCGACATGTCGATGGGCAGCCTCATCACCTTTTTCCTGCTGGCTAACCAGTTTTTCGCGCCCATCGCCATTATTGGTAATCAATACAATCAGGCGCTCATCGCGATGGCGGGAGCCGAGCGCGTCTTCCGCTTGATTGATGTCGTGCCCGATTGGGTTGATGAACCTGCCGCGCTTGATTTACCGGATCCGCGCATGGTCAATCCAGCCAGTGGTCGTGGCGCGCGGGTTGAGTTTCGTCAGGTGACTTTTGGCTATGACCCCGCCCGCGCCGTTTTGCATGAGGTCAGTTTTGTCGCTGAGCCCGGTCAGACCATTGCGCTGGTTGGGCATACGGGTAGCGGCAAGAGCTCGATTATTAATCTGGTCGCCAAATTTTATTTGGCCACTGGCGGCCAGGTGTTGGTCGATGATCGAGACATGCGGACCCTGACGGGCCAATCGCTGCATCGGCAAATGGGGATGGTCCAGCAACAGAATGTGCTCTTTAGCGGCACCGTGATGGAAAATATTCGACTGAGTCGTCCGGAGGCCACGGATCAGGAAGTTCGCGCGGCGGCGGCCTCGCTGGCTTGTCTCGATCTGCTGGAGGCCTTGCCGCTTGGTCTGCAAACCGAGGTGGGGGAAAAGGGTGCGGGGTTGTCCGTTGGTCAGCGCCAGCTGATCTGTTTTACGCGAGCGCTGCTCGCGGATCCGCGAATTCTCTTGCTCGATGAGGCCACCAGTTCGATCGATGCTCTCACCGAAGCGCGCTTACAGCAGGCGTTGCAGAAATTATTGGTGGGTCGCACGAGTTTAGTGGTCGCCCATCGTCTCAGCACGATTCGGCATGCGGATGTTGTCCTCGTGCTGGATCAAGGGCGGATTATCGAGCGTGGTTCGCATCATGAGCTCCTGATGCACCGCGGACATTACGCCGCCTTGTACCGTCAATTTGTGCAGGTCGACGATCAAGGGTGAGTCGGCGCGGGTGAATTACGCGGAAAGGACAAAAATCAATTAAGGGAAAACCCTTTCATTTCTCCTCTGAAAAAAGATGATTCCCCTCTAGAAAATCGTTGCATTGCCCTAAAGCACCGCTATCAAGAGTACCACTATGGCAAAAAAATCCACTCGTAAACCAAACGCCGCTTTCATGAAGCCGGTAACTCCCGATGCCAAGCTCGCGCTTGTCGTTGGTTCCAATCCGCTGCCCCGCACGGAAATGACCAAGAAACTCTGGGTCTACATTAAGAAGAATGGCCTCCAGGACAAAAAGAACCGCCGCATGATCAATGCCGACGACGCCCTCAAGGCTGTCTTCAATGGCAAGACTCAAGTGAGCATGTTCGACATGACCAAGTTGGTCAGCAAGCACGTCTCGTAAGACTTTTGCTTTTTAGCGAAATTTAAGAAACCGCCGCGGAGTAATCCGCGGCGGTTTTGTTTTGGCCTGGCGGGGCGCGCGCGAAGGCTGGGCGGGGTTGCCCCATGATAATGGCGGGCGCGCGGCGGCACCGATTTTTGACGCTGCCCTTCGGCGGCTTTGTCTCTATGGTTTATTAATTCTATGGCCGCTGATCAATCTCTCCATCGCCGGGCCTTGGGCATGCTCTTGCTGGCCAATTTATATTGGGGGCTGAGCTTTCCGTTGGTTAAATCGATTGCCTTCGTGCATGCCCAGCTGGTGCCGGCGAGTAGCACTTGGTTTATCGCTGCCTATACGATTGCCCCGCGATTTTTGCTCGCGACAATCGTGCTCGCTTTGGTTCTGGGGAAAAAAATTGCGAGTATCACTCGGCGAGAAATGGAACAAGGCTGGTGGCTCGGGTTACTGGCGGGGGGCGGGATGCTCTTACAAAACGATGGGCTTCAATTTACCTCTGTTTCGGTTTCATCATTTCTGACGCAGTTCTATGCGATCATGATCCCCTTTTATTTTGCACTGCAGGTGCGGCGTTGGCCCTCCCCGTTGGTTTTGGGTTGTGCGGCGTTGGTTTTTGTGGGGGTTGCGGTGTTGGGCCGGTTTGATCTTCAGGGGATGCGGATTGGGCGCGGCGAATTTGAAACACTCCTGTGCTCGGGATTTTTTATGGCGCAAATTTTGCTACTCGAGAGCAAGCGCTACGCCGCGAATCGGGCGCTGCCGATTACCTTGGTCATGTTTGTGGTAGAAGCGCTGCTGTTTTCAATCGTATCGGGGGCCACGGCCCCTCAACTCAGCGATCTGCTGATCCCGTGGACGAACGGTCCCTGGCTCGTGTTCACCGGCCTGTTGACGGTATTTTGCACGCTGGGCTCTTTTATTTTAATGAACACTTGGCAGCCGAAAATCACGGCCACGGAGGCGGGTCTCATTTACTGCTTCGAGCCGATCTTTGCCTCGATCATGGCATTATTTTTACCGGCGATTTTTGCCGCTTGGGCTGGGTTTACTTACATGAACGAGCAATTGACTTGGCATCTTCTGCTCGGCGGTGGGCTCATCACTCTCGCCAACGTGCTGCTCCAGCTCAACCCCCCGGCTAAAACTTAAAGTGCCCCGGCGCGTGTTCGTTGCGGAGCCTTTTAACTGGTCGCGGAGGGCAGCGGAGTGGCGCGGCGTAAGGAATAAAGCGCGCGCCAGGTGACGGCCCCCACCACGATAGCTCCGCCGACCAGGGAGAGCCGGCTGGGTCGTTCGCCGATGAAGAGCAACACCCAGAGGGGATTTAAAATGGGTTCAATGATCGGAATGAGCACGGCTTCAAGGGCGGTGACCTGCTTGAGCGCGCGGGCATAAAATAGATACGCGAGGCCGAGTTGAACCAAGCCGAGTAAAAGTAACGCTACCATCCCACTTGGGGGGAGGGGCGGGGCCGAACTCAGTGCCGGCAATCCGATGAGCAAAGCGAGCCCGTTGCCTAGAATGATCGATTCAATAGACGAGCCGTTCTTCTGCTTGCGCAGGAGCAGAATCATGAGGCCGAAGCAGAAGCCACTCGCGATCGAGACGGCGATTCCGGTAAGATCATGCAGACGGAGGCCGGCAAAGAGAAAAACGCCCATGCCGATAAAGGTGGCGAGAATTGTCCACCAGTCGGCCCGTGAGGCGCGTTCACCCAGCAGCCAGGTGCCTAGAAGGGCCACCCAAACGGGAGCGGTATATTGAAGAAGAATCGCATTGGCCGCCGTGGTGAGTTTGTTGGCCGCGGCAAAAAGTATGGTGCAGCCGGCAAAAGCCACCGCGGCGCCGAGTTGCAGGGGCGACCATGTGAAGCGCAAGGTGCGCCCGCATACGATGAGTAAAAATAGGGCAGCAATACCCCCGCGACCACCAGCCACGGCCAAGCTCGGCCAGGCTACTGATTTAAGGAGGACTCCACCTAGGCTCCAACAAAGGGCCGCCAACAGTAAGAGGCCGACAGATTTTCGATGAGCAGGATCGTTCACGCAGGGGTCACCCATGACGAAATTCAAGCGGGGTGGGAACTCTGAATAATGGCCGCAAAGGCGACCGTATTCAGAGGTGATTCTGCGCTAAATAACTTAATGGTCTTAGCGCTTAGCCTCCGGAAATTATTTTCCGGCTTGAGCTAAAGCATCGAGGACGATCTGGGGGGTGAGCAGTTCGGGCAGAATGATTGGTTGGGCCTTCCCTGGAGCGTAGATCAAATTGAAGGGCACCGCGGAGCGGTTCCAGCGGGCGAGCTCGGCGGTGATAAGGGGATCACGATTCGTCCAATCGCCGCGGAGTAACACGGTCTGGTGCTGCGCCAGCGCGGCGAGCACTGCGTCGTGGTGAAACACGGTCGCCTTATTCGTTTGGCAAGTGGCGCACCAGCGCGCGGTGAAATCTACATAGACAAATTTGCCCGCGGCTTGGGCCGCGGCGATGGCCGCGGGACTCCATTTCTCCCAAGTGACTTGGTAGCTGCCGGCCGTCGTGGGAGTGGCGGTTGTTTTGGGCCAACCCGTATAAAGACCGCTCACGAGGAGGAGCGCCGCGCAGATTCGGCCGGCTAATTGCCGCTGAGGTTTTCCTGATGCCTGACCAAAACGGCCGTAGGCCCAAGCGGCCATCGCGACGAGCACGAAGCCGAAGGAGATTAATAACAGGGCGTTGTCATCATCTTTAGTCTGGCCGGCGAGTACCCACAACAACCAGCCGACGGTCGCATAAAGTGGGAAGGCCATGAATTGCTTAAACGTTTCCATCCATACGCCGGGTTTTGGGAGCAATTTGATCGCCTGCGGAAAAATTGAAAACAGCAGGTAGGGCAGGGCGAGACCAAGGGCGATCGCGGTAAAAATCAGGAAAGCTTGTCCCGCGGAGAGGGACAGAGCCGCCCCCAGCGCTGGCGCCAGAAAGGGGGCACTGCAGGGAGTCGCGACGAGCGTGGCTAAAGCGCCGGTGAAAAATGATCCGGCAAAACCATCCTGCATCTGCAGATTGCCGCCGACACTCGTGGCGGACAGCCCGACTTCAAAAAGCCCACTTAAGTTGAGGGCAAAAATCAGCAGGAACACGGCCATGCCAAAAACAAAAACGGGCGATTGGAGTTGAAATCCCCAGCCGAGTTGAGCGCCGCCGGCGCGGAGCATGAGAAGCGCGCCCGCTAGCGCCCAAAATGAAACCAGCACGCCGAGCGTAAAAGTCAGACCATGCGCGGTGATTTTTTTACGGTCATTACCGGATTGGTTAACAAAGCCGAGGATCTTGATGCCGAGCACAGGGAAAACGCAGGGCATCAGATTCAAAATTAAGCCACCAATGAAAGCCAAGCCGAGGGTGGCGAGCAAACTGGTGGGCGCGGCGAGTGCAGAGGGCGGTGGGGTCAGGTTTGATGTTGGGCGCGTGACCGTGGGGAGGGTCGGCACTTCATCGGCACTAAACGCCACATCGATCACCAGACCGCCGTAGCTAGCTCCGGCCGCCCAGCCGTTGGCTGAGGCGAGCACTCCGGTTAGGCGTTTCGTAGTTTTATCGGCGGCGGCATCGAGTGGCAGAATTAATACCCAGCCGTCATTGTCAGCGGTCACTGTCGCAAGCTGAGTATAATCGGTGAGAGCATCGGTCGCGAAGAAATGCAGATTCGTTGGCTTGTGCGTATTACCCGACTTTGGGGTGAGCCGTAGGGTAACATTTTTGTCGTCGTGCGTGGCGGTGATATTCCACCCGGTGGCGGCGATGGGCAGTTGCGCCCGGGCCTGAGTAATCGGCTGGGCCCATCGGGCGTCAGGTTGGGTGGCGGGGGCGACGTCGAGGGAGATTTCTAGTTTAGCCTCACCGGGCATACAAACATCTTGGCACATGAGCCACTCGATGGCGGCCGCTAGTTTGATTTTTGTGCCGGGAGCCAAGGGCGCGGTGGCGGCCTGTTGGCCGCTCGATGTTTGGCCTGGATTCTCGCCGGCCCGAAGCTCAGGCAGGGCTGGCGGGATGATTTCCACGAGGAGGAAGGACTCTTCGCTGTAGCCATTGCCGACGATTTTTCCGGAGGAATCGCGCAGAATTTGGGGCGTCGGCCATTGAATTTCGCCGGCCTTAAATCCAGCCGGCAAGGTCCAGTTGATGGAGGTTGGGTAACCGGTGCCCGCAGCGATCCAGTAACTGTGCCAGTGCGGGTCGTGCTGCATTCGCAGGGCAAGGGTGAAAGGCTTACCCGCTTCGATCGCGGCCGATGCCGCTACGAGAGAGACCCGGACAGAGCCATTTTTTACCCCTGGGGATTCAGCGGCCCAAAGCAGCGCAGGCAGGAGGAGTAAGGCTGAGAGGTGGCGAATAATATTCATCGGGTAAGGAGCGAGGAGAGAAATATTTTAGCGAAGGCTACGCGATAAGATGCGCGAGTCGGCTCCAAACACAAGACCCTGGCGATAGGCCGATCGGATTAAGGGGCGGATTTATTTGGGCTGGTTTGAGGCGAGCGAGAAAGCTAGACCCTAGTTTTTCTATTTGTGAACTTGCCCCCTAAACCGCCGGCGCCGCCCGAGCAATGGTTCAAAGATGAAGTGCAGCCGCATGACACCTCGCTACGGGCCTACGTTCGCGGGCGCTTCCCGGCCGTGCGGGATGTGGACGATGTGGTGCAGGAATCTTATCTGCGCATTTGGCAGGCGCGGGCGCGGCACCCTATTCAGTCGGCGCGGGCTTTTTTATTTCGCATCGCACGCAATCTGGCGCTCGACATCGTCCGGCACGATCGCCGTTCACCGATTAAGGTCGTAACAGATTTATCTCACCTGTTCGTCATAGATGATAGACCGGATGCCGCCGCGGCCGCTGCTCGTCAGCAGGAAATTGCCCTGCTGGTGGACGCGATCGATGCGTTACCGGCTCGCTGTCGTGAAATTTTTATTCTCCGTAAACTTCGTGGGGTCTCCCAAAAAGATATCGCCGCTCGGCTCGGGCTTTCCGAGCAAACGGTCCAAGTGCAAGCGGCCCGTGGGTTGCGGCGCGTGGCCGATTCACTCCGCCGGCAACTGAGCCAACCATGAGCACTTCCTCGACCTCTGGGCAAATTTCGCCGCCGGCGATTGAAGCGGCGGCCGCTGATTGGGTGACGCGCTGTGATGCGGGTCTAACCTCCGCCGAGCAGCAGATTTTTCAAGATTGGCTGGGTGCGGATGCGCGTCATGCGGATGCTTTTGATCGGCTAACCGAGGCTTGGTCTGTGTTTGATCGAGTCCAAGGCGGCGGGGCGATCAGCGCGGTGCTGGCTGGATTGGCGGTGCGGGCTAGACGCCGGCGCCGGCATCAGCTGCAAGGAGCGGCCGCGGCCGGGATTATTTTAGTCAGCGGATTATTTTTCCTGCGCTCGACTCTTGGGGAAGCCGGGCAGATGAAGCGCATGGCAGCGAAGGCCCCGATTCAAGAAACCTCGATTGTGGCTAATAATGCTATTCGCCAGTTGCCGGATGGATCCATTGTAGAGCTGAAAGTGGGGGCGGAAATCTCGGTGCATTATGAGGCGGCGTCGCGTCGCGTAACGCTCCTCAAGGGAGAGGCCTATTTTCGCGTAAAGAAGGACGCCACGCGCCCATTTTACGTGGAGGCTAATGGTATTGCGGTCCGTGCCGTGGGGACGGCTTTCTCGGTGCAGCTGCAGTCCTCGGCCGTCGAGGTTTTTGTGAAAGAAGGTGCGGTTGATGTCGGCCATGCCTTGATGGGACAGGCCTCCGCGGGAGGCGATCGCCGCGTCGTCCGGGTCAATGCGGGCAAGCGATTTGTCGCTTTGACTAAATTAAGATCGTCCAAATCAATTAAAGGATCGGCGCCAGCTCGCCTTGAATCGGTGGCTGAGCCCCAAGCGGTATCTGAAGCGGAGATGAATCAACAGCTTGCTTGGCGTGACACTCGGCAGGATTTCAGCGGCACTACGCTCAGTGAGGCGGTGGCCTTGCTCAATCGACATAATCTAACGCAGCTCATAATTGAAGATCCGCTGGTGGGTGCCTGGCAGATCACGGGGAGTTTCCGCTCGGACAATCCTGAGGGGTTTGCGCGAATCGTAGGCGAGAGTTTTGACCTGCAGGCTGAGGCTCACGGTAAGCATTTAATCATTTTGCGGCGATTGCCTTGAGCTTAAGTTTAGCGCCCGGCGGCAAAATAGTCGTAACAGATTTTAGCGGCTGGGGCGTGGTGTAGAAAACCCCACGGTGATCTATTGGATGATCGCTCTAGCTGATTGGTCACTCCTGTCATATTTCAAAAAAGATTTGCACCCCCCGCAAGGAGGGGTGAATTTGATATTTGCTATCTTTACTAAATAACTAAAGATTATACTTTAGTTACTCTCCGATAAACTCAGCCATCCGCACTTTGTGGGGGCCAATAACTACACACCATGACCGATCTAGTCTCGTTTCGTCTTCTTCGAAATTCTTACGCGTTAGCAGCGCTGTGCGCTCTAGCCTTGGTTGGAGTATCGCAAGCCGCTGATGCTAAGAAATTTAATATTCCTGCGGCTTCCGCCACTGCTGCAATTAAGGATTTCTCGAATCAATCGGGCAGCGAAGTCTTGGTGCCCACCGATGCGGTAGCAGGCATTAGTACTCATGCCGTGTCCGGTGAAATGACCCCGCGCCAGGCTTTAGAGCAAATGGTGGTCGGCACGGGCTTGGTGGTAATCGAGGATGAAAAAACTGGGGCCCTTGGTCTGCGCCTTAATCCTGACCGCGCAAAAAACGTCGAGAGCCGTCAGGTCATGGTCCCGACGGCCAAGGTGACAAAAAGTGAAACGGGAGCCCTTAAGCTCGAAACTTATTCGGTCTTGGGTACCCGCATTCGGCAAACGGAAACCGAAGGGCCTTCCCCGGTTAGTTCGTACGACAAAGAATATATTCGCGCCACTGGTTCGATGACTCTCTCCGATTTTCTTAATCAAATTCCGCAAACGTATGCGGGTATTGCCTCCGGTCGCGGAAGCGCGCCGAACGAATTGAATCCTGAATTCGGCCAACGTACTGAGACGACCAATCCTGCGTTCAATTTCGTCTTGGGCTCCTCCGCTGCTCCTCCAGGGCAGACGGGTGTTTCAGGCGTCAGCTTACGCGGCCTTGGTTCTGGTTCGACGCTCGTGTTGGTTGACGGCCGGCGGGCGGCGCAATCTGGCAACGGCAATCGTTCGACGGACACGCGGCAGGGTTTCGTTGATTTGAACACCATTCCATTAGGCATGGTTGATCGCATTGAGGTCATTACTGATGGGGCCTCAGCCATTTATGGCGCTGATGCCGTGGCGGGGGTTATCAACATCATCCTCAAAAAGAATTTCACCGGCACCGAATTATCAGGCGGCTATAAAGTCTCCCAGCATGGTGGCGGCGCGGAGCGGAATGTTTCCGTCATTAGTGGATTTTCTTATGGAAAATTGAGCGGCTCGGTAGCGATCGAGTATTATGACCGACAAGATCTCAAAGCTTCTCAGCGTTCTTTCTCTAAAAACCAAAATCATAGCGGCATGCTAGTCGGCACGATGACGGCAACCGGTTTGGCTAGAAATGGCGTCGATTGGCGGCTTAATTGGGGTTTTCCGGCTGTGATCCAAGCGTCCGGCGGGACCGTCTCAGGAAATTTTGATGCACTTCCCGGTGTGCGGGTTGTGATGGTTCCCGTCGGGGCTACGGGCACCCCAACGGTAGCGCAATTTCAGACGGTGCTGACGCCGGCTCCTGGCGCTTCCCTGGTGAATGCCTCGCAGCAGCGCCGAGCCAACACGGCGGAATATCTCGATTTGATTCCAGAATCAAAGCGGAAGGGTTTGAGCGGTAATTTTAATTACAGCGTCAACGATCATTTGGATGTTTTCACCAGTCTCCGCACCAGCGAGACGCGCAGTTTTTATACGGCGCAACCCGGGGCGAATTCGATCACGGGTGGTTTCGGCTCCGCCGCGATTTTGCCCGCGGCCTATAATCCTTTTAATCAGAATGTGAGCATCGGGATGATTCTCCCGGAGTGGGGTGCGCAATCCCAGCGCGTCCGGACTTTAGATGACGCGATCACGGCTGGTTTGCGGGGTAAATTTGGCCAAACGTGGGAATGGGAGCTGGGGACCAATTGGGAAGAGCAAAAAGTTCGGCAGATCTCGCGTAATTTTAATCCGGCTCCGTTCGCCGCGATGCTGAGCGCGGCTGATCCGGCCCAGCGCTTTAATCCCTTTATCGATTCCAGTGCCCCCGGGGCCCCTTCCCAAGTGGCCTTGCTCGAGACGCTCGCGATTTATCCGTCGCTGGCCTCAGTTTCGAAGCAGACTGGGCTAGATTTTTCCGCCAACGGTAATCTGGTCGATCTCTGGGGCGGCTCGATGAAAATGGCTTTCGGTGGCTCTAATTTGAAGGGCGAGATGCAGAGCACCGCGGTCAATTATTCTTCCGTGCTGATTCCGGTCGCGACGATGACGACTGTCACCGGCGAGCAAACGACGAAGGCCATGTTTGCCGAGTTGAGTGTGCCGATCGTGGGCAAGCCCAATGCGCAGCCCCTGCTGCGTCGCTTAGATTTAAATCTAGCTGAACGTTATGAAGACAACGGCCGCTTCTCCAAAACGGTGCCGAAGTATGGAGTCTCTTGGACTCCGGTGCAGTCGTTGTTGGTGCGCGCAAATTGGAGCGAGGGCTTCCGGGCCCCTGGTATTACGGAGTACATGGTCGCGCCATCAATCGTGACCTCCACCTTGCTCGATCCACGGCGTACGCCAACATCGACCACTGGGATTATAGAATCACGGGGTTCTAATTTGAATCCTCAGCCCGAGCTTTCGAAAAATACTTTTGCCGGTATTGTTTATGAGCCTTCTTGGGTCAAAGGGCTCAGCTTACAGGTAAATTATTATGATACGGTGCAGAAGGATGTGCTGCAGTTGATCACGGCACAGACGATCATTAACAATGAAGCGCTCTTCACTAATCGCATCACGCGGGCCGCGGTCACGCCGGCCGATACTGCGCTCAATCAGCCCGGACAAATCACGTCCATCAGTCGCGTGTTCGTGAACTTCGGCCAAGTGGTTAATCGGAGCATGGATTTCGTCGTAGATTACCGTCTGCCCAGCGATCAATTGGGTCGCTGGCGCTTGAATCTAGCGGCGAGCCGTACGCTCGAAGCGACGCGTCAATTGGCCCCAGGTCAGCCGGCGGTTATTCTCGAAGACGATACCGCCGCGCCGCCCAAGTGGCGCATGAATGCAGCCATTTTTTGGAATAAGGGTGATTGGAACGCCTCCGCCTTTGTTTCTTATCTGGATGGGTTCAATTCTAACAGCGCGGGTAGCAACTTGGTGGCTAATAGCACGGCGGTTATTTTTTACCCCACGCCTTCCATTACCAAACTCGATGTACGGGGCGGCTATGAATTCCGCAAAGGTCTATGGCGCAGTTATGGTAAGGGTCTGCGCGTCACCTTGGGCGTAAATAATGTTTTCGATCAAGAGCCACCGTTCTCTGATACCATGTGGAGTTTCAACGCGGGCTTACACAGTCAGTTTATCCTCGGCCGCAGTTACGAGTTCGCCTTCATTCTGCCACTTTAATTATCAAGTGATTGGTTTTACGCGCCGCCATGCAACTCTTCGCATGGCGGCGTGTCTGTTTTATTTTATTTATGCAAAAATCCCTCTGGTCGGTTGCGCTTAGCATTTTTTGTTTAACGGTGATGCCGGCAGGCGCGGAGCCGGCTATCGTGCCGACTTCTACGCCGAGCGTTCATCAGGTTGGTCCAAAGGTGGGCGAGCTCGCCCCTGATTTTACCGTCGTGGGCCCCGATGGCCAAGCGATCAAACTATCTGATTTTCGCGGCCGGACCGTCTTGATTGATATTTGGGCGACCTGGTGCGGGCCGTGTGTGGCCTCTATGCCCCATAACAGCGAACTAGCCGAGAAGCATGCCAAAGACGGCCTCGTAATTCTGGCCGTCTGTGCCGATGACTCGCGTGCCCATTATGATGGCTGGGTGAAGCGCAACGCCGCTAAATATAAATTCCTCACCGCGCATGACCCGGCCGGCAAGGACGGTTGGGATAAATCGGTCTTTAATACTCAGTATGGTGTCAGTGGTTTCCCCACGCTTTTCCTGATCGACAAAGACGGGAAGGTGGTCGGCTCCACCTCCGGCGGTGGCCCGGGCGAAAACCCGCACGTCACACGCCTGCTCGCCAAAGGTGGTGTGCCGGTTGATACCTCGCATTTACCGCCGGAGGAAAAACGTGAGCGTCAGTCCATTCCCATGATAGGCAAGACGGCGGCAATGCCGATTGGGGCTATTCCTGCCAGTGCTAAAGGCACAGCCGCGCGCCCGCCAACCATTCGGTTAGGCTCACTTAAATTTGACGATGAGGTGGCCGATTTCGCCGCTATCGGCGTAGACGGCAAGGAAGTGAAACTCTCGTCCTTCAAGGGCAAGCCGGTGCTTATTTCCTTCTGGACCGGAGCGCGTTCGCCCAACGAAGATTTTGCTAAGCTCGCCGCCAACTACAAAGACCAGGGTTTAGCGGTTTGGGCCATCAACGTGGCTACCGATCGGGCTGAATTCGACACCTGGGCAAAAGCTAATGCGGCCGGCCTGGGTTACACCGTCGCTTGGGATCCAGCAGGGAAGGCTGTCATGGAGTCCCTTTCCTATATGAAATTTGGCATCGGCATGTATCCCGCTTTCATGGTGGTGAATGCCGGCGGCTATTTTCGCGGTGGCCTGATTGGCATGGGCCCGAAGATCGCTGGTTGGATGCGCGCAAGCTTGCAGGTCGCTGATCTTAAGCTCACCGCCGAAGATAAGGCGGCGGCGGACAAAGTTATGGCCGAAATTTTTGCGGCTCGCGAAAAACCTGCCGCGGTTACCGCCGGCGGGGTGATGTCTGCCGCTACGATCATACCCATGCCTAATAATCCGGCCGCGGCCCCGAAGGGCGCGCTGCTCGCCGTCGGCGCAATGGCCCCAGATTTCCTGATGAAGGATGTTGCGGGTAAGGATGTCCGCCTTTCCGATTTTAAAGGCAAGGTAGTGATCCTCGATTTTTGGGCCACTTGGTGTGGACCGTGCATTAGCTCGTTTCCGCATACGCAGGAGATCGCCGCGAAATATAAAGACCAGGATGTCATTGTGCTGGGCGCCGGGACGAGCGACTCGATCGCGAAGTTTCAGGAATGGATTCCTCTGAATCAGCCGAAATACCCTGACATTCGCTTTGCGTACGATCTGAACGAACGCGAGTCGCTCAATTTTGAAGAACGCGCTTCCGCGAAGCTCTATCATGTGGTGGGCATCCCGACGCAGTTTGTGATCGGCCGCGATGGCAAGATCACCGGTGTGGTGGTGGGTAACGGCGGAGCGGGGGATGCGCGGACCGAATATGCGCTGGCCGCGGCTGGGGTAAAAGTGAACGACGCGACTTTGGCTGAGGGCAAGGCGCAGGTGGCCAAGCAGGAACAAGCTCGCGCGGTGACCACGGCCGCAGCGGTTAAGAAACCCCGAGCTCCCTTCTACGAAAGTTACGGTAAACTTAAGGCGGGTGAATTGGTGCCCGATTTCACCGTGCTTACTCCTGAAGGCAAAGAGGCAAAATTTTCCGACTACGCTAAAGGCAAAACAGTCATTCTTGATTTCTGGGCCACGTGGTGCGGGCCGTGCCAAAAGGCTATGCCGCACTACGAAGAGATCCACCGCAAGTATGGCGCTAAGGGCGTAGTTATCCTCGGGGTCTGCGGTTTCGATACCCGTGCGAACTACGACAAGTGGCTAATCGAAAATAAAAATAAATATACTTTTGCTACGGCCTTTGATCCGGTCGGTAAACCACCCTCAGGTGACAAAGAGGCGATGCGTAAGACGATTATGATGCAGCTGACTCGCGGCGCGGTCACGCCGCTACCGACGACGCTTGTCATCAATTCCGCGGGCAAGCTGGTCGGGTCCTATGTCGGCTACGGCGAGGCTACCCATGATGGCTTGGCTAATTTACTGATGATCGCTGGCGTCGAGCTCGCTTACGAGGATAAGCCGAAGATCTTTTTCCCAGCTGGCTACACGGCCAAGCCAGCGGTCACGCCGGCTGCCGTCGCCAAGTAATTTTTTTACATCGTTTAACTCTTTTTCCCTCTATCATGAAATCAATCCATTCACTCGTATTTGGTGTTTTCAGCTGCGTTGCCACTCTGGCTTGTGCCCAGATGCAAATGGCAAAAGCAGTTAACCAACCAATCGCTACGCTCGCCGCTGGAGCGGTCGCGCCAGATTTCGTGATGCATGACATTCACGACCAGCAGGTCCGCCTCTCGTCCTTCAAGGGCAAGGTTGTCATTCTCGATTTCTGGGCTACCTGGTGCGGACCGTGCATTGCCTCGATGCCGCACACTAATGCCATTGCCACCAAATATGCTGATCAAGAGGTCGTCGTCGTGGCTTCCGGTACGAGCGACACCATTGCCATGTTCAAGAAGTGGATTCCGGCGAACCAAGCAAAATACCCAAAACTAAAATTTGTCTTTGATCCTAATGAGCGCGGCTCCACCACGTTCGAGCAGCGCGCCTCCAGCAAGCTTTACGGCGTCACGGGCATTCCTACGCAGTTTGTCATCGGTCGCGATGGCGTCATCACGGCGACAATCGTCGGCAACGGCGGTGAAGAAGATGCTCGCACCGAAGCCGCGCTGGCTAAGGCCGGCGTCAAGGTTGAGGCCGCCCGCGTCGTGGCGGGTGAACGGCAGCTCAAGGCTGCCGCCGAGGAAGAGGCCGACCGTCTGGCTGCCGTCGAGGCGGAGAAAAAAAATCCCAAGCCAAAATTTCGGGAAGGCTTTGCTCAGCTGCAGCGAGGTTTGCCGGTGCCGGATTTTACCGCGCAGGCTATTGATGGCTCTGCAGTCAAATTTTCTGAGCTCACCAAGGGTAAGACGGTGGTGTTGATGGTCTGCTCGGCTCGCGGCGCTCGGCCTGACGATATGGTGGCTTTTCAAGATGCCTGGGCCCGCCGCTATGCCGATCAGGGCGTCCTGTTTGTCGAGCTCGCCTCTTATGGCTCACGCGCTGACTTTGATAAGTATCATGCACCCGCGGCGGCCAAGCTGGCCTATCCGGTGCTGTTCGATCCGGCCGGTGCGCCCCCGAAGCCACCCAAAGAGTCCATGGAGGAAATGACAGCCGAGGATAAAAAAGCTTTTCGGGAGGCCAATCGCGCGCACTACAGCAAGGTCATTCCCATGGCGTTCTCCGGCGGCGCCATGGCGCCGGTCCCGAACAATGTTGTCATCGACGCCCAAGGCAAATTCCTCGGTTTCTATGTGGGCAGTGGCCCGCAGAGCGCCGAATCACTCGGCAATTTGCTTCTCCGCGCGGGGGTGAAGCTAAAGCCGGAGGATATGCCAAAGAAGATCTTTTCCGCTGAGGAGACCAAGGAGAAGCCGCCGGAGGCCAGGGTGGCGATGTTGAAGCTCGGTGCCGCGGCCCCTGATTTTATCGCCACCGACGCCACCGGCAAGGCCGTGAAGATTTCTGATTATCGGGGCAAGGTCGTCATTCTTGATTTCTGGGCTACTTGGTGCGGACCCTGTATCGCTTCGATGCCGCATACCCAGGAAGTGGCGGCTCATTACAAAAATCAAGGAGTCGTGGTGTTGGCTTCCTGCACTTCCGATGATCGCAAGAAATTCGATACATGGGTGAAGCGGAATCAGGCACAGTATCCCGATATTAATTTTTCGCATGATCCGCAGGAGCGCGGGCCTGATCGGGCCTCGCATAAACTCTACGGGGTCGGCGGCATCCCGCAGCAGTTCATCATCGATCGTGACGGCAAAGTTGTCGCGCTCGTCACCGGTTATCTCAAGGGCGAAGCGATCCTCGATGCCGCTTTAGCGAAGGCCGGTATTAAAGTTGATGCGGCCCTCATCGCCAAAGGGGCGGAAGATTTAAAGCAGCGTGAAGCCATGCGCTGAATGGGCCTATTAATTTTAAACGTTCCTCATCACCGATCGGGCCGTGTCGGCCACGGTTTGGCCGCGACTAAGTTGTCTGAAGGCGCGATCGGTTTTGATGCGTAGTTAAAACTAATTCTCGTATGGTCGCTGAGCGTTATTGTTTATTACCGCGCCCCATCACGTCAGCTCTGACGCAAGAACCGCTGACGGGGGCAGAACAGCAGGTGCTTTCTTATCTATGCGCTGGTTACAGTAACAAAGAAATCGCTCAGTTTTTGCATAAGGCCGAACCAACGGTGAAGTACCAAGTTAGCGCCTGCTTACGAAAATTTGGACTATCTTCCCGGATGCGGCTGATCGCCGCCTTGCGGGAGCCAGCCTAAGCTGGGTTGGCTGGCTAAATCTATTTCCTGCCTCAATTCGCGTAATCATTCCCTGCCGTTGATCCATTCTATGAAAATTAAATTATCGCTCCTCATTGCTTTTCAATTGGGGCTAGCGGTGCTGGTCGCCGCCGCCCCCGCGCGACCCTTCGCTCAAGCGACGAGCGATCTGCCGGTTGATCCGGCCGCGCATTTTGGCACGCTCCCCAATGGCGTGCGTTACGTGATCTATCCTAACCAAGAGCCTCGGGGGCGCGCATCGTTGCGCTTACTCGTCGAGGCGGGCTCGCTCATGGAGAATGAGGATCAACGCGGAGTCGCGCATTTTCTCGAGCACATGGCTTTCAACGGTAGCCAGCACTATGCGCCGGGTACGCTCGTGGAATTTTTTCAGCGGATGGGCATGAGCTTTGGGGGCGACACGAACGCTTCCACTGGGTTTGATCGCACGCAATATTTGCTGGAGCTCCCGCACACGGATGTCGCGACATTAACCGAAGGGATCCGAGTGTTTGCGGATTATGCGGGCGGTCTCTTGCTCCTCGAGGAGGAGATTAACAAGGAGCGGGGGATTATTATGAGCGAGAAACGAACGCGGGACAATGTAGGGGCTCGCACCTTCCTTGCGCAATTTACATTCATGCTTGGCCAGACGCGTTTGCCCCAGCGGCTACCGATCGGTTTGCCTGCGGTGATTGAGCAGGCTCCTCGAGCCCGCTTTACCGATTTTTGGAATACATGGTACCGACCTGAGCGGATGACAGTGGTGGCGGTCGGTGATTTTGATCCAGCGGTATTAACGTCCCTGATCAGCACGGCTTTTGCTCCACTTGTGGCGCGGGCCCCGGCAGTTCCGGCACCAGAGATTGGGGTGGTGCCAACTTTTTCGGGCGTGCGTGCCCACTATCATGCAGAACCAGAATCGCCGGCTACGAGCATTAGTATCACGAGCCTGATCCCGTTTGTCGCGCGGCCGGATACGGCGGCTAATCGCCTCAAGGAGCTTCCTCAGCAAGTGGCCATCGCGATGCTCAATCGACGTTTCAGTGAACTGGCTAAGCAAGAGGGGGCTCCCTTCAGCAGTGCGCGGGCCAATATTTCCGATGAGTTTAAATTTATGCGAGAGGCGGGCATTGATCTCACCGCCAAGCCTGAGCAATGGGCAGCCGCGCTGGCGGTAGGCGAACAAGAATTACGCCGCGCACTCATGCATGGTTTTCAGCCAGGTGAATTAAAAGAGGTCGTCGCTAATTTTACGAATAGCCTCGATCAGGCCGTCAAGACGGTCGCGACCCGATATTCTGGGGCTTTGGCTGGGGAAATTTTGGATGGGCTCATGGACCAGGAGGTCTTCACGCACCCAGCGGTGGAGCGGGCGCTTTATCAACCCGCCCTTGATCAACTGACCGCGTCGGCCTGCTTGGACGCATTGCGCAGCGCTTATGCCGCTCCCGGTCGTTTTGTGCTGGTGAGCGGTAATGCCCTGCTCCCCGCTGCAGCCGACGAGGCCATTGCCGCCGCCTATAAAAAATCTCAAGCTACGGCGGTGGCGGCGCCCGCCGGACACGCCGAGGTTGTCTGGGCCTATGCGCAGTGGGGCGTGCCGGGAAAAGTGGTGCAGCGCACGCATGTTGCTGACCTCGACGTCGAGCTCGTCGCCTTTGCTAATGGCGTGAAACTCAATCTAAAGAAAACCGATTTTGAAGCGGGCCGGATTCGGAGCAACATCCGCGTCGGTCATGGTTTGATCACCGAGCCGAGTGGGCAGCGGGGACTCGCGGCCTTGGTCGGCGGCACATTTAGTGCGGGCGGCTTAGGGCGGCATAGCGTCGATGAGCTCCGTCGGATTATGGCTGGGAAAAATGTCGGTGCGCAGTTTCAGGTGGGGGCTGATGCTTTTAATATTGCTGGTGGGACGACGCGCGATGATTTGCTGCTGCAGCTACAAGTAGCGTCAGCGTATTTGACGGATGCCGGTTGGCGACCAGAGGCACTGCGGCAGTCACGTAAAAGCGTAGACCAAATGTATCTGGGTTTTGCGCATACGGCGAACGGTCCGATGGCAACAGCGGTGGCTAATTTACTCGCCGGTGGTGATCCGCGTTTTGGTTTACCGGCGAAGGAAGTCATGTTGGCGCGAAATTTTAATGAAGCTAAAGCGTGGCTCGCGCCGCAGTTCGCCGAAGGGGCCATCGAGGTATCACTCGTCGGCGACCTCGATCTCGAGGCGGCCATTTCGGCCGTAGCGCAAACGCTCGGCGCTTTGCCTCAGCGAGGGGTGAAGCCGATGCTCACGGAGTTAAAGCAGTTAACTTTTCCCCGGGTGCCTTTTAATCAAAGCTACCTGATTGCGACGGAAATCCCCAAGGGCAACGTCGTGATCTATTGGCCGTCAACCGATGGGTTCGACGTCAAGCGCGCCCGCCGGCTTAATCTACTGGCCAGCGTGCTCAGCGATCGCTTGCGCGTTAAAGTTCGGGAGGAGATCGGCGGCACTTACAGTCCGAGTGCCGGCAGCAACGCGAGCGATATCTTCCCGGGCTACGGTTACATTCAGGCCGGCTGCGTCGTGGATCCGACATTAGCGGATAAAATTACGGCAGTGATTATTACTCTCGGCGATGATCTTGCGCAGCATGGGGTGACGGATGAAGAGCTCAATCGGGCCCGTCAGCCCGCATTAACAGCCGTCAAAGAGTCATTGCGGACCAATGGTTATTGGGGCGGCACGGTGTTGGCCCGCGCGCAAGAGAAGCCTGAGGCCTTGGAGTGGGCCCGCACCCGCTTGCCCGATCTAGAAGCCATTACGGCGGCAGAGTTAAGCGTGCTCGCCAAAACTTATCTCAGCGCTGACCGTGCCTCGCGGGTAAAAATACTGCCAGCTGTCGGGGTAAAAACTCCCGCTAGTCCGTAAATTTAGGGCCCGGCGCTCCTGCTGGTGCTCACCCCTAAACCCAGCTGGGTGGTGGGGTTGGCTCGCCCCGCGCTCTAGCCAAGCGGAGTGGCTGGGCCAAGGAAGCCGCCTAGCGGTTTAGGCGCTCTTTGATTCTAGTTGTGCGTAGAAGGGCGAAGCTTTTGCTCATTCCATGGTGGTTGATTTTTCTAAATGGGAAGAGCGCTGTGTCACGGCCTTCGCGGCGCAAGGGGGTGATGCCGCGCACGATCTGGCGCACGTTCGCCGGGTGGTGGCCAACGCTCAGATGTTGGCTGCAAGTGAGTCGGCGCGCGTTGAGGTGATCTTGCCGGCCGCTTGGCTGCATGATTGTGTGACGGTGCCAAAAGATTCACCCCAACGGACCATCGCGTCGCAACTCGCCGCGCAGCAAGCCGTGACTTGGTTGCGCGAGTGGCATTATCCCGAGGTTTTTATGGCGGACATCGCGCACGCCATCGAGGCCCACAGTTTTAGTGCGGGAATTATTCCGCGGACGCTCGAGGCAAAGATCGTTCAAGACGCAGATCGCCTTGAGGCGCTTGGCGCCATTGGGTTGGCGCGTTGCTTGATGTTGGGTGGGGCGATGGGCCGGCCACTCTACACGGCGGAAGATCCTTTTTGTGCGAACCGCGCGCCCGACGACCGCGCCGCCACGGTTGATCATTTTTATGCAAAATTGCTCAAACTAGAGCCCACGATGCAAACCGCGAGCGGTCGGCGCGAAGCGCAAACCCGCACGGTTTATCTGCGAGATTTTCTCGCGCAATTAAAACGCGAGCTCCCCTCCGCTCCCCCCTCCGCTCGTTTGTAATATATTATATTACAAACCGAGCGAGCGAGTGGCTCGTTTAGTCGGTGGGGCTGGTCCGTGAGATTGGCGTCGGGCTTTTTTTAAATCAGCCCAGGGGCGCGACCTATTTTCCTGGGGCGGGTTTCTTTAACGAGATGATTTGCTCGGCTTGATTGAGGCCAAGCGTGAGTTCGTCCGCGGTGATGCGCAAAATTTGCAGACTCAGCGGCTGTTCCTTGGTTCCAACCGGAATCATATCACCGGTTTTATATAAGATCTGATTGATCGCGAGGTGGGGCTGGTCGTTGATTAAAACCCCTCCGCTAATCTTTAAATTAGCAGCGTAGCGGGCGAGTATTTCAGTTTCGCGGGTGTCGGGCGTTGGCGGCGCAGTGGGAGCGGGCGCCACCTTCGGCGATACGGCGTTCGTTGGCGAGATCAGCTCAGTTGAATGGTTTTCTTCAAAGGGGTTGAATAAATTACTAGGTTCGGGGGTCGGCCGCAGGCGTTGGGCAAGGAGGTGGCTAATGTGCGACTGGGTGAGGGCGTAGCGTTCGGTCGCTTGCTTCAGTATGTCGGCCGAATCTACTGGGTCAGCCGTCGGCAAGGTGCTGGCCATTAAGGCACCCGCTGTGGCGGCAAGTAATAAAGAAAGAGGGCAAAATTTCATGGGCGGCCCAGAAGTTCTAAGGTACTCTCAAGCATCATGAGGTCAGGGGTGCTTGTGCCTGGCTTGAGGGGATCACCGTTGCTCGGCGCCCGGCTTAAGGTGTAGGTGCAGATTTTAAGTTGGCGCGGCCCAGTTTCAAGTTCGCGCAGAAAGCGGATTATTTGGACATAAGAACCGGTCGCTTGGAGTGTGAAGGGAATTGATTTGTAGAGACTATCCAGCGGTGGGGGTTGAGTGCTGAGTTGATTGAGTTGGGTGAGACGAATCCCGCTGATCGTTTCGGCCTGGTAAAAATAGCCGAGGTTGTCCGCGAGATCCTCTTCCCTGATGACGTTTTGATTAATGGCCTGCAGTGCGACCGCTACATTGGCAATTTCGGTTGTGATCCGCGGCTCTTGGGCAAGCGCGCGGAGCATACTTTCGCTGCGTTGTTGGATGCTCGTGTGTTCGCGGACGAGCCCCCGCTGATAGTGCCAGAGGACATAAGAGGCGGCACTCGTTAAAAGGATTAAGCCTAGGCAGACGGCCATAATCACATTACGCCGGCTATAGGCCAAAAATTGCTGGAGGAGGGTACTCACGGTTGGACGCCGGGTAATTTGCAGGTGACTTCAAAAGTGAGGATTTCGGTCTGCGCCTGACGCTCGAGCGAGGTGAGGGTAATGCTGGCAAACAGGGGTCCGATGAAGTCGTCATTGCGCAGACCATTCACATAGCGCTGCAGCGTGCGCGCAGCTTGCTCGGATGGTTCGTGCAAGGAACCCCGTAAAAGCACTCCGCTCGGCGTGCCATTGATGCTTTCAATCCTCATCTTGGCTAGCCGAGTGCGCCCAAAATGAGGAATCAAGGCCGCCACTGAATAAGGCGTCCCCATCAGTGCATAAGCGTTATCTAGCTGGGCCGTTTGTTGATTCATTTGGCGAATATTCTTATTTAGTTCGCCAAAATCATTGGTGCGCTCGGTGATTTGCTGCTGCCAGTAAGTGATCTCAGTTTGGAGCGTAGTGCTGAGGTAGAGCTGCCACACACTGATCATCAACAGGCTGGCCGCCACCGCGACGGCGATGGTGTTGGTCAAGAATCGTTGGCCTACAATCTCTTCACTGGGTAGCTGGGCGGAGAGTCGGCAGTCGACGCGCCATGGGCCTTGAGGCGCATCGTTATCGGCAGTCGACGTCGACAGGTTCTGCCCGTCGGCCAACAGGCTAAGGACGCCCAGCCAATGGGCGCCGAAGGCCATGGGAATATCGCGGGTCTGTAAATTGATCGTCTGCATCCAGGCGGTGCTATCAATGATTAAGGGTGTGCGGCCGACGACTTGAGCGAGCGGCTCGGTGATCCAAGCCAGTGCGGGGGGCAGGTAGGCACAGTAGATTTCGCCGGCGGGCTGGCCGGTAGTCATTTCATAAGAATCAACGAGCGGCTTGATATCGCGACCGATGGCGCGAACCAGTTTAGAGGCGCGAAGTAAAAGATCTTCGTCCGCATGATTCAAGCGATCGCTGATGGCCGCTGCTTCGGTGAGGTCAAATTCTTTGCCCGCGGCTTGGGCGATGGAGCTAAAGCCATGACGGATCGGCGCGGGGCAATGAATGCCCTCTTTGCCTATGATATACGCGACGGTATGCTCTCGCTCGATGACGATAACCACCACCGCGCGCTTATCGTTACGGCTCGTCCGGTAGTCAGTGATTGCGCCAAGTAACGGCAAAATACTCATTTCTAGCCGGTAGGGCAACAGGCGGAGATCGAGGAGGCGTTGTTGGGTTTGGTGAACGTCGTGGTGGGAGACTCCGCAGATCAGCGCGGGGCGAGAAGTGCCCTCCAGCGGCAGCGCAAGGCCTTCCATTGGGCTGAGCGTTTGCAATTTCCACTGCGCAGGATTTTCAATTTTAAATTGTTCTTTAACGAGGGCGGCGAGGTAGCTCGGTTCAACCAGCTTGCGTGGTAGCAGGCTCTCTCGTTGGAGTAAGAGGTCAGGGGTGCTGAAGCTGCCGATTGCGGGGAGCCAGCCCTTTTTTTGATCAAAATTTTCGTGCAGCCACTGGCGCAGGCCAGCATCATCTTCTCGGTCAAATTCGGCGGCACAATCGAGCACCACGGGGCTAGTATCTAAGCGGCTAATGCCGGCGACTAAAATCTGATAAGGATTAATCTCAATCAGTAGTCTGCGCCGAATTTTGCGCTGGAGGAAGTCGGGGAATTTCACAAGCAACACAAGCTAGTCCACTGGGACCACCGCAGGCCGCGGCAGCAGGGAGAGAGAGAGAAACGGGAGGGCTGACACTAGGGATGATTATTGAGGCTGCCTCGCTGGCGTCAAGGGGCTGCTGCGATCAAGGCTGGGCGGGGGGCGTCCCGCGCTTAAGTCTCTGTCGGCTAAGCCCGCTTGGACGAGCTTCTTAAAACTCGGTCTGTTGATTAATAATGAAGGGTGTAGTGATATTCGTAAACCAGTCGCGCGGGAGATTTTGCAAAGCCACATCATAATGCAAGATCGGGTTAGGCGTGCTAAAATTAATATCAAATTTGGCCAGAACAGCCCCATAGACGGTGGGGTTATTAGTCGAAAAATTAGTGGCGGCATTCGTTTCGGCTGAATAGATCACCCCGTAAAAAGTTGCCCCAGCCCCACTGGGTCTAAAAGTGAAGGTGCGGGTTAAGCCGGTGCTGAAGAGCGCCAGATTTTTTGGCAGGTTAGAGGTAGAATTATTTATAATACCCCCGGTGCCCGTGATAGAAACATCATCCGCTACAAAAATCTCGAGCCGACCATTAGCGTTGATCTGAATTTTTCCATCACCGCTTATAATTAAATCGTCAGTGACGATTAATTTAACTGGGCCATTAATTTGTAGGGTTTCACCGCTGCTGAGATTGAGATCAACGGACCACCAGGGGTCGGTATACCAATATTCGGTGGCGCCGCCGGCGGTGCCGATCGTCTGGGAGCCGGCGCTTAAGGTCCCCGTAAAATTGGCGGTGGCAACGGGCGTATTCACCGTGAAAAGAGGAATATAGGCACTCTGGCTAAGACGGTTGGGATCATGGCTGGTGCCCGTGAGCGATTTAACTAGGCCCGCACTACGGGAAAGGGCGGTGCCGTACGTGGCGGCGTAGCCCTGGATGGTCGCATTGGTGATGGTCACGTTAGTTCCGGCCAAGATCGCCGCGGCCCCGATATTGCTGCCGCCATAAGCCCCGAGGCGTGAATCATAGCTATCGACCGCCCCGCCACTGGAGAAGTTAACGGTCCCAGCCGAGACAGCGATCGCGTTACCAAATAGCGGTGCTGGCTTAGTTGTGGCGACGAGAGTTTTGGTAAAAAGTCGCCCAGTAGAGAGGCTGACGGTTGCTGCCGAGGTAATGGTTGGCGTGCTCCCGGCATAGTTGGTTACCGTGACGGCGATTTGACCGGTGGCGCCTGGGCCTAGGTTATAGCCGGTAAAAAAGCGGGTCTTGTTTGCCCCGACCGTGGTCCAAGCTGGCGACGTCCACTGAACAGGTTTTGTGTTCAGCGACCAGAGCGCTTCCTCCAAGCCAATTTCCGCCAGATTACGGGCCCGGCTTCGCTGTAGATCCCGAACGCTGAGATCTAAAGCACTGTAACACACCATGAGATAACTGGTGAGCGCGATGGCCATCACGGCGGTAAAGCAGAGCGCCACGAGGGTGAGGGAGCCCCGAGAATGATGCCGTGAGGGATTCATCTTTTAGGTGCCATCGGGCCCCTGCTTGTTGGGCAGCAGGAGGCGGGGTGAAACCGTTGTGAGGGTGACCGCGGGCCCATCTTTAGTTGGCGGGTCGTTGGTTGTAGAGCCGCGTTGCAGGGTAAAGGTACAGTCGATTAATTTAATACTCAAGGGGACGAGGGCGGCAGCGGTCAGCCTCGTGCCTGAGGTGGAATAATAACTGAAGTCACAAGCCGTACAATCACCTGTTAGTAAATCGATCAGCGGAGCGGGGCCAAAGGAGGCTGTGCGGGTGAGGGTCCGGCCACTATACCCATAATTAACGGTGCCTCCAGGCAGCGTGAGGGTGAGGCTGGTACTCGTCGCCGCCGTCACCTTGCTGGCCAGCTGAATGTCTTGGCGCAGGTAATTAAGCGCGACGCGGCTTTTGTTTTCTAAAATCTGAAAATTGGCCGTGCGCATCATGCTGCTTCCCATGAAAAGATAGGTGCTTAAGATCGCGGCCATTAGCACAGACCCCAAGCTCAAGCTGATGAGTAATTCGCCTAACGTGAATCCTGAGCGGACTGAGCGCGGATGCATTAGGATTTTTGGTAAGACAGTTGCAGTCCATTTCGCCCAAAATAGATTTCAGTACGGTGCGTGTTAGGTCGGCCCAAGTTATCAGCCCACGTCACGGTGTAGATGATTTTCTCATAATCCGTACGAATGTTTGATCGCACGGCGGAGAGGGAAAACCCGGCGGCTTGGGCCAATAAAGTGAGGTTGTTGTCTAAATTAAATTGGGTGACCGCGCCTAGGGGAAGTTCTGTGACCGCAGTGCCGGTCGCGTTGACGGTGATTTTATAGGTCGCGCCCACTGCTAGATTTGTGATGGCAGTGAGGTTACTCGCGCGCAGGTAATCGATTTCACCCGTAACGATCTGAATCGCAATTCGCTGCTTGTGCGCGGTCGCGAGCATTTGGCTGCCGATGGTGATGGCTTGAATTAAGCCAATAAATCCGACCACCAAGATCGTCGCCGCCATCATTACCTCGATTAAAGTAAAGGCCGCGGTCCGGCGGGAAAAAGAGTGGCTGGTGGTAAACACGGGAGGGCAGGCAGAGCGTCGATCAGAAAATAGGCTGGGTCCGTGCGCGGACAAGATTTAATCAATCGGCTCGATCCCCTGGGCAGTTAACGCCATAAGCGTTTGGCCGCGGTAAAAAACTCGCTGCTGAAGCCACGGCCGGCCCATAAAGCGCTCGCTCGCTGGCGTGATCGCTCGATTAAATATTGCGTTCGGTCTGCGGCCGAGCTGATTTAAAAAATCCGCAATTTTTTTAATATGGCTAACCCCCTCGCTATTCGTCCCACCGGCACGCTCGATTTTTTGTCCCTAGGCGCCCTCGTGCACCGCCTCGATCCTGGCATCATGCCCTTTCGCAAGGCGCAGCACTGCGATATTCATGTCAGCGGGGGGGAATTTAATGTAGCCGCCAATCTCTCCGATTGTTTTCGCCTCAAGACGGGCGTCGCCTCGGCCATGGTCGATTATCCGGTGGGTGATTTGATTGCGGAGCGCGTGCGCGCGATGGGCGTAACCCCATTTTACAAAAAATTTAAGCACGACGGCGTGCGCGGACCAAACATGGCCACCGTGTATTCTGATCGGGGACAGGGCGTCCGCGGTCCAGTCGTATTTTATAATCGCAGTAACGAAGCGGCCGCCCAGCTCAAGGTCGGGGATTTT
The DNA here is from genome assembly GCA_903906135.1 of uncultured Verrucomicrobiota bacterium. Classification (GTDB taxonomy): domain Bacteria; phylum Verrucomicrobiota; class Verrucomicrobiia; order Opitutales; family Opitutaceae; genus Lacunisphaera. The sequence continues at coordinate 2,788 of CAIVJE010000172.1, read as the reverse complement.
AATTGGGCGGAGATTTTTGGCGGTGGGGTCCGCTGGTTTCACAGCGGGGGTATTTTTGCGGCGCTCTCGGACACCACGGGCGAGTTGATCGTCGAGGCCATGCAAGCGGCTAAGGCGGCGGGCGCAGTGACCTCCTTTGATTTAAATTACCGTCAGAAATTGTGGGATATCTGGGGTGGTCAGACCAAGGCTCTCGACGTGCTGGGTCGGATTGTCGAACACGTCGATGTCCTCGTGGGCAATGAGGAAGACTTACAGAAGGGCCTCGGCATCGAGGGGCAGGATGTCGAGAGCAAGGGGAAGCTCGATCCGTCCGCCTTTTATGCGGTGATTGATAAAGCGGTGAAAAAATTCCCTAAGGTCAAAGCGGTTGCGACCACGCTCCGTGAAGTTCACTCCACGAATCGCCATACGTGGGGCGCGGTCGCTTGGATCAAGGGCCAGACTTATCAATCGCCCATGTGCGAGCTTGATGTTGTCGACCGAGTCGGGGGCGGGGACGGTTATGCCGCGGGCTTTATTTATGGGCTGCTCACCGGCGCATCCGAACAGGAGTCCGTCAATCTCGGCTGGGCGCATGGGGCGCTGCTTACCACCTTCCCCGGTGATACCAGCATGGCGACCGTGGAGCAGGTGCGCGCTTTTGCCCAAGGTGGCTCCGCTCGCATCCAGCGCTAAATTGTGGGGCCAAGGAGCGGCTGGGCCTTCACCCTGGCGCTGGGCTCGCCGGTCCGAGCGAGAATTTCGGCTTCCGCTGTTGCGGGTGGCGCCTTAGCGTAGACGACTATGAGTAACACGGTTCGGCCCGCTTTTATTTTATCCCGCGCTGGATGGCGTGAGACCACCATTTTGTTGGCGGTTGCGGGGCTCGTCCCATTTTTGGTTCACCTGCTGCCGTGGTCAGGGCATCGACCACTCGGCGTTTATTTGCTGCCGGTCTTTTGGACAACTTTTGTGGCCGTGTATTTTCGGGGCCCGTTCGTTGGCTTGCTCGTCGGGCTAGTCACCCCCGTGATTAACCTGTTGGTGACCGGTTTGCCGGTCTCGACGAGTCTCATGTCCCTGAGTCTAGAGATTGCCTTTTTTGTCGTGGTGGCAGCGCAGTGGCCGCGATTCCGTTGGGCGGCGCCGCTTGCTTGGGTGACCGCGAAGGGCCTGGCGGTTAGCGTGCAATATTTCATCCCGGCTTTTATGGAGACGGAATATCCTTGGCAGCATCTCGCTCGTTCGACGCAGAATGGAGGCGCGGGGTTAGCGGTGCTCGCCGCGATTAATATCCTGCTCGTTATTTTTTATCCACCGGCCGATGGCTGGGAAAAAGAAGTCTGAGCCCGCGTGGGCTCAGACTGTCAGCAGGCTAAGTTTACCGTACTACGCGGGCGCCGCCGCCCTGCATGAGTTTCTCCACTTCCTTCTGGGTCGCCATCGAAGTGTCCCCCGGCGTCGTGGACGCAAAGGCGCCGTGCGCTGCGCCATAATCAACGGCTAGTTGCGGATCATTTTTAGCCAGAAAGCCAAACTGCAGCCCAGAGGCAAAGGAGTCACCCCCGCCAACGCGGTCCAGCACTTCGAGCCCAGGATAGGCGCGGCTGTCATAGAATTTGCCGTCGTGATAAAGGATCGCGCCCCAATCATTCTTGGTCGCAGTGATCACGTGGCGTAAGGTGGTGGCCGCCACTTTGAAATTAGGAAATTCTGCTACGGCCGTTTTAATCATCGCCTTGAAGGCATCCGTCTCGAGGTGCGCCAGCGTTTCCGCTCCTTTTACCGCGAAGCCGAGTGATGCGGTGAAATCTTCTTCGTTGCCGATCATGACATCGACATAGCGCGCGATCTCGCGGTTGACCTCTTGCGCTTTTTTGAGACCACCAATTGATTTCCAGAGTGACGGGCGATAATTCAGATCATAGCTGACGATGGTGCCGTACTTATTCGCGGCCTTAACCGCCTCGACCGTGAGGGCCGCGGTTGACGGAGAGAGGGCCGCAAAAATGCCGCCCGTATGAAACCAACGCACGCCTTGTTGGCCAAAAATTTCATCCCAGTCGAAGTCGCCTGGCTTGAGTTGTGAGGCGGCCGTATTTCCGCGATCAGGCACCCCGACCGCCCCGCGCACGCCGAAGCCCCGCTCGGTAAAATTAAGGCCGTTGCGCACGGTGCGACCGATGCCGTCATCTTCACGCCACTTAATGAAATCGGTGGCGACCCCGCCTTGCATAATAAAATCTTCGACGAGATGGCCGACTTCATTGTCAACGAAGGCCGTGCAGACGGCAGTTTTTAGATTAAAACATTTCCGGAGGCCGCGGGAGGTATTGTATTCGCCGCCACCCTCCCAGGCAGTGAACGCGCGGGCGGTGCGGACGCGGCCCTCGCCGGGATCGAGGCGAAGCATGACTTCACCGAGTGAGAGCTGATCCCAGCGGCAAGAACTAGCGGGGCGAATTTTAAGTGACATGGTAGACGTGAGTAAAAATCGGCGAGGCGAGAACGATTGGTAAGGGAGTCATGGCCAAAGCCAAGTTTGGAACGAGGGAGGCTGGCGTTACGGGGCCGTCGTCAAAGCCTGCTGGTAGGCCCAGAGCATCTTGTTGGCGACGTAGCGGTCGATGGCGGGATAGCCGTTCGTGACGGTGTCGCTTTCGTGGAGCAGCTCGAGGCCGTGGTCAGAGCGAAAAACTCCGTCCCAGCCGATGGCCACGAGGGTGCGCATAACTTGGAGCAAATTAACATTACCGGTTGGATCGGCATGATCTGCCTCGTGGAAGCGTTTTTCACCCGTGGTTTT
>CAIVJE010000171.1 GCA_903906135.1 uncultured Verrucomicrobiota bacterium | reverse complement strand
TCCGTACTTTTCATAATATCCTCAAACGGCATTTCGCCCCATTGATTGAGTATGCTTCTAGAGAATTTTTCTGAAAAACCCGTCGAGCCATGACGGTTAACCCACGTGACCACATAACCAGGCGACGCAAAAACATGCGTATTCCAACGGTAACTCCAGCTATCGCGGCACATCGTATGGGGGCCGCCATGCATCAACTGAAGCAGCGGATAAGTTTTCTTTGCGTCGTAGCCCGGAGGGTAAACTAACCAACCTTGGATTTGTTCCGCATTCGCGCCTGTAAACCAATAACTTTCAACCCGACCAAGATCGAGCTGAGCGACGACTGCATCATTAAAATGAGTGAGTTGCCGCGCCTGTCCCGTAGCTGCATCGAGCGTAAAAAGTTCAGCGGGACGACTCGTATTGTCATTCAGAAATACCAAGGCACCAGCTCTAGTATCAACCGCCGTGGAAGTACCGGCGGAATAGACTGGGGTTAGGCCCGTTCCGTCAGCGTTCATCCGGAAAATTGGCAAAAACCCTTTTTCTTCCGCCGTGATCCAGAGCGTTTGCCCATCGGCAGAAAAATTGGCGCTCTCAATGCTGTAGTCTAAGGCCTCTGTCAGTGGATTACTTTTACCCGTCGCCAGCGTGTAGCGCCAAAGTTTGGAAAACTCCCCACTGTAATAAGGGGTTTCTACGCGGCTAAAAATGAGCGACTGACCGTCCGGAGAAAAAATTGCGCTACTATCATCCGCTGCGTTTTCAGGCGTTAAGTTCTTCATCGCCCCCGAGCCATCGACGGTTAACAAATAAATATCATGGTTAGGGAACGCCTGATAAGGGGGTGGGGTCGTATTAATCGTCAGTGCGATACTTTTTCCATCGGGGGAAAGATCGTAGCCGATTTCACCACTGACGGTAAAAAGGCGCCCCCATTGAGGCGTGAGATCCTGCACGGCCTTAGTGGTGAGATCTACGCGAACTAGCCGGTTGGCTAAGTTATCAGTGAGGTAGTGATCGAAATAGCGGTATTGGCGATTTTCCGTAACCTTCGCGGTCATCTTAGAATCTTTCCGCTGCTTAATTTCCTTCTTCATGGCCACTAAATCAGTGCCGGCCAATGTACCCGCCAATTCGGGAATGACGGTTGTCGCCACAATGATACTTTGTCCATCAGGCAGCCATTGAGGGCCCGAGACCCCCAAGGGCAGCTCAAGGATTTTCTCGGGTTCGCCACCGTCCATCCGCAATACATAGAGCGAAGTATTCTCATCATCACCCCGCTTGGAAATAAAAGCGATGCGCTGTCCATCAGGACTCCAAGTTGGGGCGCTATCATTTGCCGCCACCGTCGTGAGGCGGCGCACCACACCACCCGCCACCGGCACTAACCATAAACTTGCGGTGCTCTTATTTTTTTCAATCGACCAGTCCGCCACACTTAAAACGACCATCTGCCCATTAGGAGAAAGCGCGGGAGCGCCCAGCCGCTTCATCGCCCATAGATCTTGCGGAGTGATCGGGCGTAAATCAGCGGCGTTAGCTTGCGCTGCCATTACCGCCGTGAGGATTAAAGCGATCGCACGATAAAATTTCATAAGCCGGTATGGATAGCAGACCAGCGCTCTTAGTCAAAGACGGAGGGGCAGAAAATACCGCCCAGCAAAACTACTTTTTTAAATACCTGCTAACGTGCTGCGGTCCATTCTGCCGAGGCGTATTGCTCCGTAAGCCCAGCCACCTCGTCTTCATGCATCTCAGGCCATGGCGTAGGCTGCGCGGTTGTGCCAAGGGCTAGAGCTATACTGGTGGTAAATTTTTCAGAAAATAAATCCCAATCAATCGAGCCAAGGCTCCCTTTTTCAATTGAGCCCTGAAAGAGCAAGCCGTGCTTATTACGTTTCTGCGCTGCGCCGGCAATTTTAACTCCACCGCTCGCCTGGACGACATCGTAAAGTTCTGCGCGCTGAAAGCATACCCCGGGCTGT
>CAIVJE010000170.1 GCA_903906135.1 uncultured Verrucomicrobiota bacterium | reverse complement strand
GGTTATGGGCGCGGCCTTGTTGCTTTGTCTGGTGTTTTTTTGGCCGCGATTTTTCGGTATCGTTGAGCGTTTTCGATTATTTGCCGACTATGATTACGGCTGGAGAGTGCCCCTGTTGGCTTGGGATGGCTGGTTGGGTTTAGTGAGTGATGTCTATCTGGAACCGTTGGGCTCATCTTGGCAGGTCGTGCTTATGCTCGGGCTCGGCGCTGGTTGGTTGGGCTGGCTGTGGCGAGCTTGGCATCATGAACCGCTGCGGTTTGCAGCTGCGGCCGCTCTGGTGCTGCCCATCGTATGCGGTTGGACAATTCTAGCATGGGAAAGTCTGACTCGGACGAATGCGAGTTATGATGCCTTCAAAGTGATTTCAGTTTTCTATCCCGGTTTATTGGCCGGCCTCTGTGCTGGTTTAGTACTCAGTGGAAGGAATGTTAAATCGGCGTTGTCGATTGCCTTCATCGTTCTGTTGCTTGGTTTCGATCTCCTGCGGGCCAATGAGTATCGTCAGGTGATGGCCAATCCGCCGCTGCGCGTAAATAAACACATTCTTGAATTAGGTAAGTTGGAAAGTCATGCTCAAGTGGCGTCCATTAATTTAAAGATTAGCCATTACTGGTCGCGACTTTGGGCCGATGCTTTTTTACTTCGCACCCCCCATTTTTTCGCTGAGCCCACCTACGAGGGTCGCAATGTTACCCCGCTGCGTGGAGAATGGGATTTAATCTATAATCAGCTGCGCATGTTGCGGGTGCTGCCAATAGCCGCGGTTGATCATATTGAGTTAGGTCGTAATTTTCTCATGGTTCGGAAAGGTACGACTAATCACGTGCAGCTTAATTTTGGCTCCGGCTGGCATCCGCAGGAAAATTTTGGAATGGATCTCTGGCGTTGGACACAAGGGGCTGGCCAGATCCTGATGACAAATAGCGCGCTTCGCTCGGTGCAGGTCAGTTTACGCCTCCTCGTCGAGGGGGTGCAGGCCGGTGATGCGATCGAGATAGCCTGTAATGGACAGCATCTGCAGACGGCCTTCATTAGTCCGGATGAGGCTTGGACCAAGCCAGTCGTCTTTACGCTCTCTCCGGGAGCTTCTATTTTATCGCTTAATCCTGCGCCGATGAATCAGCGTAAGACTGGGCATGACCCGCGCAAATTAGGCATTGGGTTACACCAATTAGAGCTGCGCTTGTTGCCGACTCCTTGAACGTCTCGTAATTTTCGATGCAACCCGACGAATATCACAAGATGGCCGCGGTCGAGGATGCCATGTGGTATTATCGGGCTTTGCATCGGCACGTGGCGCGTAGTTTGACTCGTGCGCTGGGGGCTTCGGCTGCGCCGGTCCTGGATGCGGGTTGCGGCACCGGGGGTCTGCTGCGGCATCTGCGAGTGAAGCAGCCGGCGTGGGTGCTCACGGGCTTAGATTTTTCCCCACTGGCCTGCGCCTTGGCAAACGAGCGCAGCGGGGTTGAAGTCGTCGCTGGCAGCATTACGGCTCTGCCGTTTGCTGGTGCTCACTTCGAGGCGATCGTTTCCTGCGATGTTGTCTGTCAAGTTGCGTCAGCGGAGCTGGCCCTCCAAGAATTTCACCGCTGTCTCAAGCCTGGCGGCACGCTCGTGCTGACCATGCCGGCGTATCCGTGGATGTTTTCTTACCATGATCGTGCGGTAGGTAATTTACGGCGTTATGATCGGGGCGAAGTGAATGTCCTCTTGCGCGCCGCTGGTTTTACGGTGGTGACCAGCACTTATTGGAACACGCTGTTGTTTCCTTTAGCGTTTGTGCGGAGGAAACTATTGCCGCCCGCTCAGTCCGTGAGCGACGTGCGTAGTTATCCACCGTTACTGGAGGCTTTTTTTAATGGCCTGATGGCCCTTGAGCACGCCTGGCTCAGTTTGGGTGCGAGCCTACCCTTTGGTAATTCGGTGCTGACTGTCGCCCGAAAGTCGTGACAAACTATCCTCATGACTCCCGCTCTTAGTTTCGTCATCCCTCTTTATTATAGCGCGGATACCATCACGGCCTTGGTGCGGGAGATTGAGCAGCTCACGATCGAAGGTGGGCACGAATTGATTCTCGTGAACGATGGCAGCCGAGATGCAACGGCGGGGATTTGCCGCGAGTTACTGCGCGATGCCCGCATTCCAATTATTTTTATTAATCACGCGCGCAATTTCGGCGAACACAACGCTGTGCTGACGGGTTATCGCCATGCCCGGGGTGCTTACGTGGTTAATTTAGATGATGACGGTCAGAATCCCCCAGCTGAAGCGGTGCGCCTTTGGCAGCAGGCGAAGCGGGAGGGGCTTGATGTCGTCTATGGTCATTACGCGCACAAGGCTCATTCCGCATGGCGAAATTTAGGGAGTTGGCTGACCAATCGCATGACCGATTGGGTCCTCGATAAACCGCGAGGATTTTACTTATCGAGTTTTCGTTGTGTGAGCGCATTTGTGGCAAAGGAGGTCACGGCTCATGATGGACCCTACCCGTATATCGATGGCTTGATTTTACAGGTGACCCAAAATGTGGGTTCGCTGGCGGTGCAGCATGTTAACCGTGTGGCGGGAGAAAGCGGCTATACCCTGCGTCGATTAGTGCAGCTTTGGTCCAGTACGCTCGTTAATTTTTCCGTGATGCCGCTCCGGCTGGCTACATTACTAGGTCTGCTGATGGCTGCTGGCGGGTTAATTGGACTGGGCTTAGTTTTTTATTGGTGGCGAACCGGGCAGGGGCCCGACTACGGCTGGGGATCTATGATGGGGGCATTGTTAATTTTTTCCGGGACCCAGTTAGTTATGCTCGGGTTGATCGGAGAATATTTAGGCCGAATGTTTCTGACGATTAATCGGCGCCCGCAGTCAGTCGTGCGCTCGGTGGAACGGGGAGGCTAAGCTGGACTGTGCGGCAGGCGCTTACTCGCGAGAGCAATTAGCTCGACCGCGGAGAACAAACCTTACTGCTTATCGCTTCATTATTTGTCTTCATTTAATCGCATGCGCTCGCCTCAACCACTGACAAACTACCGCTCTTCGAGGCAGCTAATCAGTCGATCGATTCGCGGATAATTATGGCCAACTTGAAAGCCATTAGTGATTTGCCGCTAGAGCAGCATAACATTGAAATCCAGCGCAACCGCCAAGCATGGGCGCAGAAGCCTCAACTGCGGGCCGTCTATCGCGATTTTTATCGGCAAATCGCCGCGCGCATTAATCCCGAGGTGGCCGGTCCGGTCGTCGAACTGGGTTCTGGCATGGGGTGCATCAAAGAGATCATTCCTCAGTGTGTTACTACTGATCTTTTTCCGAATCCTTGGCTAGATCGTCAGGAAAATTGCTATGAGCTTAATTTTGCTGATGGCGCGATTTCGCATCTGCTACTTTTCGATGTTTGGCATCACTTGCGCTATCCCGGTACCGCGTTGCGCGAGTTTCACCGGGTGCTGGCGCCCGGTGGTCGTTTAATTCTTTTTGAGCCAGCGGCCAGCTGGATTGGTCGGATGGTTTATCATTTTTTCCATCACGAACCGGTGGCGGTACGCGATCCGATTACTTGGGACGCGCCGGTTGGTTTTGTCGCGGCGGACGCAGATTATTATGCCGCGCAAGGCTCAGCGAGTCGGCTCTTCTGGTGGGGCGAGGGTCATAATCATCTCACGGGGTGGCGGCTCCACGAAGTTCGACCGCTGGTCTCTTTTGATTATTTCGCTACCGGCGGCTTTTCTGGCCCGCCTTTAGGAGGGCGTTTACTGCATAGTCTGATGCGCGGTCTGGATATGATCACACGTCCATTTCCGCGGATGTTCGCAGCTCGACTCCTCGTCGTTTTGGAAAAAGATAAAACCTAATATGAGCGTCGCATCAGAACTCACTCGCCGGCACCTAGAGGAGATGAAGAGTTTTTATGATACCGCAGCAGTTGTGCCGAATTCAGCAGCCAGCTATTATCGACAGCTCTTAGCTCATTACTAGACTCTCCTCATTCCGGCTGGGGCCTCGGTGCTGGAGGTTGGTTGTGGTTCGGGGGAGTTGCTCGCTCGGCTGCATGCGCGGCGGAAAGTGGGGATTGATCTTTCGGCGACCCAGCTAACGGCGGCGCGGCATCGCTTGCCCCAAGCCGAATTTTTTCAGCAAGCGGGTGAAGCTCTCGTGCTCGCCGAGAAATTTGATTACATCATTATTTCTGACACCCTCAATATCGCGGCGGATGTGCAGCAATTACTAGAACGCTTACACACTGTCGCTCATGCCGACACCCGGGTAATTATTAATTTTTATTCCTCATTGTGGCGGCCCTGGCTCTCGCTGGGTCAGTGGCTGGGGATTCGTTCGGCTCAGCCCAAATCGAGCTGGTTGAGTACCGGTGATGTTCAGAATCTCCTGCAACTAGCCGATTGGAGTCCGCTTTTTCTCCAGCCACGACTGTTGCTGCCGATCCGCTGCTTGGGGTTGGAGTCTGTCGCCAATCGCTGGTTGGCACCAATTTTGAGCTGCTTTTGTCTGACTGTGTTTTGTGTAGCCCGCGCTTCGCGTCCTGCGCCGGTCACCGCCCGAACGGTTTCGGTGATCATTCCGGCCCGTAATGAATCGGGTAACATTGAGGCTGCGGTTCAGCGCACACCCGACATGGGGGCTGGCACGGAGCTCATTTTTGTCGAAGGGCACTCCCGGGATGACACTTGGGCGGAAATTCAGCGGGTGGCGGCAGCTTATCCCCAGCGGAAGATTAAATATTTGCAGCAGACGGGCAAAGGTAAGGGCGATGCGGTGCGTTTGGGTTTTGCCACTGCGACCGGCGATATTCTGATGATTCTCGATGCTGATCTGACCATGCCACCGGAGGAGCTCCCTAAATTTTACGACGTGCTGGCCCATGGTCGGGCGGAATTTGCTAACGGGGTGCGGTTGGTTTATCCGATGGATGAAAAGGCGATGCAGTTTCTCAATCTTTGCGCCAATAAGACTTTTGGCATTATCTTCACTTGGTTGCTCGGCCAACCGGTAAAGGACACCTTATGTGGGACCAAGGTTTGCAGTCGGGCGCACTATGAGCGCATCGCCGCCAACCGGGCTTACTTCGGTGATTTCGACCCCTTCGGTGATTTTGATCTCCTCTTTGGAGCGGCAAAATTAAATTTAAAAATTGCCGACGTCCCCATTCGTTATCGGGAGCGCACCTATGGCACGACCAATATTCAGCGCTGGAGCCATGGTTGGCTATTGCTGCGGATGGTGCTGTTTGCCGCGCGGAAGCTGAAATTTGTCTGAGCGAGCTGCGCTCGTTAGTCGCGTTAGGCTTCGCTGGCCCAGAGCGCAAACGCTTCCAGACGGCGGCGATAGCGCGCGCCGATCACCGCCGGAGCAAAGCGCTCCCGCATATCCGCCGCTGCTTGTTGGCCTAAGGTTTGGGCGAGGGCGGGCTCATTCACCAGTCGTTGCATCCATTCGGCGGCATGTTCGACGTTCGGTTCCGCCCAGATTTGACCTTGTTGGTAAGGCCCGTGGGTCTCCTTCAATTTAACCAAGGTGCATTTTACGGGGCAGCCATTGTGCGCGTTGACAAATTCAGCTGTCGCCGACCAATCGGTGGAAATCACAGGTTTACCGAGAAACATGCACTCAGCTACCGACAAACCGAAACCTTCTGCGCGATGAAGTGAAACGAAAGCATCGCAGGCGGCTTGCAGCAGATGGACGTCTCCGCTCGGCAGTGCTTCGGTGATGATTTGCGCGTGTTGCAAGCCAGCGAGGGCCGCCTGGAGTTGAGCGTACGCCTCGGTGTTGCGTTCAGGGTTTTGGGTTTTGATGACCAAGCCCACGCCGCGTTCGTCAGGGAAAGCGCGGCGATAAGCGGCGACCACCGCGAGCGGATTTTTTCTCTCTTGGTAAGAGTTGAGATCATACGCGAAGAGAAATAGAAAGCGATCGGTGGGTAACTTGAAGCGTTCGCGGCCATTGGCGGTCGGGGCCGGGAAGGAAATGGCGTGGGGCATGACATGCACGGGGCGAGAAACTTTGGCGGCAATCGCATCGCGCACGAAGGCAGAAGGACACCAGATCTCATGGAAATGAGCGGCTTGCTTTACCCAATGATCAGGAAATTCCGGTAATTCCCAGGCCCAGTAAGCAATGTTGTATTTATCTTTGCGAAAGTTCGCGCCGTGGTGGTGGTCGATTTCTTCGGAGGCGGGTGGATCGACATGGAAAATATTAACAGGGTGAGGATTCGCGTTTTGCAGGCGCGCGGCAAAG
>CAIVJE010000169.1 GCA_903906135.1 uncultured Verrucomicrobiota bacterium | reverse complement strand
CGCCGAGGGTGCCTCGCCTTCGCCGTCGGCTTGATCCTCGGCGGACCAGCCCGCGGCTCCGAGGAGCTGACGTTTTTTGCCTTTGATGATGTTTCGATCCCGTTCGTTCGAAATCTCGCGCTCGAGATGCGTTCGCCGCAGAAGCATCCGGCGAACCCGGTCGTGCCCCGGGGAGCCGCCGGAACGCCCGATGATTTCGGTGTGCAGTTTTACGGCAGTGTCGTGCAGGAGGGCGGCCGGTTCCGGATGTGGTACGTCGCGATCGACCACGAACTGAAGGAGAACCCCCGTTCGGTGCAGTGCTGGCGCGCCGCCTACGCGGAGAGCACCGACGGCATCACCTGGACGAAGCCCGCGCTCGGGCTCGTGTCCTACCGCGGAAGCACGGCCAACAACCTCGTGGACCTGGGGCCCTCGCCCCTCGCCTTGATCAACCTGAAGGTGCTGGCCGATCCGGATGACCCGGCACCGGACCGGCGCTACAAGATGACGGTGCAAACGTGGTGGGAGGAAAACGGCGCGCGTGGCCGCGGTACGCTGGCAACCCTGGTCAGCGCCGACGGCCTGCGCTGGCGCACGGCCACCGGAGCGGTGCCGATCGGAGGACTTCTGCGGAAGGAGGACTTGCTGCTGCCGGAGCATCACTTCGAGGCGGCGGGCGGACTTTACCAGTGGGAGGGCATGTACTACGCAACAGGACAAAGCAGCCCGCCCAGCGGTCATGGTCCGGGAACCTACCATGGGCGTGAAGTGCTCCTTCATCGTTCCCGGGATTTCATCACGTGGGAACCGACCGCCCGCGTCGCCTTCCTGCGCGAAGGCCAGCGCACATCGGGTGCCAAGTACGGCGAAGGTGTGGAAACGCACGAGGGCGTGAGTGTCTGGAATCGTGGCAATGTGCTCCTCGGGCTCTACGGCCTCTGGCACGGCGGGGTCGGCTGGAACCAGCGCACGCTTGATCTCGGATTCCTCGTCAGCAACGACGGGATGACGTTTCGCGAGCCGCAGACGGACTGGCCGATCCTGCCGCGGGGCAAGGACGGGGAATGGGACCAGGGCGGCCTGCTCCAGGGCCAGGGCTTCGCGAATGTGGGAGAGCAGACGTACCTCTGGTATGGCGCGTGGGACCCCCGACCGGGGCTGACCTACCCGCCGCGCGGAGGCGTCGGCCTGGCGGTGCTCCCACGAGATCGATTCGGTGCGCTCCGGGTGCGCAACGGGGCGCAAACCGCCGAGTTGGTGACGACGAAGGTGAAAGCTCGTTCCAGCCAGCCGCACCTCTTCCTGAATGTGGAAGGGCTCGGACCAGAAGCGCGCGTGCGGGTCGAACTCCTCGATGCACGACTGGGTCCCATTGCGGGTCTGTCCGGCGCGGACGCGGCGGTGGTGGACCAAAGCGGATTCCGGACACCCGTGCGATGGAAGAACCCCAAGACGTCACTCCCGCCTGAATACTGTGTGCGAATCACCTTCGATGGCGCCGCTCGGGATTTGATCCGGCTCAGCGCAATCTACGTCGAACCCTAGGTCATTTAGCCCCCAAACCCCGTGACCCCCGCGGTCCGCTCATCGCTACCCGCTCGCGACCTGACCGCCACCGCTGTCGGCGAATGAATTTGGTAAACCCGTCATTCGGAGCGAGTCTGCGCTAACGGAATACTGGTACCCGGGGTGGGGGTCGAACCCACAAGACTTGCGTCGGTAGATTTTGAGTCTACTGCGTCTGCCAATTCCGCCACCCTGGCGTCTCAGACCGCGAAAGAAACCCACTGCCCCCTCAAAGTAAACATCGTTTTATATCACCCCCGCGGCAGACGGTTGACCCTCGCCGATTATCTATGAAGCTCTCTCGGCATGCCTGACTTCCGCGCTTATTGCCGGCCGCCTGAGAGAGAGCCGGTGGAAATCCGCCTCCCCGCCGAGGAGAGCCATCATTTGATCACGGTCAACCGCTGCGGCCGCGGCGATCCCGTGGTGGTCTTTGATGGTCGCGGCCGCGAGTGGATCACTGAATGTATCGAGGCCAGCAAATCGGCCGCAGTTCTGCGTGTCAAAAAATCCACGACTGCGGCGGCACGCCCCGCGGCCCTGACGCTCGCGCAAGTGCTGCCCAAGGGAGCCACGATGGACGATATCGTCCGCCAAGCGACGGAAGTCGGCGCCGCCCGCATCATTCCCCTGCTCAGCGAACGCACTCAAGTCCAACTCGAGGGTGAGCGCGCCGAGAAAAAGGTAGAGAAATGGCGCACCACCGCGATCGAGGCCGCCAAGCAATGCGGCAATCCTTGGCTGCCAGAAATCAGCTCGGTCCAAAATTTAAGCAGCTGGCTGATCACCGCCCAAGATTTTGACCTCAAACTCATCGCGAGCTTGCACGCCGGCGCCACTCCCCTACCCGACGTCCTCCACCAGTATCAATTGCGCCAGGGCACCCGCCCACGACGCGTGCTGTGGCTCATTGGACCCGAAGGAGATTTTTCTCCGAGCGAAATGACTCAAGCTATCACCCACGGCTTCCTGCCGATCACCTTAGGGCCGCTCGTCCTGCGCAGTGACACTGCCGCCATTTACGCGTTAAGTATTTTAAGCCACGAGCTACAGAAATAATCCTTAATTTTTGCGTGAACTCGGGCGGAAAAGATGAAAGCGGGAAAGTAGAAAATCGGGAAACTATGGCGCGTGGTGCGCCAGTTGAAGTTGAAAGTTTAAGTTGAAGTTACGGATGCAGACGGAACCGCCATTTGATCCTTAAACTTCAATCTTACACTTAAACTATCGGCCGCGAAAGCGGCTTGGACCAAGGCAGGGCGGAAAAAGATGAAAGCGGGAAAGTAGAAAATTGGGAAACTCGGAGTCGGACCTCTGACCTCTGACCTTTCGCCTCTCGCCTTTCGCCTTTCGCCTCTCACCCCTGACCTCTCACCTCTGCCCCCTGACCCCAGCCCCAGCGTATCCAGATTTAACCCTTAAAATTATTCCCGCACGGCGTGCCACACGGCTAGGCAGGAGGCGATTAGGGCGGGTAATTCCGCGGTGGAAATTTGATTGGGCCCGTCTGAAATGGCCCGCTCCGGTTGCGGATGCGTTTCGATAAAGAGTCCGTCGGCGCCAGCGGCTAAGGCCGCGCGGGCCAGCGGCGGCACAAATTCCCGACGTCCGCCGGTCTTGCCGCCCGCGGCTCCGGGCTGTTGCACACTGTGCGTGGCATCGAAGATCACCGGCGTCCCGAGCGCCTTCATTTGCCCAAAGGAGCGCATATCAACGACGAGATTTTGATAACCAAACGTGGTGCCACGCTCGGTCTGCCAAATTTCCTTGGCGGAACCTTGCCGGAGTTTACTGACGACAAATTCCATTTCCGACGGAGAGAGGAATTGGCCTTTCTTAACATTGACGACTCGGCCCGTCGCCGCCGCCGCCAGCAGCAGGTCAGTTTGCCGACAAAGAAATGCGGGGATCTGGAGCACATCACACACCTGCCCGACGGCGGCCGCTTGCTGCCGCTCGTGGAAATCGGTGAGCACCGGAAAGCCGTAATCTTTTTTCATCAAGGCCAACAGCGCGAGCCCTTCATCGATCCCCGGGCCCCGCGCATTGCCCAATGAGGTCCGGTTGGCTTTATCGAAGGACCCTTTAAAAACAATCGTCAGCTCCGGATGTTTCTTCGCGAGCTTCGTGAGGGTGGTGGCCGCGGCGCGGCAGACCTTTTCATTTTCCAGCGAGCACGGACCGGCAATCAGGAGAAGTTTCTTAGAGTTGAAGAGCATGGGACGTTAGTCGGCAGGATGAGAGAGCGAGGCGCGTCCGACGAGCCGATTCTTTGCGGCGCTTGACCCCAAGGCGATCATCCCCGCACGGCACCCGCCCAACCCACCCTAGCCTTTTTTCTGCTGCTTAATCGCCGCGGCGATGAAAGCGGCGAAGAGCGGATGGGCCCGATTGGGTTTAGATTTAAATTCCGGATGACACTGTACGCCGAGGAACCAAGGATGATTTTTAATCTCCACAATCTCCACCAAGCCGCGCTTGGGATTCCAGCCGCTGATCACGAGGCCCGCTTTTTCGAGCCGTGCCACGTAGTCGTTGTTCACTTCGAAACGATGGCGATGACGCTCAGAGATAAGTTCTTGCCCGTAAGCTTTGCGCGCGAGTGTTCCCGGTTTGAGCTTACACTCATAGGCGCCCAAGCGCATCGTACCGCCCTTCAGCACCACATGCCGCTGCTCATCCATTAACGCGATGACCGGATGCGGCGTGGCCACATCAAATTCGACTGAGTTCGCCTGCTTCAGGCGCAGAACATTGCGGGTATAATCAATGACCGCGACTTGCATGCCCAGGCAGAGACCGAAATAAGGGATCTTTTTTTCGCGCGCGTAACGAGCCGCGGCGATCTTGCCCTCAATGCCGCGGTCGCCAAAACCGCCGGGGACTAAAATGCCATCAAGCAACTTGAGCCGCGCAAGGCCGGCCTTGGTTTCTAAATTTTCCGCGTCGATGCGAATGATTTTCACCCGACTGTGATTCGCAATGCCAGCGTGACTCAACGATTCGTAAACCGATTTATAAGCGTCCTGTAATTCAATATATTTGCCGACCACCCCAATTTTGACCTCGTGCTTAGGCGACTTGATGCGCCGCACGACCTCGGCCCAGATATTCTTGGGGTTGGCGCGCGCCTTGAGGCCCAATTGATTAACGACTAACTGATCGAGGCCTTCCTTTTGCAGCATCAGCGGCAATTCGTAGATGGAATGCTCCACATCGAGTTCCTCGATGACCGCTTTGGTCGGCACGTTGCAGAACATGCTCAATTTCTCCCGCATCTCCGGCGTCATAGGATGATCGCAACGGCAGCAGAGAATATGCGGCTGGATCCCGATCTCGCGTAATTTAGCGACGCTCTGTTGGGTCGGCTTGGTCTTCAGTTCCCCCGCGGCCTTGAGATAAGGAATCAGCGTAACGTGAATGAACACGCAATCCCGCGGGCCCACCTCGAGGGCGAACTGCCGCATGGCCTCAAGGAAGGGCAATCCCTCGATATCGCCCGTGGTCCCGCCGATCTCAGTGATCAAAACATCGACCCCCTTCCCGCCACCGTAGATGCGTTTTTTAATTTCGTTCGTGACGTGCGGGATCACTTGCACGGTCTTGCCGAGATAATCGCCGCGCCGTTCCTTCGCGATAACCGCTTCGTAAATCTGACCGGAGGACAAACTATTTTGCCGCGAAAGCTGACCGGACGTGAAGCGCTCGTAGTGCCCGAGGTCGAGGTCGGTTTCGGCGCCATCGTCGAGGACATAGACCTCGCCGTGCTGAAACGGGCTCATCGTGCCCGGATCGACGTTGAGGTAAGGATCAAATTTCTGGATGCGCACCTTGAGCCCTCGCATCTCAAGTAAGGCGCCGAGCGCCCCCGCCGTGAGCCCTTTGCCCAAAGAAGAAACAACCCCGCCGGTGACAAAAATATACTTCACCCCAAAGGTAAAAACCGCCCTCTAACCATACACAAGAAAAAGGTGACCCGATCGTAACTTCGTTCAACCAATAGACCCGCAAAGAACCTGCACCAACGCAGCTTTTAAGGGCTGAGGGCTGAGGTTTAAGTTTTAAGTCCGAACCCTTCGTGTCACTTCGTGCCCTTCGCGGTTAAAATGCTTGGTCTATTCTGCGCCTTCTGCGCCTTTTGTGGCTGATCGTAAGCTTGAGGCGAAAGGTCAGAGGTTATGGGTCATGGGTTATCAGTCCGACTCCGAGTTTCCCGATTTTCTACTTTCCCCCTTTCATCTTTTTCCGCCGCTGCCTTGGCCCAGCCGCTTTCGCGGCCGATAGTTTAAGTGTAAAGTTGAAGTTTAAGTCAGCAGATCCCCGTTCCGTACGCCCCCAATCTTCAACTTAAGCTTCCAACTTCAACTGGCGCACCACGCGCCATAGTTTCCCAATTTTCTACTTTCCCCCTTTCATCTTTTTCTTCCCCCCTTCGCGTCACTTCGTGCCCTTCGTGGTAAAAAACGCCTTATTCGGCTTTGGCGGCTGCTCGCTTGCTCGAGT
>CAIVJE010000168.1 GCA_903906135.1 uncultured Verrucomicrobiota bacterium | reverse complement strand
GGTGCTGTCAGCAATCACCGAACCCTGCACCACGGTCGAAACCCCTGAGACATTACGAAATTTCCGCAACGCCTCGGTGATCAAGGCGGGATCTTCCACGCCCTCGATGTATTTTCGCCCGGCCCGATCAGCCGCGACTTCAAACTTGCTGGCATCGGCATCATGACCCGCCGCGGCGATCGCGAAAATCGTGCTTTGGATTTTGTCCTCGATGCGAATGGCGCCGTTGGTCCCGAGAATCGTCCGAATAAAAAACTGCTCGAAGCCACTCGTCTGCGCCTGCGTGACAATAAAAAAGCCGATGCCAAAAACAATCCCCGCCAGACTCATCAGCATCGAACGCTTACGAGCTGTCAGAAAACGAAGAGCGATGCGGAGGTTAGTAGACAAAGGGGGAAGAAAGAAAAAAGGAGAAAGTAGAAAGTAAATTCATCGACACTTTATATTGAAGCTACGCCGAACGATAATGGGGGATTTATTTTCTGTTTTCCTTGGTTGCTGCTCTCACCTCTCGCCTGGGGCCTCTCGTTTAGTTCACCAGCACCTGCGTGCGGACGCGTTCGCCTTCGCTGAAACGATCCTGCTCTTCGACGAGGACTTCTTCGCCTTCGGTCAGACCGCTGAGGATTTCTACTTGGTTGAGGCTATCGTAGCCTTTCACGATTTTGCGGCGCTCTAACTTACCCCCAGCCACCACATAAATATAATCACCAACCAGCGCTCGGCGGGGAATGATGATCGCGTTGGCGCGCTCGGCGATGCTGATGCTGACCTCACCCGTCAGACCCGGCAACAGCGTCCGTCCCTCCGGCAAGTGCACCTCTAAGAAAACGGTGTAGCGCTGGGTCGTGGCATCGGCGGAAGGGAGAATTTTCGAAATGACCGCGTTGTATTGATCCGCGCCAAAGGTCAGAAAACGAACGGTGGCTTTCTGCCCCAACTTGATCGCGGAGAAATTTTCTTCCGTGATTTTAGCCTCCACCGTGCGATCGGTTGAAATAATCGTGGCGATCGGTGAATTGCTGCCGATGAGATCGCCGACGCGCGTGGTGACGAGCGTGACGACGCCATCCGAAGGCGCGACGATGGTCATCTTAGCCTTTTCGCGCTGCTTAGTGCGCAAGCTATTCTGATTGGTTTCCAGTGCTAGCTTCAGGTTAACCTCATCGAGTTCGGTGTATTGATCGAGCTGTTGGAGCAGCCGTTTTTCTTTATCAAATTCTGCTTGAGGATAGGCGCCCGCCTTCACCTGCCGCTCGAGATTGGCCAGCGTATCGCGCTTATTGAGCAGATCCGCGCGGCGAGTGGAACCGAGTTCAAATTTACGTTTTGCGGCAACGATTTCATTGGTGATGCGTTCGATTTCGAGATCGATATCGCCGGTGTCGATTTGCAAAAGCACGCCCCCGCGGGTGACTGGCTTGCCGATATCGAGGGAGCTGGCGCTAACTCGGCCGCTGACTTCACTTTTAAGTTCGATGGTGAATTCCGCTTTCACCTCAACCGTCCCGGGAATAAATCGACCGGCCTTGCCCTTGGTGGCGCGGGCCACTTGCGCGACGGGGCGCAGGGTGTAGCTGAGACCCCAACCGAGCAGCAGCAAAATCGCGGCCGTGAGGGCCAGGCGGAGAAACCAATTCGGGGCAGCAGGCTTGGGAGTGCTCATTTATTTATCGGTTAAATTATTAAGGACCGGATCTTCCACAATGAGACCGAGGAATTCCCCCGTCTGGCGGAGATATTCATTGCGGACACTGTAGGTGCTCATTTGAGCGTCGTACAAGCCCATCTGGGCCCAACTCAGGGCGGCCTCAGCAATATTGCCCCGAGCAAATTCGGCTTGCTGATGTTTGAGGTTGTCCCCGCTGGCGACGAGTGCGCGATCGGACATCGACATGGAGCGGGCATAAAAATTGATCAACTTCACTTGGTTCTGCGCCGACTGGGCCAGC
>CAIVJE010000167.1 GCA_903906135.1 uncultured Verrucomicrobiota bacterium | reverse complement strand
GGCTATGCGCTCGACCGACTCATGGCGTGCCAAGTTTTCGACCCGACTTCCGACCAGCCGTTTAACCTCTGCCAATTGCTCGCCGGTTCCGAAGGCACGCTTTTTTTCGGCGTCGAATTTGAACTCAATGTCGAGCCGCTCCCCCCGCCGGGCGCGCTCATGTGCGCCCACTTTGCGACCATCCAAGATTCGCTGCACGCCACCTTGATCGCAATGCGCCACCGGCCCTTCGGCTGTGAACTCATCGATCGCCATATTCTCGAATGCACCAAAGCCAATCTCGAACAGGCTAAAAACCGCTTCTTCGTTGAAGGCGATCCGGGCGCCGTGCTCGTGATTGAAATTCGCGCGGAACAACGGGCGACGATCGAAGCTACGATGCGCACCCTTGAAACGGAACTTCGGACCGCAGGTCTGGGCTATGCCTTCCCCGTACTTTGGGGTGATGAGGCCAATAAAGTTTGGGATCTCCGCCGCGCGGGTCAGGGCTTAATGATGAATGTGCCGGGCGATGCTAAGCCGCGAGAAGTCGTGGAAGATACCGCCGTCGCAGTTGAGGATTTACCCGCGTACATCGCCGAGTTCGACGCGCTCATGCGGGATAAATACGGCATCAGCAGCGTTTATTATGCCCACGCCGGCGCCGGTGAGCTCCACACCCGACCCCTCTTTGATCTCAAGACCCCAGAGGGCATGCGCTTTTTCCGGGGCATTGCGACCGATGTCGCCGCCCTGGTTAAGAAATATCGCGGCTCCCTCTCGGGCGAACACGGCGATGGCCGCCTCCGCGGCGAGTTCATCCCCTTCATGGTCGGGCCGGAATGTTACGCGATGATGCGACGCATCAAAGAAACCTTCGATCCCCACGGCGTGCTCAATCCCGGGAAAATTATTGATACCCCGCCGATGGATACGTCGCTGCGCCACGGGCCCGACCACCCGACGCCGGAATATAAAACATTCTTCAACTTTAACGCCACGCAAGGCGTCCTTCGCGCCGCCGAGAAATGCAACGGCGTCGGCGAATGCCGCAAATCTCACCTCATGGGCGGTACCATGTGCCCCAGTTACATGGCGACGCGCAACGAACAGGACACCACGCGCGCTCGCGCGAACATGCTGCGCCAGGTGCTCACCGAAGCCCGCGAGGGCATGAACGCATGGGACAACGAGCAGGTGAAGAGCGTCATGGACCTCTGCCTCTCTTGCAAAGCCTGCAAATCCGAATGCCCGTCCAATGTCGACGTCGCCCGCCTGAAAGCTGAATGGCAACAACACTATTACGATGCCAACGGCGTACCGCTGCGCTCTCGCCTCGTCGCCGGCTTCACCGCCTCCATGCGGCTAGCCTCGCTCGCGCCGTCCCTCTATAATTGGGCCGTCACCACGCCGATTATTTCGCAATGGATCAAACGCTTCGCGGGCTTCGCCACTCAACGCAGCCTCCCGACGTTGCATACCACTACGCTCGCGGCTTGGCACGCCCAACATGCGAATAAAAGCGGAAAGGATGCCGTGGCTCCACTAGCGAGTCACGGGACTAGTTCCTCTGTTAATGCCAACCCCTTCCCGCATGGTCGCGTTTATCTTTTCTGCGACGAATTCACGAACTACAACGACACGCCCGTCGGCATCAAGGCGGTCCAATTACTCAATCGCTTGGGCTACGAAGTAATTATTCCCCACCACGTCGAGAGTGGCCGCGCTCATTTATCCAAAGGACTCGTGCGGGCCGCCCAAAAGCTGGCGATCCGCAACGTCGAGTTGCTGCAGAACATCATCACGGAAGGCACTCCTCTCATCGGCCTCGAACCGTCCTGTATTCTCGGCTTCCGCGATGAGTATCCTGATCTGGTCCCCGAGCAACTGCGAGCACCTGCTCTGGCGCTGGCTAAAAATGCGCTGCTCATTGATGAATTTATTGCGCGTGAAGCTGAGGCTGGCCGCATCAATCGCGCCGCTTTCACCACGCGGCCACAAGCCATCACCCTCCACGGTCATTGTCACCAGAAGGCGCTCTCATCGCTCACGCCAACGGTAAAAATGCTCGAGCTGGCGGCGGGCCATACGGTCACCGTCATTCCTTCGGGCTGCTGTGGTATGGCCGGCTCCTTCGGGTATGAAGCGGAACACTTTCAAGTCTCTCAACAAATCGGCGAACTCGTCCTGTTCCCTGCGGTGCGCGCCGCGGCGGCCGACACCCTCGTCGCCGCCCCCGGCACGAGCTGTCGTCACCAGATTAAAGACGGCACCGGTCGCGTGGCTCTGCACCCCGTAGAAATTTTACACGCGGCGCTTTTATAAAAATAACTTTCGCCCCTCCCGCACTTCTGCAGTCTTTCTTTTTGCCTCTTTTTGTGCCTTCTGGAGTCGCATGAATGTCGACTATGTTGCCCGCCGTGCCCGCATCGCCCCCGCGCTGGGTTTGACTGACGAAATTTTTTTAGTCGGGGCCGGCGACCCACTGGCCAAGCCGGAGATTAGCGACGCGATGCTGCCCTTCATCGCGCATCAGGAATATTATTACCTGACCGGTCTCGCCGATGCGAGCGGGGGCATCATCGCCTACGATCCGGCCTCCGGCTGGATTTCTTTTGTCCCCACCGTCACCGAGACCGAGCAAATCTGGGAAGGTCGCCAGCAATTACCCGGCGAACCTCTCGCAAAATTTCCCGCGTGGCTGGGGGCTCGGGCCGGTCGACGAGTCGTGATGCTCGGCGCTCCTGTGGCGGGCGTGCGCAGCGATGCCGCGCGCACGGCCGCGGTCCGCGCCGCCTACCAACACGCGCGCCGACCAAAGGAGCTGGCCGAAATTAATTTAATGCGCCGCTGCGCTAGCGCCACCACGGCCGGCTACGCGGCCATCCAGTCTCTCCTCCGTCCGGGCGTGAGTGAACGCCGCCTCCAAATCGAACTCGAAGCGGAATACTTTCGCCACGGGGCTCAAGTTACCGGCTACGACAGCATTATTGGCAGCGGACCGAACGCGGCGGTTTTTCATGGCGCCCCCTCCGCCCGCGTGGCCCAAGCCGGAGAATTTATTCTGATCGACTCCGGCGCCCAACTCGATCGCTACGTCATCGACGTCACGCGCACCTACATCGCCGGTGAGCCGAGTGCGTTCCAGCGCGATCTTTATCAGAATGTGCTGAATGCAGAATGGCGCGCGATCGACCGCTGCCGCCCCGGCGCGGAGTGGCGAGATATTCATTTCGGCGCCGCCGTCGATTTGATCGATGGCCTCATCACGATGGGCTTGATGAAGGGCTCGGCCACTTCGCTCATCGAACAAGAGGCGCACATGCTCTTTTTTCCCCACGGCATCGGTCACATGCTCGGTCTCGGCGTGCGCGACGCCAGTGGCTTGGAACCAGGCCGCACGAAAGACCCCCGACCCTGCCTCGCTAGTTTGCGGCAGGATCTCATTGTGCGCGCCGGTTATATTGTCACGATTGAACCCGGCCTCTATTTCATCCCCGCCTTGCTGAATGATCCCGTCCGGCGGAAAAAATATCGCGACTGCGTTAACTGGCCCCTCGCCGACAAATGCCTTGGACTGGGTGGCGTCCGCCTCGAGGACAATTTATTAATCACCGCGACCGCCCCCGAAAATTTGACCGCGGCAATTCCCAAGACGCTGATCCCGGCGTAACCCTAACCCGAGCAGGCGAGGCGCCGCTCGCGCTTTATTTACGCTGGTCGCGTTGAAAACGGTAAACCGTTTTCAACATCTGCAAGGCCAGCCAAAACACCCCCGCCATGCAACCCGCGGCGAGACCGCCCCAGAGCTTGATCATCGCCGGGTCGTTGGAGGGCACATGCGAATTCACGAGCCAATAAAAAATACTGAACGCAATCGCCGTCAGTCCTGAGTCGACGAGCAGATTGACGAGAGAGAATGGTTTTTTCGCAGAAGAGGCCATGCAGGAAAAAGAAAGAGCTGAGGGTGGTTTGTCGAACTGAATTTGCGCCCTAAGCTCAAACCTCAATAACCTCATCTTTGCGGCGGTGCTTCAGCGAGGCGGCCACGAGAATCGCCACTTCATAGAGCACAATCAGGGGCAGCGCAAAAAGGGATTGGTTAATCGGATCAGGTGTCGGCGTAATCACCGCCGCGATTATAAAGATTACGATATAAGCGTGCCGCCGGTACTTGCGCAGCGTCGCTACCTCGACCAAACCCATGTAGACCGCCAGTACGATTAAGAGGGGAAATTCAAAAGCCGCCCCCATTCCGAGCACGAGCCACATCAGCAAACTGTAATAGCGATCCGCCGTCCAGAGCACGGTGTAGCCCATTAATTGATTCAGTTCATAAGCCACCCGAATCGTACTCGGCGTAATGATGAAATAACCAAAGGAAGCGCCGCCCAAAAAGAGGAATAGCGCCGAGGCACAAGTAGGGAGCAGGACCTTGAGCTCTCGTTTGGTGAGAGCTGGGGCAATAAACTGACCGACAAAGAATAATATAAACGGCAGCGAAAGCACCAAGCCGCCGATGAGGCAGATATCGATAATAACGCTGAACACCCCCATCGGACTGTTGGTTATGAGCTCGGTGTTCATCTTCGGGTAGTCGTGCTTGACCCGCTCCAGCGGCCAACTCAGCACCTTAGCAAAATCATCGACCCAGTACGCGATCAGCGTCACGAAGCCGCCAAAGACGACGGCGCTCTTGACCAGCGTCATGCGCAAATCTTCGAGATGCTCGAGAAAGCCCATCGGCTTGCGCGCGCCCGTCGCCGGCGTCGGCTCGTTCTCGGGAGAACCGCCTTCATGATATTCGTCAATGGGTACTTCGTCGCTCACGCGCCTGACCTGCAAACAGTTTTGGTCGTCGTCGGCAATCTCCGTATTTCTTTGCCCGTGGGAGCCGAGCAAAATCGACCGACGCATTGTTTGAGACCACTAAACTAGCCGACTCAATCGAGCGACGCCCCCTCCACAGAGTGGCCAAATAGTCGCGGCCTTGAGAATCCCCGTATTCCACCCGCCTCCACCGTTGACACCCCTGCGCCCAACCTTTGCGATAGTGCCCTTTCGTCCTTTTTCCACTTATCAACATGGCCAAAAAATCCACTGCTAAGAAGTCCGCGGGCAAGAAGTCCGCTCCCAAGAAATCCGCCCCTAAATCCGCCGCCAAAGGCAAAGCGCTCAAATGCGTCTACTCCTGGGGCGCCGGTAAGGCCGATGGCAATGGTTCCATGAAGAACCTCCTCGGCGGCAAGGGCGCTAATCTCGCCGAGATGACCCGCATCGGTCTACCGGTGCCTCCCGGCTTCACCATCACGACAGAGGTCTGCACGTATTTTTACGCGAATAAGCGCACCTACCCAGCTTCGCTCCAGGCCCAGATGGAAGCCGGCGTGAAGAATATGGAGAAAATCATGGGTTATAAGTTCGGTGACGCCACCGGCTTTCCCCTCCTCGTGGCCGTGCGCTCGGGCGCGCGCGACTCCATGCCGGGCATGATGGACACCATCCTCAATCTCGGTCTTAACGACCAAACGGTTCTCTCCCTCGCAGCCGCCACTAAGAACGAACGCTTTGCTTGGGATTGCTATCGCCGCTTCATCCAAATGTACGGCGATGTCGTCATCGGCGTGCAAAAGCGCGAAGGCGAAGACCACGATCCGTTTGAGACGGTGATCCATGGCTTCAAACACGAGAAATATCACGGCGATATCGAGGACTCCAAACTCACCGCCGCTGATCAACAGGAGCTCGTCCGCCGCTTCAAGGCTCTCGTCCATGATCGCACCGGAAAAAACTTCCCGAACAATCCCTGGGACCAACTCCGCGGCGCCGCCGGAGCAGTCTTCGGTAGCTGGATGAACGATCGCGCTAAAGTTTACCGTGCCAAATACGGTATCCCCTCCGAATGGGGCACCGCGGTTAACGTTCAAGCCATGGTTTACGGCAACACGGGCGACACCTCGGGCTCGGGCGTGGCATTCACGCGCAACCCCGCCAACGGCACCAACGAATTCTACGGTGAGTTCCTCCTCAACGCTCAGGGTGAGGACGTCGTGGCCGGCGTGCGCACCCCTGAGCCGGTGGCCGACCTCAAGGCGCAGATGCCAAAGTCTTACGCAGAACTCATGAAGGTTCGCGCGATTCTGGAAAAACACTTCAAGGATGTGCAGGACATCGAATTCACGATTCAGGAAGGCAAGCTGTTCATGCTGCAGACGCGCAACGGCAAGCGGACCGCGATGGCTGCTCTCAAGTTCTCCATCGATATGGTGAAGGAGAAGCTCATCAACTGGCAGACCGCCATTCTGCGCAATCCCGCGGACCAACTCGAGCAGCTTCTCGCGCCCGTGTTTAATCTGGCGGAAGTTAAAAAAGCTAAAGTCATCGCCACCGGTCTACCCGCCGGTCCCGGTGCCGCCACTGGCCAAATCTACTTCAACGCTGATCGCGCCGTCATCGCGGCTGAGAAGGGTGAAAAAGTCCTCCTCGTTCGCGTCGAAACCTCCCCCGAAGATTTGCGCGGCATGATTGCCGCCGAAGGTATTCTGACTGCGCGCGGTGGGGTTTCTTCCCACGCCGCCCTCGTTGCTCGCCAAATGGGCAAAGTGTGCGTCTGCGGCGCCGCAGCCCTGCAGGTCGATTACGACAAGAAGACCGTCACCGTCGAAGGCACCACTTACGCGGAAGGGGATTTCCTCTCCATCGACGGCACCATCGGCACCGTTTACGCCGGCAAGATTCCCACCGCTCCTTCCGAAATCATCGCGGGCCTACTCCACGACGACAAAGAGGCGCAGGCCACGGAGAAATTCAAGAGCTACGTCCAGCTCATGAAGTGGTGCGCCCAGGCCACCAAGCTCCAGGTCCGCACCAACGCCGACACCCCCGAGCAAGCCCAGAACGCCATGGCCTTCGGGGCCGTGGGCATCGGCCTGACCCGCACGGAACACATGTTCTTCGAGGGCAATCGCATTGATGTCATGCGTGAGATGATCCTCGCCGGCAACTTGGCTGATCGCCAAGCCGCCCTCGCGAAACTGCTGCCTTATCAACGCGAAGATTTCTTCGGCATCTTCAAAGCGCTCAAAGGCTTCCCGGCTACGATCCGCTTCCTCGACCCGCCGCTCCACGAGTTCCTGCCAAATTCCAAGGAGTCGCAAATGGATCTCGCGCGGAAACTTAATATTCCCGTGGAGAAAATTATTCAGCGCGTTCACGAGCTGCATGAGTTTAATCCCATGCTCGGCTTCCGCGGCTGTCGTCTCGGGATCAAGTATCCTGAGATCACCGCCATGCAGGCCCGCGCCGTGCTCGAAGCGGCGGCCGATGCCACCAAGGCTGGCTACAAAGCCAAGCCAGAGATCATGATCCCCTTGGTGGGCTTCAAAAAGGAACTCGATCTACAAACTGCCCTCGTCCACGAGGTCGCCGCTGCCGTGATGGCGGAGAAGAAGGTCAAGATTGCCTACACCGTTGGCACCATGATCGAGATTCCGCGGGGCGCGCTCACCGCTGACGAGATTGCGCAAACTGCTGAATTTTTCAGCTTCGGCACCAACGATCTCACGCAAACCTGCCTCGGCATGTCGCGTGATGACTCCGGTTCCTTCCTCGGCGCCTATCAAGAGTCGGAGATCATGAAGAAGAACCCCTTCGCTTCAATCGATCAGACGGGCGTGGGCCAACTGATGGAAATCGCCATCAAGAAAGGCCGGGCCACTCGTCCTGACATCAAACTCGGGATCTGCGGCGAACATGGTGGTGATCCTGACAGCGTTAAATTCTGCCATCGTTTGGGTCTTAGCTATGTTTCCTGCAGTCCTTACCGGGTTCCGGTGGCTCGGCTGGCAGCAGCACAGGCGGCTATCGCAGACTCCAAGAAGTAATTGCCTGCAAATTGACTATCGAGCCCCGGCCAAAAGCCGGGGCTTTTTTGCCAACTGGAGGGCCCGCGTGCCTGCGGGCGACCGAAGGGCAGACATATTTTCACGCCAAGCCGTCGACCTGTAGGAATTATCCTGCGGGCGCGCCCAGATCATTCCCGCCGACACCGTCGCCTCCCGCATCCTGACCATTCGCGGTCAGAAGGTGATCCTTGATTCCGACCTCGCTGCCATTTACGGCGTCACGACCAAGCGGCTCAATGAGCAGGCCAAGCGCAATGCCCAGCGGTTCCCGTCTGATTTTAGTTTTCGACTAACCCCGGGTGAGGCGGAAACTGCCGCACGTTCAAGGTCGCAAATTGCGACCTTGAAGCGCGGGCAGAATATCAAATTCCTCCCCTACGCATTCACCGAAAATGGCGCGGTCATGGCCGCCAATATCCTCAACAGCCCGCAAGCCGTGCGCATGAGTGTCTTTGTCGTTCGGGCGTTCGTACAAATGCGCGAGCTACTCTCAGGTTCAAAGGAGCTGGCGGCCGAGCTCAAGAAACTCGAAGCCAAGCTCAGTGCCCGGCTCGATGGACACGAAGTTGCGATCTTCGAAGTGCTCCGCCGCATCATGGAACTGCTCGATCCGCCGCACGCCCCGCCCGTGCAGGAAAAATCCATGGGCTTTCATACTCTGCTAAAACCACCAGTGAAGAAGTAGCCCGTCGGCCGAGCACGATGCGCTGGGGAATGATCCCGCCATGACTCTTGGCCAGGAAACGAGATCAAATTCCGTCAGGCCGATCGCTACTTGTTTCGCCGACGACGCTGACGTGGCCCAGTGCGCGCAGGGCTAGGGTGGCGCCTCGCAGCTGAGGTCGTGTTGCGGTTCTGGAAAATTGCGATGCGGCGATCCGACCAGAAGCGCGCCCGCTCACGCGGCACCGGTCGGGCGGGCGCAATCGGAGGCTTGCGCATGGCAGGGATGATTACCCCAGCGCACAGCGTGGAAGACCCTTTCACCTCGCCGCGGTGGCGTGCGCGGGATTGGCAATTCAGAGTCCATCATCCATCATTATTCTTTTGCATTTTTTGTGCTGGTTGTGGCCAATCTTCGGCCCGCTACCTATTATCCAACTGCTTCTCTCACCATGCGCCGTTTCCTTTTTGTTTTCCTGCTCTTGCTCTCTTTCACGGCTCGCGCCGCGACCAGCACCCCAGCCCTGCTTGCCCGCCAGCGCGTCCTTGTCCTCGGTGACAGCATCACCCAGGACGGTCGCTATGTATCCTATCTTGAATATTATCTGCAGCGTTTTGCACCCGATGCTCACACCGACCTCATCAGTATCGGTCTTTCCAGCGAAACCCTCTCTGGCTTAACCGAGCCCGATCATCCCGCTCCCCGCCCCTGCCTCTTCGACCGTCTGGATCGCGCGCTGGAGTTAATTCAACCGCAAGTCGTCTTAGCCTGCTACGGCATGAACGATGGCATCTATCATCCATCCTCCCCCGAGCGTCTGGCTGCCTTCACCCATGGACTCAGCCGATTAATCGAGAAAGTTCACGCGATCGGCGCTCAGCTCGTGCTCATCACGCCGCCGGTTTTTGATACATTGCCCATCAATTCGCGTACGGTCAGTAGCACCGCGCCAGAATTTGGT